>CAUUWI010000044.1:0-12188 GCA_963548925.1 uncultured Leptotrichia sp. | reverse complement strand
GTTTTAACTTTTTAGGGATAATATCAATCTTTTTGGGAGTTTTTTTGGTATTTCGAACACAGTTTGCAAAAATTCTGGCAAATAATTATGTAAAAAGTTCGGCTTCGTATTTGCTTGGGATATTTTTTCTTTTCACTGGGGAAAAATTTTATCAAAAAAATAAAAAGCATTTTGCAGTTGGGCTGATTGGTGGCGGAATTGGGATTCTTTATTTGACGACGCTTCTTTCTACGCTTTATCTCAAACTTTATCCGATGACAGCGGGACTTTTTATATCAGTAGTACTGACAGGGCTGGTTGTGATTCTTTCATTGCGATACGACAGTCAGGTAATTGGAGTATTGTCGCTGATTGGTGGATATTTGCCTTATGGAGCGTATATTTGGGTAAATAAAAGCAATGTTCAGATTTATTATGTTTTGGCATATTCTTTGATTTTGCAGGGAATTGTGCTTGGAGTTTCTTGGAAAAAGGACTGGATATACAGCAAGATTTTTGGATTTGTTACAGGTATAGTGAATATGGTTGGGCTGGTTTATTATTTGAATCACAACATTCATGACAAGATTACGGCATTTTTCTACATTGTAATTTTTACAACAGCATACAGTTTCATTTTCCTAAATTCACACAAAAAAGAAAATCGTCAAAGCAACATAATCGACTATATATTTCTAAGTTTAAATCTAATTATAAAATTTTCATTGATTTACAGCCTGTTTGACAAGACAACGCCAAGCTGGCTAAAAGCGGTATTAGTTGGAACAGTCGGAATAATTTACGGATTTTTTGGCGACAGGCTCAAGGACAACAAAGTTGCAAAAATCTTTTATATCGTGGCATTAGGAAGTTTTATCCTAATTATCCCGTTAATTGTGCCAGAAAAATTTGTTGTGGTTGCATGGGGTGCTGAAACTGCACTATTATATTTCTTTTATAGAAAATATAAAAATAAAGAAATGCGATATGGAACAATTGCGATTTATCTAGTTTCGCTGGTAAGCAATTTAATTGTGCGGGAAGAAAAATATTTACTTGTGTATATTCAGGATTTGATGATAATATCTTTTTCATTTGTGCTTTACTTCTGGATAAAACAAAAAAATTACAAGACGGAAGTTAGGATTTTAAATAGAATATTTAAATATCTTATTTTTGCATATTCAATATTTTTTATAAATAAAGTTGTTTATAATACTGCTCAAAAACTAGGATTTACAAATTATGGTAAAGAGATTTTACTTTGTATGTTGGCGGTGATATTTATACTGAGAACGGTAACTTATAAAATAAAAAAATTACAAGATAGTTTTAGTTTGAAATTTTTAGTAATAATTGAAATAATTTATTTGCTGTTCATAAATATGATTAATTTTTTCTTGTATTTTTTTTGGTGGTTCTGGAATATATCAAAAGAAAAGATACTGATAAATTATCCATTATCTTTAATTTTATTAGTTTTTGTAAATATCTATTTATTTATGGTGTCAAAAAATGATATTCATTTATGCTTTTTCAAAAAAAATGAGAAAAAACCATTGTGGATACTCGGAGAATCAATATATTTCCTTTGTGTAGCAAATATTATTTTACGAATATACGAACAGTCAAATATGCTGTTTTTAGGAGCTGGACTGGCTTTGGATATAGTTGGACTGTTACTATGTGGATATTTAGTCTGGAAAGGATTTAGAGTGCCAAGTAGGAATGTTAGAAGAATTGGGCTTGGAATAGGAATATTTTTTGTGGCAAAAAGTTTTTTATGGGATTTCTTACGATTTGATAATTCCTATAAGTTGATTGCTTACTTTAGTATGGGGGCTATTCTGATTGGAACTTCCTATATTTATCAGACGGCTTTGAAGAAGTTGGAGCAGGAAGTGAAAGAGAGTTTGAGTGACACGGATTTTGGGAAAGGTGAGAAAAATGAAGAAAATAAATAAAATAATATTGTTTTTATTTTTAATAACAATTATTCAACTTTTTTCCAGCCAGTATTTTAAAACTATAAAAATAACAGGAAAGTCGGCATACAAGCAATTTTTTTTAACAGAGGATATTTATGAGAACAGTAAAAATAATCTTGGGGATATAAGGATAATTGATAAGAATGGGAAGGAAGTTCCTTATGCAATTGAAACTTTGAAAAATCAGGATAAAAATAATGTGAAAGTTAATTTGGGCTATGAAGTTGAACAAAATGGTAAAAATACAATTTTGAAAATCAAGAGCAAGTTCTTGCCGTTAAAAAATATTATTCTGGATGCGGAAGATGAGTTTCAGCGAAATTATTCTGTGGGAGATGGAAATAATGTTTATGGTGAAGGGATTATTTCAAAAGTTGGAAAAAAGAAAAATTTAACGATAAATTTAGAAGAAATACCTAAATTGGAGCAAATCATTATTGAAATAAGAAATAAGGATAATTTTCCATTGAAAATAAAAAAATTGACAGGAAATTATGTTCCAGATAGGATTGTATTTAAAGTGACAGAAGGAAAAAATTATAAAATAACTTTTGGAGATGAAAAGTTGGAAAAGCCTGAATACGATATTTCGGAATTTGTCGATTCAATAAAGGAACGGGATGAAGTTTCAATAGGGAAGTTGGAAAAAATAAACAGGAAGAATATCTCAAAACCAAGAGATTACACGATTTATTATAATGTTTTTATAGGAGCTGTTGTGATAGTATTAGTTGGATTTATGGCAAGAAAAATAAATAAAAATAAAAAATAGAAGAGGAGAAGAAATTATGGGCATTGTGTTAATTTTTATAGGGATTTTAGCAGTAACAGTATTAGCATTATTAATAGGGGCAATAATAACTTACAATAAGTATGTCATATTGAAGAATTTGAATGAAGAAGGATGGAGCGGAATAGGTGTTTATTTGCAAAAAAGATTGGATTTGATACCTAATCTTGTGAATACTGTTAAAGGGTATGCGACACATGAAAAGGAAACACTGGAAAATGTTGTAAAATTGAGAAGTCAGATGATATCGATTGACACAAAGAATATTGATAATATTGAAAAAATTCAAAAACTTGAAAATGAAATGACAAAAACATTAAGATCAATAATGATGTTACAGGAAAATTATCCAGACTTGAAAGCAAACGAAAACTTTTTAAGCCTACAATCTCAATTAACTCAAATAGAAACAGAAATTCAAAGTTCAAGAAAATATTACAACGGAACAGCAAGAGATAGAAATACTTTTGTGGAAACTTTCCCAAATAATATTTTTGGAGGAATTTTTGGATTCAAAAAGGTTGAGTTCTTTAATGCTGTGGAAGGAGCAGAAAGAGCTCCAGAAGTTAAATTTTAATTTGTTTAAATGAATTTTTTGAAGAGGGCTTATTATGAAGATTTTTAGCAATCGAAAATTAAATTTTTTGTATTTTTCACATTGTTTTTCTTAAGTGTAAAATCATTAATTGCTGAAAGAATAACGAATTATGAAGTTACAGTTCAGATGAATAAAAATGGGACTTTGACAGTAAATGAAGTGATTGACTACGAATTTGACGGTGCGGTAAAGCATGGGATTTACAGGGATATTCCGTTACGTTAAAATGGTATGGATATTTACAAATCTTATATAAAAATGAATTCGATATAGAGAAATGGTATTTCTGAAGAATATTCTACAAAACTTTTTGATGAAGGGATTAGATATAGAGGTGGCTCTGCAGACAGATTTGTGGAAAATGGTGTAAATAGATACGAGTTTAATTATGTGATTTATAATGCAGTATTTGAAAAAATGGAATTTATCAGGTATATTTCAATGCGATTGGACAGTTTTGGCGGAGGTGGATTCTCAAGTAAGGGAGGCTTCTCTGGCGGAGGGAGGTGGAGAAAGCTGGTAGAAATACTGGCTTTATGCACTTTTGTTTAGAAATTAAAATTAATAAATAAGATGTAAGGAAATAAAAGTAAATGATTTATTTTATTGGTGGTAAAAAACAGAGAGAATTTAAGTATTTTGAAATTTTGGAAAAGATTAGGAAGGAAAATGCTGAGATTAGTGAAAGTTTTTTTGATGTAGACTTAAAAGAAAATGAAAAATTTTTAGAAAAAATAAACATAAATTCGATATTTTCAAATCAGGAACTGGTTGTGTTAAAAAGAGCGGAAAAGCTGAAAAATATTGAGGAAATTTTAAAATACATAACAAATCTTGAAATTATAAATAAGAAAATTATTATTGATTATGAGAAAGAAGACGGGAAATTTGGAATAAAATTAAAAAAATTATTAGATGAAATGAAGAAAAATAAAAGTATAGAAGTCTTTTTATTTTTGAAAAGTACGGAAGAGGAGATTAGGAAATATGTAAAGGAAGAACTGAAGATTAACGGAAAAGATGTTGCGATATTGCTTGAAATGATTGGAAAGAATCCGTTTAAAGTGAGAAGTGAAGTAGCAAAAATTAAAATTTTTCTGAATGGTGAAAAATTTGATATTGAAAAAATAAAAAAAATAATATCTATTGAAAAAGAATACCAGATTTATGAAATGTCCCGAAATATATTATTAAACAATCCAATAGATGTAATGCAATATTTGGAGCAGAAAAAAGAATATATGGGAATTTTATATTCACTTTATAGCGAACTTGAAACAATGTATAAAATAAGTTCATTAAAATTAAAAGGAATAAATTTTAGCAAAAATTACAACACTTTTAAAATCCAGTTTGAAGAGATAAAAGAACTTTTTAAATCAAATAACAGAATCCCAAATTCATATGTTATTTTCAAAAAAATGGAATTAGAAAAGAATTACACAAATAAAAGTTTAAAAAATTTAGTTTTTCAATGCTGGAAAACTGAGAAAGATATAAAGACGGGAAAAATTGAGATGGAAACTGGAGTTGAAATACTGATAATGGAAATTTGCTCTTTATTTAGAAAAAAATAAAATTTTATATAAAAAAGACTATCTTGAAAATATTGGGATAGTCTTTTATTTTATTAATTGTTAATCTTAAAAAAATTTTTTTAAAATCAATCAATGGCAAAAAGTTAATTTGCCAATGCATTAACTTTTAATGTTAGTCTAGATTTTTTTCTTGACGCAGTGTTTTTCTTAAGAACACCTTTTGTTACAGCTTTATCTAATTCTTTATATGCTTCACTTAATGCTGATTTAGCTTCGTCGACATTTTTAGCTTCAACAGCGGCAAGTACTTTTTTAACGAAAGTTTTAGTTCTGCTTCTAATAGCTCTATTTCTAGCTGCATTTCTTTCACCAATAAAAACTCTTTTTTTAGATGATTTTGAGTGTGCCATTTACTTCTCCTTTCAATAATTTTTACTTATGAAATAAAATGCTATATAATTTAATATATGCAAATTACACAATATATTATCATTTTTTTCAATAAAAATCAAGTCATTTTCACTATATGGGCAGAATAAATTTTTTAAGTTTATTCAAATTTTAAAAAAAAGTAGAAAAAAAAGTAAAAATGATTTATAATATAGCGAAGTAATAATTTTAGTGAAGTTAAAGTTATTTAAATGATAATGTTGAAATAGGAGAAGAAATGGCTAGAAAAATTAGTATAGAAGCCGATAGTTTAAAAAAAATATATAAAAACAGAGAAGTTGTAAAAAATGTAAGTCTATTTATGGAAAAAGGTGAAGTGGTGGGCTTATTGGGACCTAATGGAGCTGGAAAAACGACTACTTTTTATATGATTACAGGAATCGTGAGACCTAACTATGGAAGAGTTATGTACAATGGACAGGAGATTACGAACTTACCAATGTATAAAAGAGCTAGGCTTGGGCTTGGTTATTTGCCACAGGAAGCATCAGTTTTTAGAAACTTGACTGTGGAAGAAAATATTGTGTCAGTTCTTGAAATGCGAGGAGTAGATAAAAAAGAAAGAATCGCTACAATGCAGAATTTAATTGAAGAATTTAAATTATCCCATGTTGCAAAAAGTTTGGGATATGCACTTTCTGGAGGGGAACGCAGACGTGTGGAAATTGCTAGAACTATTTCTACAAATCCAGACTTTATACTGCTTGATGAGCCTTTTGCGGGAGTAGATCCAATCGCAGTTGAGGACATTCAGAATATAATAATACAATTAAAGGAACGTGGACTTGGAATACTAATTACCGATCATAACGTACGTGAAACATTGAGAATTACAGAAAGAGCGTATATAATGGCAGAAGGGACTATTCTGATTGCAGGAACGGGACAGCAAATCGCTAATGATGAAACAGCTAGAAGAGTGTATCTAGGAGATAATTTCAAGTTAGATTAGGAAGTTAAAAATAATAATTTTACAATAATAAAATAAAGATACAATAGGAAAGGAGCGAGATTGTTTTAACAATCTCAAACAAATAATGACAGGAAATGAAATAAGAAAAAGTTTTGTAGATTTTTTTAAATCGAAAGAGCATAAACATTTTGAGAGTGCATCGCTTATACCAGATGATAAGAGTTTATTGTTGACTGTGGCGGGAATGGTGCCGTTTAAACCGTTTTTCTTGGGGGAAAAGGAGGCTCCGTTTGACAGGATTACTACTTATCAGAAATGTATTAGGACTAATGACTTGGAAAATGTAGGAAGAACACCTAGACATCATACGTTTTTTGAAATGTTAGGTAATTTCTCATTTGGAGATTATTTTAAAAAGGAAGCTATCGAATGGTCTTGGGAATATATAACGAAAGTATTGAAATTGGAAGAGGACAGACTTTGGGTGTCTGTGTACAAGACAGATGACGAGGCTTATGAGATCTGGAACAAGGAAATTGGAGTGCCAGCAGAAAGAATTGTTAAGCTTGGAGAAGAGGACAACTGGTGGGCAGCAGGACCTGTGGGATCTTGCGGGCCTTGTAGCGAGATTTATTACGATACTCAGAATATGGGGAAAAATAACGAAGAAGCTGACAGAAAGCCGGGAGATGACGGAGATAGATTTTTAGAAATCTGGAATCTGGTATTTACTGAATGGAACAGACTTGAAGATGGTTCACTTGTGCCACTTCCAGAAAAAAATATTGACACAGGGGCAGGGCTTGAAAGAATTGCTTCTGTTGTGCAAAACAAGGATAACAATTTTGATACTGATTTGTTTACAAATATTATAAAAGGGATAAAATCTGTACTTGAAATTCAAGGAAATGAAAATGATGAAGCAATAAAAATTATTGCCGATCACGTAAGAGCCTCAGTATTTTTGATTGGAGATGGAGTATTGCCGTCAAACGAAGGGCGTGGATATATTTTAAGAAAAATTATAAGACGTGCCTTTGGAGCTGGAAGCGCCGCAAAACAGAAGGTTTTTGAAAAAGAAGATATATTTCTCTATAAATTAGTGCCTTATGTTCTTGAAACAATGAATGAAGCATATCCAGAACTGGCTGAAAAACAGGAATACATTGAAAAAGTTATAAGGCTGGAAGAGGAAAGATTTGCAACAACTTTGAAAAATGGAACTGAAATGCTGGAAGAGGAAATCCAGAACTTAAAGGGAACAGATCAGAAGGAATTGCCAGCCGAACTGACTTTCAAACTGTATGACACTTTTGGATTCCCATTTGAACTTACAAAATTGATTTTGGAAAATCAAGGATTTGAAGCATCGGAAGAAGAATTTGAGAAAAAGCTGGCAGAGCAGGTGCAACGTTCAAAGGACAGCAGAACGACAATTTCTGACATGATAAAAGATGAATTTATAGACGAGTTTTTTGAAAAACACGGAAAAACCGAATTTACTGGATATTTGCAAAATTTTGAGGAAGAAAGCACGCTTTTACATATTGCCAAAAGTGAAGGAATTTCAGGATACGAGATGATATTTGACAAAACGCCGTTTTATGCTGAATCTGGAGGGCAAGTTGCTGATACGGGAATTATTACTTCTGGAGAATTTGAAGGAAGAGTTGTAAATGTGGTTAAAAAACATGATGTCTTTATTCATCAGGTTGAAATCATAAGGGGAATCGCTCCAGCTGTAGGCGTGGAAGTGAAAATGCAAATTGATGTAAATCGTAGAAAGGATATTCAGAGAAATCATACGGCTACACATATTTTACACAAAGTTTTAAGAGAAAATCTTGGAACACATGTTGAGCAGTCTGGATCGCTTGTGGATGATGAAAAATTAAGATTTGACTTTTCACATTACGAGGCAATTAGTCCAGAAATGATTGAAAAAATTGAAAAAGGTGTAAATGACATTATTTTATCAAATTTACAGGTAAAAATTAATTATGAAAATATTGAAGATGCAAAAGCAAGAGGAGCAATGGCACTTTTCTCGGATAAATACGGAGATATAGTTCGTGTTGTTGAAATTGACGGATATTCCATTGAACTTTGCGGAGGAACGCACGTTAAATCGACTGGAGAAATCGGATTATTCAATATCGAGTCTGAAAGCGGGATTGCTTCAGGAACACGTAGAATTACAGCCACAACTGGACATAAGAGCTTAAATTATGTAAACAGGCTTGAAGACAAGATAAAGGAAATATCTGATATTTTCAGGACAGATGAAAAAAATGTCGTAGATATTATAGAAAAATATATTGGAGATATGAGAGCCGCAGTGAAAGTGCATGAAGAAATGCAGACAAAACTTGTAAAATACGAAATTAATGAAATGCTTGAAAACGTTAAAGCAGTAAATGACGTAAAAGTGTTAAAAACTTCATTTGAAGATAAAAATGTTGATGAGCTGAAAGAGATTGTAGACAGGGGAAAAGAAAAAATGCAGTCTGGAATCATTATTTTGGGAACAAATAACAATGGAAAGGCAATTTTTGTAGTCGGAGTTACAAAAGACCTGATTTCAAAAGTAAAAGCTGGAGAAATAGTAAAAGTTGCAGCGCAGGTTGCTGGCGGGAACGGTGGAGGACGTCCTGACTTTGCACAGGCTGGTGGAAAAGATGGAAGTGCTGTAAAAGAAGCTGTTGAAAAAGCCTTTGAATTTGTAACTGAAAAATTATAATAGTGGCTTATTTTGATTTAGTTGAAATTTTTAAAAAAATTGATTTGAATAATTTGCTTTGAAAATTGATTTTTTAAATTATAAAATATTAAACTTGTTGTGGAATATTTAAGAAATGAGAAATAAAAAATGAAAAAATTTATTGGATTAGATGTGGGAGATGTCAGAATTGGAGTTGCAAAATGTGATCCTTTGGGAATTTTAGCGACTGCTCTCGAAGTAATCGACAGGACAAAGACAAATCCCGTTGAAAGAATAAAGGAAATACTGGATGATGAAGGCACAAAAAAAGTTGTAGTGGGAATGCCAAAAAGCCTTGACGGCACGAAAAAGCGCCAGGTGGAAAAAGTGGAGGAATTTGTGGAAGAATTGAAAAAGAATATTCCAAATATTCAGATTATCTTTATGGATGAGCGTTACACGACAACAGAGGCTGAACATTATCTAAAGAACTATTCCAAAAAGAATGGAAAAGAACGTAGAAAAGTAGTAGATATGGTTGCAGCGTCAATAATTTTGCAAAAATATCTTGATACATTGCCTTAAAAAGTCTAAATATAAAATTTTTAATTAGAATAACAATTAAATTTTATTATAAGCATTGATGTATTTTAAAATAAGCAAAATTTCGTTAAAAGAAAAATAGCTGTTTGAGCTTTTGGAATAAATCTTGAAATATATTTAATTATTTATATTAAAAATAATTGAAATTGAAAAGCGAGTTCTATTTTTCTTTTATAAGAAAGTTTTGCGTAAAGCCGGGATGCAAGGACATGGCGTTTGATGTCCTTGCTTAAATAAACTTAAAAATAAATAAAACTTAAAAAGTAATAAAAATATATTTATTTTAAAATATATTAAACATAGTTATAAGAATAGATATTTAAATAAAAAAAGAAAGGATGAAAAAATGCAGAATAAAAAATCACATTATGTTTGGTTACTTTTGGTAATTTTTGTTCCAGCTATTATTTTGTACTTTAACAAAGTAAAACTGGGACTTGATTTACGTGGTGGAACATCAGTTGTATTGCAGGCACAAGGGAAAATTGAGCCTGATACAATGAGTAAGGTTAGAAATATTATTGAAAGACGGGTAAATAGTATTGGGGTAGCTGAGCCTGTTATTCAGCTTAGTGGAAATGATAAACTGATAGTAGAGCTTGCGGGGATAAAAGATCCTCAAAAGGCTATTGAACTGATTGGTACGACAGCAAAGCTGGAATTTAGGATAAAAAACAAGGATGGTTCTTATGGGCCTGTTCTATTGGAAGGTTCCGCATTAAAATCAGCAGGAGTTTCAAGAGATCAGGTTGGGATGCCGTCTGTAAGTTTTGAGTTAAATTCACAAGGGGCAAATACTTTTGCCAAGATTACAAGGGAAAATATTGGGAAACAATTGGCGATAATGCTTGATAACAAGGAACAGTCAGCACCTACAATTAATAGCGAAATTAACGGTGGAAGTGGAATTATAACTGGAAGATTTTCAATGGAAGAAGCAAATAACCTTGCAAATCTATTAAAATCAGGGGCATTGCCTGTGGAAATTAAAATTGTTGAAAATAGAACAGTTGGAGCGACACTTGGTGTGGATTCGATAAAACAGACTGGAATTGCCGGATTAATTGCAATGGGTGTAATTTCAGTGTTTATGATTGCGATTTATAAACTGCCGGGAATTGTTGCAGATATTGCATTATTAATAAATGGAGTTCTAGTTTTAGGACTACTTAGCGGTATTGGTGCGGCTTTGACACTTCCGGGAATTGCTGGATTTATCTTAACATTAGGAATGGCGGTTGACTCGAATGTAATTACTTATGAGAGAATAAAGGAGGAACTGCGGCTTGGAGAATCACTGCATGATGCCGTGGAAAAAGGATATGAAAATGCCTTTCCTGCGATAATTGATGGAAATATAACAACATTACTTGTTGCAACGGTGCTATTTTTCTTTGGAACTGGGCCAATTAAAGGATTTGCAGTAACATTGGCACTTGGGGTAGTTGCTACGGTAATTACAGGAGTATTTGTTTCAAAAGTAATATTAAAATTACTTATAAAAACATTTAATATAAAAAGGGAGCAACTGTTCTGGAAAGGAGCTTTGAATGAAGATTAATTTAAAAGTAATACAAAATAGAAAACTTTATCTGGGAATTTCAACATTAATGGTTGTAATTTCATTAATTTCACTGTTTGTATTAAAACTGAATCTAGGTGTGGATTTTAAAGGTGGAGAATTGTTACAGCTAAAATATGAGAAAAAAATTGATCAGAATGCAGTAAATAGCACATTAGGAAGTCTAGTTGGAGAAATTCCGCAAATGAAAGCTAAAAGGGTCCAGTTTTCAGATACAGACAACACAGTTATCATAAGAACTGAGCAATTAAATAATACACAAAAAACAAAAGTAATGTCAGAATTGAGTCAAAAAACTGGAAAATACGAAGTTGTGAAAAATGAAACTGTAGGTGCAGTAATCGGTAAGGAATTGACGGCAAATGCAATTCAGGCATTGTTAATTGGAAGTATTTTAATTATTATTTATATTACGGTAAGATTTGAGTTTATTTATGCGGTGGCAGGAATTGTGGCATTAGTTCATGATGTTCTTATTGCCTTTGGAGTTATCGCAATGCTTAGATACGAGATAGATACGCCATTTATTGCGGCAATTCTTACAATTTTAGGATACTCCATTAACGATACAATCGTTGTATTTGATAGAATTCGTGAAAATATTAAAAAGAACAGGGAAGGCAGAAATAAAGTTACATTGTCGTTTGGAGAAGTAATAGAAAAATCTATAAATCAAGTATTTACAAGATCAATCTATACATCAGTAACTACATTATTTTCTGTAATTGTATTGCTCATTCTTGGTGGAAGCACATTAAAGACATTTAGTATGACTCTATTTATAGGAATGCTTGTCGGAACTTATTCATCAGTATTTGTAGCAAGTCCTTTGGTTTATATAATGAAAAAAGGTAAAAATGAGCCAAAAGCTAAAGATGTTATAAAAAGTTCCGGTAAGACAGTAAATGGATATGATGAAAAAGATAAGGTTTTAGTTTAATTGAAAAAAGTGTATTGATATATGTATATTAAAAAAATAAATAAAAAGATGAATTTAGAAGGTGAATTGAAAAATGCGATGCTGGGCAGAAATAAATATAAATAAT
>CAUUWI010000043.1:0-12286 GCA_963548925.1 uncultured Leptotrichia sp. | reverse complement strand
AGCTTTAACAAAAGTCCGCCAGTAATTCTGACAAAGATATAGTCATTTTCAACTAATGCCAAATTTATTTTTTCACGCAATTTTATTAAATCACTTTTTTCATTTTCATCCATTTGCCCTTTTATAACAATACTTTCTATTTTTTTCTTGTCAACTAGCTGCTTTTCATACATTTTTTCAACAAATTTCTTGCCAACGTTAATTTCAGTTCCAACTATAAAATATATTTCCCCTTTTTTATCGCTTCTATGCCTTACAATGTGATGTCTTCGGCATCTTGCCTCATAATTTTCATTTGCACCAACCATAACCAGTGGATCGTCATAATACGCAGGCTCTCCATTTATAAGACGCTGGCTCGCATAAGCAGGCTTTCCACAGACTGTACAAATTGCATGCAGCTTGTCAACTTGATCAGCAATGCTCATCAGTTCTGGCACAGGCTCGTAAGGTTCAGCTCTAAAGCTCATATCCAGCCCAGCGACAATTACCCTTTTCCCATATTCCACATATTTTTTACAAAAATCAACAACTTTTTCTCCAAAAAACTGTATTTCATCAATTCCAATCACTTCCGCATCAACATTTTTTTCCATAATTTCTTCCATCTGGGAAACATCGCTCACAGGATAAGCCCTAAAACTGTCATTCCCATGTGAAAATACTCCATCTTCCCCATATCTGTTATCAATGGCATGCTTAAATGCCACTATTTTCTGCTTTGCATACTCAGCCCTTCTAAGTCTTCTTATAAGTTCCTCACTTTTCCCAGAAAACATGCTTCCAGTAACTACTTCTAATGTTCCAATTTTAGAATTTTGTATCATTTTATCTTCCTTTTTCTATCATTTTATAATTTACGTTTTAAAAAGGGGCTTTTTGCCCCTTACATTTTTAATTTTTATTTTGTCTAAACGAATCAAACATATTTTTTGCATTACTATATAAAACTTTTACTTCATATGGTTTTACATTAATTTGAATTTTTTTATCTGAAATTGCATAATTTTCTTTTAAATTTAACTGATTTCGGTAAAATCCAAATAATTTTGGTACTTGAAGTGATAATGGGTATTCATCAGCTCCGTTATTTACTACAACTATTATTGACTCATTTTCGTTAGAAATTTCATAAGAAATAAAGTCCGTATTTGGTCTCGCAGGTGTGAAATCACGTCCTTGATACAGTTTTGCACGTCTGTTCTGATCAGCTAAATAGGCTGTTATCTCTGAATCAATACGCTCTTTCGTTTTTGGATCGCTATAAACTTCTAGGATTCTTAACTTTCCATTTTTAAATAAATTTTTATGTTCTTTTCTTATTTTTAGTAATGCCCTGTAATGATTTTCAATATCAGAATTACTGTTTACAGGGTATGAAATCCATTTTTGCACTTCATTCACTTCAACAGAATTTGGAAAATTTCTAAGTCTATTCATGTATTTACTAATATTATCAGTTTCTGGCTCATAAGGATCGTAATCTTCCCATAACATCGGTTTTCTATTCCGTGGCGAATCTGCTCCCCACATTCCTTTCTCATCCCCATAATAGATGACTGGTGTCGCAGGCAACATCATTTGCATTGAAACTACTCTTTTTAGCTTACTTACTGCCGTTCCATCGTATAAATCAGGTCGAATATTCAGGTATCCCTGATCCGACTGGTTGTTTCTGTCA
Organism: uncultured Leptotrichia sp.; assembly: GCA_963548925.1. GTDB lineage: Bacteria > Fusobacteriota > Fusobacteriia > Fusobacteriales > Leptotrichiaceae > Leptotrichia. The sequence goes on along the minus strand of CAUUWI010000043.1, from coordinate 10,605 downwards.
TAAACTCTGTTTGGATTTATCATTCCGCTAAAAATTCTATCTGTGTCAAGAGAACCAATAAACACTTGTGTCATATTAAAACGGGCACTTGAATATTTATTGTAGATTTCATTTAATTTTGTTGCAAATTCTACTCCGTTAATACGATAATTTGGATTCGTATTCACAGTATATTTTATAATATTGTTGACAATGTTGTAATCTGCACCACTGTCATAAACTCCATCTTCAATATCTTTTGTAATATTATTTGAAATTTCTCCCGTAATTAACAAATCAGGCTTATATTTTTTCAAATTTTCAGTGATACTTGCAATGTATTCCTTATTCTTTTCATCATAATAAACATAACGGATTCCATCAATTCCATCATCATATATTTCCTGTTTAAATTTTTCATCAGGCCCTAAAACCCATTTTTTCATTGAATTTTCAAAATAATTTCTAACTTCAGGATTGCTTAAATCCAACACAGTATCTTTCATATACCAGTTCGAAAATTCCTTATTATTTATGGCAAAAAATCTGTTTGAAGTAATATCTGGAGCCACTTCCAAAACTACTTTCAGACCTTTCTGGTGAGCTATTTTCACAAGACTTGCTAATTGCAGATCGGAATCTGTCCAAACCCACGTTCTTGTATCTCGCAAATCTTCATCAAGCAAATTTCTATCTGTTTCAGGATTAAAAATAAGCAAATTTAGTTCCATATCTCCATTATTATTGTGAACTTTTGCCTGTATATCAAGCCCTTTTACTGTTCCAGTCTGCTCCATACTTCCAAAATATGGGTCAACGTGATTAAAATAGATTGTATCATATTTATGGTTTGAAAGCGAATAGAATGGTGATGACAAAATTATATATTCTACACCTAAATTTTTAATATAATCTAACTTTTCAATGATTCCTTCCAAATCTCCACCGTAATAACGTGTATAATTCTGCACATCATTTAATGTATTTTCTTCCCATTCACTTTTTTCCTCATAATTACTATTCCATTCATTTAATGAAAATTGCGGTTTCTCATTCCCGCCCCAATATGCTATAACTAAATCCCTTTTAGATGTTCCTGAACGTATTTCTCCAGTAGGCTCTGAAAAGTCATCTGTCCCAAATTCATTAAAAATTGCGTCATTATCAACATCTCCGTTTCTAAATGAATCAATATAAATCTGGTATCCAACAGAACCTTTTGCCCATTCGGGAATATGTGTCAACTTGCCAGGACGTGAATATTCAAATTTATTTACGTTTTTAAGATCTTTTGAAATATTTCTCCCCATGTAGTACTTTGTCTTTTCATCTGTAAGAACAAAATAATAATTTGAAATGCTGTTTGGAACTTCTGCCATAAAGATTTCATTCCCTCCGTAATTTCCAATTCCATGCATCATTTTTTTTCCACCATTGTAAACAACTTCTGCAGAATAGACATCGTTATTTTTGGTTCTCAACATAATTTTCACATTATTTCCATTAGCTACCCTAAACTCAGAATTTTCCTCGTGAACCAATGCTTCCAAATCAATAATTCCATCATTTCTCTGGCTATATTTAAGTGTTTCATTTGCCTTAGCGGTATTTTTTGATTCATCTGTATTATCATTATTATTACTGCTATTCTCTTCTCCATCTCCAGAATTAGCTTTTGCACTAATTAAATAATTTTCATGATTACTTAAATCAATACTTGCTTTATTCATTTGAGAATTCTTTTCTTGTCCAGAAAATGAAACAATTGAACCTACTAAAAACAGTAATATTTTCATCTTCAATTTGAATAAACTCATATTTCTCCTCTATTTATTTTAATTTCTCTAGCTGCAGCCAGACAAAAAACAATAATTTTTATACCATTATCTTTTTCATTTATATCATTTCCAAAATTTTTATTCCTGCTCCTGTCAAATTGCTCTAAAATGCTATTTTTTATTTCACGAAGTGTTGCACCCGTTGTTACAATATCATCCAGTATTAAAATTCTTTTATTTTTAAAATCAATATTCCGGGATATTTTAAAAGCTCCCTTTATATTTTTTTCTCTTTCCTCTTCATTCAGAATTTCAGACATCTTTTTAGTATTTTTAGCTCTTTCCAAACAAACATAGCTAACTTTTAGACAACTTAAAATTTCATCAACCTGATTGTATCCTCTCTCATTTTTCCTTTTTCTGCTAACAGGAACGCTCACAACCAAATTAATTTTTTCTCTTTTTAGAACATAATAAAATTCATCTCTTATCAATTCAGCAATTAATTTTGCCATAATTTTTTTTCTATTATATTTATATGAATAAATAAGTCTTTTAAACTCATTATTATAATCCCAAATATAATAGATGTTATTTAATTTTCTCAATTTTTTTAGATTTTTAAGAATATTTTTCGTATCTTCTGACACAATACCGTACTCAACTAATTCCTCCCCAGAAATTATATCCTTATTTCTAAACAAAATTCCCTTAAAATTAAATATTATTTCCTTAAAAATTTTCACTGTATCAAACTGGATCTTCAACTTTTTGAATTATTTTAGTTGAGTACATTTCTGTATATCCACAATTTTTACATATCTTAAGATAAAATGTATCAATGGCAATCTTCGTTCCAATCACTTTTTTTGTCGGAATTGCCACTTTTTTTATTTCAAACATTTCCATTCCACATTTGAAGCATTTTTCATCATTTCTCATACAACCACCTCAAAACGCATTTTTTAACCATTCAATATTACTAAAGCTTCCATTTATTCCAATAATGTCATACCTTACATTTTTATTCCAATTTTTTTTCAAAAGATAAGTTTGTGAACTAGCAAGAATTTTATTTCGCTTCTCTTCAGTCACCATTTCAACCGCCGAGCCAAAAAAATCATTTTTTCTATATTTAACTTCCACAAACACCAGTGTCTGACTATTCTTCTCAAAAAAAATCAAATCAATTTCTCCAAACCTGGTATGAAAATTACTTCCAATAAATATAAGCCCCTGTAAAATTAAATATTTTTTTGCTACATTCTCATATTTAAGCCCAATTTCCCTTTTATTCATCAAATTTCCTTTCCCATCTCCTTTTCTAATATTTTATCATAAATATTCATATTTATTTCTTTTATTTTATATTATATAATACCAATTTTTCAATTATTTTTCAAGACTGTAAAATTTTTCATTTTATAATATCAATTAAACAAAAGACTGCCTTATCTAATTAGCAGCCTTCATTCCTACAAAATTTATTAATTAAACATTCCGTCTTTCACGTTCCCTTCTTTCTCTTCTTGAAAGTCGACGCTGTGGTTCAACTGGTGTTCTATCAGAGACATCATCACCTATCATTTCATTTTCATTATGTTCATATCTGACATTTGAAACTTCTTCATGTGTCAAGTTACTTGTATCTTCTTCACTACGAACTCTTAATTTTAAGATAAATGAGCTTGTTTCACGTTTTATAGCATCAATCATTTCATTATAAATATCATAACCTACAATTTTATAATCATGAATAGGATTTCTTTGCCCATAAGAACGTAATCTTATCCCTTCACGCAATTCTGTCAGATCCTTCAAATGTTGTCGCCATTTGGAATCTAGCACTTCTAGCATAATATATCTTTCAATTCTTCTAAAAATTTCTTTTCCAATAGCTTTCTCTTTTTCATCATAACTTTTTACCAAGTCATTATAAACTTTATCTGAAATTTCATTTGCACTTGCATTTTCAAAATCTTCCGAAATTTCATATTCAAATATTTCTTGAAGTTTATCAGACAATAAATTAAAGTCTTTTTCCCCTTTACCTTCACCAACATAAGCAGAATTTACAATATCATCTACAGTATCTGAAATCATATTTACAATTAATTCTTTCAAGTTTTCATTTTTCAAGATGGCATCCCTTTGTTCATATATAACTTCTCTTTGAGTATTATTCACATCATCATATTCAATAAGACTCTTTCTTGATGAAAAGTTTCTACTTTCAATACGTTTTTGTGCATTTTCAACTGATTTACTAATTTGTTTATGACGAATTTCTTCATCCTCATCAATTTTTAGCATTTTCATCATGCTTTTCAGTCTATCTCCACCAAACAATCTCATCAAGTCATCATCAAGTGACAAATAAAATTCCGATGTTCCTGGATCCCCTTGACGTCCTGCACGCCCCCTTAACTGATTGTCAATACGTCTGCTTTCATGTCTTTCTGTTCCCAGAATAAATAATCCACCAGCCTTAAGAACTTTTTGCTTGTCTTCTTCGCATTCTTTTACATATGCCCTATAAACATCTTCATATTCAGGTGTTCCTTTTACTGCAACTTTTGTGGCAAATGACTCTGGATCTCCTCCAAGTTTTATATCCGTTCCACGTCCTGCCATATTTGTTGCAATTGTTACAGTCTTGAAACGCCCAGCTTGTGCAATAATTTCAGCTTCCCTTTCATGATGTTTTGCATTTAATATTTCGTGTGGAATTTTTGCCTTTTTAAGTAATGCGGAAACTTCTTCTGAATGCTGAATTGAAGCTGTACCAACAAGGACAGGCTGCCCTTTATGATAAAGTTCTTCAATTTTTCTTGCAATTGCTTTGTATTTAGCTTTTTTATTCATATAAATTACATCTGGCAAATCAACTCTGGCAACAGGTTTATTTGTAGGCACAACAATAACTTTTAAACTGTAAATTTGTTTAAATTCATCTTCTTCTGTTTTTGCAGTTCCCGTCATTCCTGATAATTTTTCATACATTCTGAAATAATTTTGTAACGTAATTGTCGCAAGAGTCTGATTTTCTCCAGCAACTTCCAGTTTTTCCTTAGCTTCTATCGCCTGATGCAATCCGTCTGAATAACGTCTTCCTTCCATAAGACGTCCAGTAAACTCATCTACTATGATAACTTCATTGTCATCATTGATAATGTAATCCCTATCCAATTTAAATAATTCTTTTGCTTTTAATGCTTGTGTTAAAAAGTGAGTAAGTTCTACATATTCTGGTGAATATAAATTATCAATTTTTAATATTTTCTCAACGTTTTTAATCCCTTTATCTGTAATTGTTACAGTGTGAGATTTTTCGTCAACTTCATAATCTTCCCAGTCCTCATCAGGTATTACAGTATTTTTCTTATCTTTAATTTCTTCTGTCTTGTAACTTCTTTTCAATCTTTTCGCAACTTCAGCAAAAGTATTGTACCATTCTGTAGTTTCTTCAGCTGCTCCTGAAATAATAAGCGGTGTTCTTGCCTCATCAATTAAAATCGAGTCAACCTCATCGACAATAACATAATTATGTCCTCTTTGCACTTTTTCACTAAGTTCTCCAACCATATTATCTCTTAGATAATCAAATCCAAATTCATTATTTGTCCCATAAGTAATATCACAATTATAAGCGGCTTTTCTTTGTTCAGGTGTTATATTTCCAACAACAACTCCAGAAGTCAGTCCCAAAAATTCAAAAAGTCCTGCCATAATATCCCTATCCCGTTTCGCAAGATAGTCATTAACTGTTACAACGTGCACTCCTTTACCTGGCAATGCGTTTAAATAAATTGGAAGTGTCGCCATCAGAGTCTTTCCTTCCCCTGTTTTCATTTCTGAAATACATCCTTTATGCAGAATCATTCCTCCAATAAGCTGAACATCATAATGACGCAATCCTACAATTCTCTTGGAAGCTTCCCTCACTGTTGCAAACGCTTCCACCAATATATCATCAAGCGTCTCCTTTTCCAATCTTTCTTTAAATTCTACTGTCTTATGCTGCAACTGCTCATCTGTCATTTTTTCAAAAAGTGGCTCAATTTCATTAATTTTATTCACCAATTTTCTCATTTTCTTAATTTCTCTCTCATCTGATGTACCAAATATTTTATCTTTTATTTTTTTTAACATATTTTTAATTTTCCCTTCTGTATATTAATTTTTCAAAACTATAAATCATAAAATATTTGGTTTCTATTCCCGTGTTCTCAAATTATTTTCATCCTTTTTCATCAAAAGAACACATATATCTCCAACATTTTTAAAAATTTTATCACTATTTTTAGAAAAAATAATATTCTGATTCTTTTCTAATGACAAAAAGAAAGTCCCCCCCTGCTTTTCCTTTTCCTTCCTTTTCCCAATCTTCTTCAATTCCTGTGTCAATCTTTTATTATTTTGACTTTCAATTTTATTGATTTTTACAATTAAATCTTTAATATCTTCATGTGATAAATTGTTTTCATCCACAAAAATATTTAATTTATGACTAAATCCAGGTGTTCCCAAAAGACTTGAATATGTCATCATAAAAATAATGCAAGTCATAACAAGCATTACGTTTTTACGTTTATTTATAACTATTTTTTTCACTATATTTATACTCCCAAAGTTTTAATATAAAACTCATTTATTATACCATTTATTGTAATTTTTGTCTATTCATTCAAAAAATATTCTTTTATTTTTACTAAAAATTTATCATATTTTTTAATTTTGATTATACTGCTATTGACAAAATAAAAATATAAGGTTACACTTTTACTGATAAGGAGATTTTTTTATGTGTAAAAATAAATAAAAATTAGGAGGAAGAAAAATGGCTAGTATTTTAGGGAGATTTAAAGACATTATGTCGGCAAATATCAACTCATTATTGGACAAAATGGAAAATCCTGAAAAAATGATAGATCAGTATGTGAGAAACATGGAGAGAGATCTTAACAGTGTAAAATCAGAAACAGCCGCAGTTATGGCTCAAGAAAGCGCTGCAAAAAGAAAAGTCATAGAATGTGAAGATGAAATAAAAAGAATGGATAACTATGCAAGAAAAGCATTAAAATCAGGAAATGAAGGCGATGCAAAATTATTTCTTGAAAAAAAAGCAACTCTTCAAACTAAATTAGAATCACTTAACAATGATAAAGAAGTTGCAGCACAAAATGCTTTAAAAATGCGTGAAATGCACGATAAACTTGCAAAAGATATTCAGACATTATCTGCAAAACGAAGTGAAATCAAAGCAAAAATGAAAATGGCAAAAACTAGTGAAAGAATAAGTTCTCTTTCAGGTGCAGGAGCAAACGGAAATGTTTCAGCCTTTAATGCAATGGAAGAAAAAGCCAACAAAATGATTGACGAAGCAAATGCAAAAATGGAATTAAATACGCCAAAAAGTGATGGAATTGACGATTTAATGAAAAAATACGATGATAATTCATCAGAAACATCTTCAGCTGTTGACGACGAACTTGAAAGAATGAAAAAGGAAATGGGACTAGAATAGGAGAAGGAGAAATTAACTATGGGATTATTTGGTAATCAATTTGCAAATGTAATTGAATGGGAAGAATTTAACGATGATATGCTATTTTGGAAATGGTCGAACAAAGAAATTAAAAAAGGTTCAAAACTTATTATAAAACCTGGACAGGATGCAATATTTCTCTATAACGGCAAAGTGGAAGGAGTTTTTGTAGATGACGGAAGATACGACATCGAATCTCAAATTATTCCGTTTCTATCCACATTAAAAGGCTTTAAATTTGGATTTAATTCTGGAATAAGAGCTGAAGTGCTGTTTATCAATACAAAAGAAGTTACCGTAAAATGGGGAACTAAAAATGCTGTCAATATTCCTGCAGCAGGACTTCCTGGAGGAATGCCAATCCGTGCTTTCGGTACAATGGCTTGCAGAATTGATGATTACAATGTTCTTATTGACAAAATTGCTGGAATCAAGCAGCAATTTTATATTGACGATGTGAAGGAACGTGTACTTTCAATGCTGGATCAGCTGCTTATGAAATGGATCTCAAGAGAAGGAAAAGATATGTTCAATCTTCAAATGAATTCATTTGAAATAAGTGCTGGAATAAGACAGGATCTGGATATGGAGATGAGAAAAATAGGACTTTGTGTTCCAAGCTTCTCAGTTTCCAGCTTCAATTATCCTGAAGAAATCAAGCGAATGCAAGAAAAAGCCGCAGGACAAAGCATGGTTGGCGATGTAAACAGATACACTCAAATGGCTATGGCTGATTCTATGGGAAATAATTCTTCAGGTGGAAATATGGCAAGCAATATGGCTGGAATGCAAATGGGAATGATGATGGGACAGCAAATGATGAACCAAATGCAAAATCAAAATAACCAAAATCAGCAGCCACAACCATCACCTCAAAATCAATCTTCAGCATCATCTGATGCCACTCCACCAAAATTCTGCCCTGAATGCGGAACAAAAACAAATGGAGCAAAATTTTGTCCTGAATGCGGAAAAAAATTAGTATAATAAAATAAATATCATCAGCAAGGGGTCAAGACCCCTTGCCATAAACAAAAAATATCAAGTTATTGTTATCTATTATTACATAATTTTTAAAACAGCTTTTTGTTTTCCAACTTTTTCCCCAGTCAAAACAAATGCCTCCAAAATCATATTTTTAGCCTCTTCCACATTTTCATTATTATTATAGTAAATTTCAGCTATTTTTTCATTTCTAGTTATCTTTTCTCCCACTTTTTTAAAAATATTTATTCCGACTGAATGGTCAATTCCATCTCCTTTTTTTGCACGTCCAGCACCTATAATCATTGCCGCTTTTCCAATTTTTTCTGTTTTTATTTTTTTCACATATCCTTCTTTTTTAGAAAAAATTTCCATTACAGATTTTGCTTTTGGCAATAAATCATAATTATTTACAAGCTCTTTATTCCCGCCACTCGTTTCAATAAATTCACCTAAAATTTTCAATGCACTTCCATTTTTTATCACTTCATCAATTTTTTCCTTTCCTTCTTCCAGTTCTCTTATTTCGCCTTTTTCTATTAATGTCAAACTTACAATTGTATAAACAACTTCTTTTAAATCATCTGCATAATTTCCTTTCAGAAATTCTATCGCTTCAATAATTTCATTCGCATTTCCCACAGCATATCCCAATGGCTCATCCATATTGCTTAACACAACTCTTACTTTTCTGCCAGCTCCTTTTCCTATCTCAATCATTCTTTTTGCCAATTTTTCAGCCTGCTCCAAATTTTTCATAAAAGCTCCATCCCCAACCTTTACATCAAGAATTATAACATCTGAATGAATTGCCAGCTTTTTGCTCATAATACTGCTTGCAATTAGAGGAATACTTGGCACAGTCGCCGTAACATCACGTAAAGAATATAATTTTTTATCAAGCGGGACAATTTTATCACTGTAGCCCATAAGCCCAATTCCTGTCTTATTGGCAATTTTCACAAGTTCATCTTTTGCAGTCGAAAATTTAAATCCTTCAATTGATTCAAATTTATCAATCGTTCCCCCAGTATGTCCAAGCCCTTTTCCAGACAATTTTACATTTCCCATTCCAAGTGCAGATAAGATTGGAGAAAGTACAGCGGTAACCTTGTCCCCAACTCCACCGGTACTGTGCTTGTCCACTAAAAATCTGTTTATTTCATCAAACTTTATAACATCTCCAGAATCTCTCATCAGCATTGTAAATTTTAACAATTCTTCCTTTGCCATATCATTAAAATAAACTGCCATAAGAAATGCCGACATTTGATAATCAGGTATATTTCCAGCTAAATAGCCGTTTAACAGGAATTCTATTTCTTTATCTGAAAGTTTTTTATTATCACGTTTTTTTTGAATTATATCCACTGCTCTCATAAAAATCAGCTCCTAAATTTTAAATTTTTATTTAAAAAATGAAAAGAAAAGGTTGTTTAAAAGAGCGATATTTTTAATACCAATCTTAAACAACCATTTTTTAGATAAATAATTTAAAAAAATAAAATTATTTATATTTTTATAAAATTATATTGATGATTTTACAACAATTTTTCCATCTTTAATATCTTGTTTGATTTGTTCCAATTTTTTAAGGTTTTCTTCACCAATTTTGTCTTTTGTAAATTCAAAATTTGTAGTTCCTACACCATTTTCCTTGATTCCAAAAGTTTGTAACTTAGCTTCAAATTTTCCGTCCACAGCAGCTTTGATTATATCGAATGTTGCATTGTCAACATATTTCATCATAGATGTCAAAATTGTTCCTGGATATAAGTTGTCTTGGTTGGAATCTACGCCAATACCATAAATATTTTTTTCTTTAACTGCTTGGAAAACTCCCAGTCCACTTGCTCCAGCAGCATGATAAATAACATCTGCTCCTTGTTGAACCAATGTTTCTGTTTTAGCTTTAGCTGATGCCTGATCATTAAATGCGTTATTTCCTCCGATATAAACAGGTAAAACTTTGATGTTAGGTTTTACGTATCTTGCACCTTGTGCATATCCAGCATAGAATCTGTTAATCAATTCAGATTCATTTGCACCAACAAATCCAATAGTTCCTGTTTTATCCATCATTCCAGCTAATGCTCCTACTAAGAATGACCCTTCGTGTTCTTTAAACAAAATAGAAGCAACATTCGGTAATCCGTTTACAGTTTCATCAATTATTGCAAATTTTTGATCAGGAAATGTCTGAGCTACTGCAACTAATGAATCTTTCATTGTATATCCAACTGCGATAATTAAGTCAAATTCTCCAGATTCCGCGAACTGTGTCAAAGCATTTTTTGCTTCTGTAGCAGGATCTTT
>CAUUWI010000042.1:0-13084 GCA_963548925.1 uncultured Leptotrichia sp. | reverse complement strand
ATTTCGTCTTTAATATCTCTCAAGATATTGTAATGTTCCTTTCCTGTTATCTCTGAAATCTCCAGAGATGTCATCGTTCCTTTTGCCTGTAAAACTTGTAAATCATTCATTCGTTATTAATCCTCCTGCTTTTTAAGTTTTGTATTAACTTAATTGTGCCATCTATGTAATAAAAAAATTTTAGAAAATAATAAATAATATAGAGGTACCTGCATATCCCAGTAGCATACTATGTGTAAATATGCAGGGGGTAACAGATGGCACGATTAAATTAACACTTTTTACTGTTTTTATTGAAAAATATACTCTTTAATGTTACACTTGTTTTAATTCTCTGTTAGAGAAAAATTATTTATGAAAGGGGGTGTAATTATGCAATTAAACCCTGATTTAATACGTGATATTCTTTTAAAAGCTGAATCAGGATCTTTTAAAATTTTAAAAAATGATGACGATGATGTAAATTTTTTTAAGTTATTAAAAGATAAGAACACTCTTAAACAATTTGAAGAAGAAAAAGAAAAATATCAAAAACCTGAAGAATTTCTATCTTATTCAAACAGAGAAATAGAATATCATACACTTTTTTTAAAAGAAGCAGAGTTAATAGTTATTGAAAAAAATTTTATAACCGTAACTCCTGAAATTTCAGACTTAACTGTTGCCGGGCATAATTTTGTTTCCAATATCAGAAATGATAAAAATTGGAATAAAATTAAAGAAATTTCTAATAACGTTGGCTCTACTTCCATTAATACTTTGATTGAAATATCTGAAAAGTTAATTTCAAAACTTATAGATAAAGAAATTAGTCTATATCAATAATCTCTATTTCAGAATTTTCAAAAGTTAATTCAACAATTTCTTCTTTAGTTTCACCGTAGGAGTAATAAATCTTTATATTTTTTACTCCTTCCAAAATTTCTCCATTTAGTTTTGGAACTAAAACTCCAGTTTTTTTTCTTCTTTCAATCGTTATTTTATTTTTCATAAAGAATCTCTCCTATCTATATTTTTATTGTCCTAAGATAACTAATATCTTATCCAAACCCACTGCAATATTTACAATGAGCTTGTTAAAACATCAATTTATTTCCAATCAGGATTAAAAATTAGTGGCTTTGGCTGTTTTTTGTTAAATAGTCTTTTGATTCTGTTCTTCAATTTCTTTTCTTCCTTTTCCTTTAAAACCTTCTTGTTGTTTTGATTTACAATTTCTAATGCTTCAAATTTCATTTTCTTTTCCTCCTTAAATTAATTATCAATTTCTTCAATAAATGCTTCTATAACTTCCTGCAAGTCTGTATTTGGAGTTATAGAATAATCTCTTAAATAATCCTCAAGCATTTTGTATTCAATTTCTGTGAAATCCTCTTCTGTGAGTTCTGCTTTTCTTGATTTCAACTCTTTGCGAAGTTGGTTGTATCTGTAATCACATTGCTCTTCGTACTCTGCATTTTCCATATCCAAGTCGTATAATCTTCTGTCCCAGCCTCTTTCGACTTCTGAGGCGTATTTTAATGCTTCACTGTAGCTCATTTTATCAACTCCTAAAATATTTCTATGTTTCCGTCATCTTTTTCAATTTTTAATTTTCCGAAATTTCTGTTAAATTTTTTCTCTGCGTTATTGTATGTGAACATTATGCTCAATGTGTTCTTTTTAAATTCTTTGTCAAAAATAAAACTTGTTTCATTTCTCAAGTTAAACTCATTTTTTAATTCATATCCTCTTTTTTTCATTTTGTTAATTAATTCTTTTCTCATTTTTATCGTCTCCTTATTAAGTGGTTTTATTTCGATTTTTTACTCTTTTTAGAGTAAATTATCTTTAAAATTTTTTTATTTACAAAAATATTATACTCTTTTTTGTGTAAAAAGTCAACACTTTTTTTGATTTTTTTTCAAAAGTAGTGTATAATTATATAAAAAAGGTGTGGAACATTATGAAAATCAATGAATTAATAACTAATTTGCGAAAAGGGGAAAAATTTACTTTTGAGGAAATGGCAAAAAAATTAGAAATTTCGACTAGTTATTTAAATGAAGTTGAAAAAGGTAGAAGAAAGGTAAGTAAAAAATTATATGAGAAATTAGTTAAAAACTTTCCTAATAACAAAAAAGAATTAGAAAAAAGTTATTTATCTTCTATTTTGCCAGAACAAATTAATGTTTCAAATACGTATGAAAAGCCTAAAATTTTCAAATTTAACGTATACGGAGTTGCATCAGCAGGAAGTGGAGAAATTGATATGGAACATTTTACAGAAGAAGAATTTATACTGCCCAGTGATTTTAAAATGTCCAACAGTTCTTTTATTTTAGAAATACACGGAGATAGTATGGAGCCGATACTTTTTGATGGAGACAAGGTAATTGTGAATCCAAATTTATGCCCTACAACTCCAGAGGGCTGGAAAAGTCTTAATAGGCAGGTAGCTATTGTAAATATTGACAACAGAAGATTTGCAAAAAAGGTAATTTTCAAAGCTGGGAAAATGTATCTCTATTCATTTAATGAGGATGTTTATCCAGAAATGGAAGTGAAAGAATACGAAGAAGTTTATTGTGTGGGTATAGTTTCAGAATTAATTCAAAGAAAAATGACAAATATAAAATTTTAAAATAATTTAATAAATTTTTATAAATAAATAACAAGGAGGAAAAATGAAACAACGAGAAGAACGGTGGTATCAAAAAGGGTGGGGAATATTATTATTAATTTTTTTGTGGTATTTTACTGTTCCAGTTGCGATTATACAAAGTAAAGCTCAGAGAAAATCAAAAATCTTTATGTGGGTAGGTTATGTATTCTTATGGATATTTTTATTTGTTGGAATCGCAGTTTCGCCAGATTCTAATTCAAATGTAAAAAAAATGGTAACAATTAACCAAACAAAAACAAAAGAAAATCAAATAGAAGAAAATATAAAAAAGGCATTAGAGTCATTAGGATTAGTCAAATATAAACTTGAAAGAGATGAAAATTTAGATGATATGGCAAAGCCTGGAACGTTAGGGTATAGGGCTAAAACAGACTTTACAGGTTCTGGAGTGGCTGTGTATGTAGATAAAAATAATAATACAGTATTTTCTATTAGATATGCTGATAAAGATTATTATAAAGAAGGAAAAATTTTAGGGAATTTAAAAGATGATGTATTAACATTTGATGAAGCAAGTGATTATAACATAGATATAAAAGAAAAATTAAAATCAATACTAAAAGCACCTTCGACAGCAAAATTTCCTGCAATAACTCAATGGGAATTCAAAAGAAAGGATGGAGTAACAACAGTTAGAAGTTATGTAGATGCGCAAAACGCTTTTGGTGCAATGTTAAGAAGTGATTTTCAGGTTAAATACAACAAAGATAATAAAATAACATCGTTCATTTTTGAAGGTCAAGAATTAATTAAATAATTTTTTAATTTAAAATATATACCAAGATAAGAAATTGAAAGGGTATGTATTTTTTTATTGACTTTTTACACAAAAAAGAGTATAATTTTGATATAAAAATTTTTTTAAAATTTATTTACTCTTTTTAGAGTAAAATGAGGTGGTGAAATGAACACAAAGGATATTTATTTAAAAATAGATAACTTAATAACGGAACAGCATAGAAGTTTGAAATCGTTTTGCACAAATACAAATCGAAGTTATAGTTCTTTAGCCAGAACTATGTCAGAAACTATCTATAACGGCAAGGGCGCTCATCTTGTTACAACGGAGGAAATACTAAATGATTTAGGCTACGAATTAACAATCCAAAAGAAAAGGAAGGAGGTGTGAGATGAAAATAAATTGGAAAAAAATAAAGTTAAGATAAAAAAAGGAGTGAATAAAATGGATTTAGAAACAAAAGAAAAAAATGCCCAACAAAGCCAAACAAATTTGTTGGACATCAAGATAGATAAGTTGATTAATCTTCTTGAGAATCAACTAAAAATCCAATCTTACGTCTTGGCTTCTCAGGGTGTGGACGTTTTGAAGCTATTAGACAAAGATTTAGTTGACTTGTGTGTTGAAGCACTTGAACACTCGAACCGTCGTTCACCAAATTTCCGTGAAAAATAATAATGTCAGGATTCCAATATCCAACATCATTAATTAAAATCGGATTATTGGCAAAAGAAGAAATCACAACACTGGCTTGTTCGTCATCTCCAATTTCTTCTTCAAACTCTTCGATGGTTTTTACAATACGTTCATACATTCCGTCGGCTAATTTAGAAGATATTTTGAAGTTAGGGAAATCTTTTAAAAAATCTTTTGGATCCATAGGGTATACCTCCTTTCAGTTTTAAGATGTTTGGCGATATTATTATAACTCAAAAGGGGGTAAAAATGAAATAAGGGAGGTGTGGAATGGCATTAATTATTTTAGAAATATTAATAATATTTTTACTTATACGTTTTATTGCAAAACTAACAAAAGAGAATAAGGAATTGAAGGAAGATATATTTAGTCTAAAAGTTCAAGCAGAATTAGAAGATTTTTATTCAGATAGAAATAAAAAAAAGTGAAAACGTTTAGATATAAAAATTATCAAGTTAAAAAGTAGGAGATATACAAAATGGATGAGAAAAAATTTGAAGAAGGGATAAATTGTTTTGCACAATTGCTCGGATCTTTTCTTGAGTTACGGAAAATGGGATATACGCAGGAAGAGATAAACTGGGCATACAATACGATGACTGGAAATTTTGTGCCAAATTTTAATATAAAGAATTTATCCAATTTAATTGAAAATATTAAAAAAAGTTAAAAAAGTAAACAAAAAAGCACTTCCAATGAAGTGCATACAAATATTTCATAATTTGATTATATCAAATTTAGTAAATTAAGTAAAGAGGTGTAGGAAATGAAAAACACGATAAACGGCTTCAGACAGGATAAACTGATAGAAAATGATTTAGATTTGGCAGACAGCTTGATTTTAAGATTGTTTGTTGATATGTATTCAAGTAATTCATCCAAAATTGAATATCAGATATTAGAATATGAAGTTGAAAATGAGGAAAATAAGGAAAAAATGCTGGAAAAAGACAAATTTATGTGGATAACTTATGACTATTTATATAGTCAGATACCACTTGTCGGAAGTAAAAGCACATTTATAAGAAAAGTAGGAGAACTTGTTGAAAAAGGATTTTTAAAAAAGCAGGTTACAAATTCAAAGAAAGGTAAAAAAGGAACATTTTTATATATTTCATTTGGAGAAAAATTTTTTGAATTATTGGAATACGAAACAGAAGATACCCCTACTCAAAATGATAAGGGGGGCTACTCAAAACGAGAATGGGGGCTACCTAATTTAGATAGGGGGGGTACTCAAAATGATAAGGAGGGCTATTCAAAATGGGTAGACAAAGATTCTTCTATAACAGATCCTTCTTTAATAGATTCTTCTATAAGAGATAGAGAGAGTGTAGAAAAAGAAAAAATTAATTTTTCTTCCGTGTGTGAAGAGATAAAAAACAAATGGATAGAAATTGCACATAAATTTAATTTGTCAGGAGTTAAGTTAAAAATAAATGACAAAAGAAAAAAGGCAATAAAAATTTTGCTTAATGAGTACACAGTGGAAGAATTATTGCAGGCGATGGATAAAATCCATATCTCGAAATTTTTACAAGGGGATAATAAAAATAATTGGCAAATAACATTTGACTGGCTTATTAACAAATCCAACCTTTTGAAAGTGCTTGAGGGAAATTATGACGATAAAATAAACGTGGAAACAAAAAATAATGTTCACACTAATCAAAGATTTGGAACTGGCACTAAAGGTAAAAGACCAAAAGTAACAGTAGAAGGGCTAAAAAAATATTTTGGAGGTAGCAAAAATGACAATGGAGGAATTTAACGAAGGATTCGGAATGCTGCTTGATTATTATCCTAATACACGAGTAACAGAGGGGCTTGTAAATATTTATTTTATGGGATTATCCGAACTTAGCATAGAGCAATTTAACTATGCGATAGGCAGAATAATCAAGGAATATGAAGGCGATTTTTTGCCAAAAGTTACAGTAATTTTAAAATATGCTAAAGATTCAGATTTGGAACAGCAAGTATTCTATGCCAAGAAATTGCTAAAAACAGCAATGTACAAAAACGGCGGAAAAGGAATGATATGTTTTGAGGATAAGGGGCTACATGCTGTAGTTGATTATGTTGGCTGGAATAGACTATGCACGATGAAAGATGACGAGTTTGACAGTTTCCTTAAATGGGAATTTGACGGAATATACAAAGGATTCTGTGAACGCCCTTATGAAACTTCTGACTATTACAGAGGTACAAGCCAATTATTCGGACAAGTAAAACCTAGAATGATAGGCTACGAGGAAGCCAAGATTGGAAATACAGAAAATATGAATTTCATAAGGCTTGAGTATAAAAATATTACAGCACAGATTGAAAATAAGGTCGATTTGTCGGAAATAAAAAATAAAATGCTGATAGGAGGATAAATGCAAAAAATCAAAGTCATAGAACTTTTTGCAGGAGTTGGAACGAAACAACAACTTCTTTGCAAAGCGAGGAATGGAACAGATTAAATGAAAATAAAACTCATTTGTATAAGGATAGACAACAACGAACTGAAAACAACTGACAAAGATGAATGGCTTAAATTCATAAAAAGACATCGTGGAAAAGTTAAAAGCATAGAGCAATTTAACTGGGAGATTCCTGAAAATAAATTGCAGAAGGCTTTGGAATATTCATTTGATGAACTTTATAGATTTAAGCTGGAAGAAGGGAGAAAAAATCAAGAATGAGAATTTTTATATCTGGAAATGTGCCAAGTTCCAAAAACAGCAAACGCTGGACAGGGAAAAGGCTGATAAATTCAGAAACTGTAATGAGATACAAGAAAAATACAGCTGATGAATGGTGGCAAGAAGGAATAAAATTCAAGGAAATGCTAAAAGGCAAAGAAAAGCCTTACAAAATTGGATTTTATTTCATAAGAAACAGCAAAAGGGCATTTGACTATGTGAACGTCGCACAGCTTCCGTTAGACTTAATGCAGGAAAATGAATGGATAGAGAACGACAATATGGAAAATATCATTCCTGTATTCTTAGGTTATGAAATTGATAAGGAAAATGCAGGGGTAAGAATAGAAATTTTATAAGAGGGAATAAAAAATGAATCCAAATATAGTTTTTAAATTCAGCATTAAAAGAAATTTTTGCAAAGATTTTGAAAAAGAAAATAAAAAATACCAAAAAGGGAATACATTTGAAATGTTCAACAGTATTTTCAGAGTATGCAAAAGAAGAAAGTTAAAAGATAATAATGGGTATAGAATTTTTTGTGAGGAGTTGAAATAAATGGTAAATGCAGAAATATTAGATTTAAGAAAAATGGATATAAGATATTTAGAGAAGATGAAAAAACTTGTTAAGGAGTTTTATGTGGCTTTTGGGCAAGAAAAATATCTTAACAAAGAAGTGTATAGAGAGATAAATATTGAGCGGATGAAATTAAGAAATAAGTTATTTGATGAAGAACTAAAGGAATTTTTGGAATCTGAAACAGATGTGGAGAAATTAGATGCTATTTGTGATATGTATTACATAGCGATAGGTACAACGCTTGAACTAGGGACATATGGCAATCAGTTTTTTGTAATTGACTATTACAAACAAAGAACTTGGTTTAACGATGAACTAATTATGGAAGCATTTGAGGAAGTTCACAGAAGCAATATGTCAAAACTTGAAAATGGAAAAGCAATTTTCAGGGAAGATGGAAAAATATTGAAAGGAAAAAATTATTTTAGACCAAATTTGAAGCAGTTTATTGAATAAAAAATAGGAGGAATATTAATGAACGAATTAATGAATATAGAAAGCAGAAACACGTTGACAAGTTTGGAAGTGGCACAAATAGCAGGAAAAGAACACAAAAATATTTTAGCTGATATTAGAGACGAAATCAGTAAACTAGGGGAAGAAAGAGGACGGCTAATTTTTCAGCAGTCCTGTTATACAAATTTGCAAAACAAGCAACAACCAATGTTTCTTTTAAATTACAAAGGAGTGCTGCAACTTGGGGCAAGATATAATGCTGAAACAAGATTTAAACTTATCGAAAAAATTGAACAACTTCAAAAGTCGATGACAGTAGAAGATATGATCATATTGCAGGCAAATGAAATGAAAAGTGTCAAGCGTAGAATTGACATCGTGGAAAACAAAGTTGACAATGAGATAAGAATAGATCATACAGAACAGAGAAAATTGCAGAAAGCAGTATCAATAAGAGTTTATCAAAGGCTGGATGTAATAGATGCTGACAGAAATTTAATGTTCCCTGCAATTTACAGGGATTTAAAGGACAGGTTTGGAGTTGCAAGCTATCGTGATATTAAGAGAAAGGACTTAACTGAAGCATTGGCGTATGTACAGAACTGGATAGAAAAAGCAGAGTTGAGGAACTGATATGGATGAACAAGAGAAAACAGTCGAAAGAATAAAAGCAAGTATATTATGCAATACAGAAATGAGCAGACGTGATTTTGAGTTTGCAAAACTTAATGCTAATTTGTTCAAGGATATTAAATTTATTAAGAAAAGGAAGGCTAAAAAGAAATGGCAAATGCTGAAATCTCGAATCAAGAAATAATAATAACGTTGCCCGTGGAAAAAGTTTATCCAGGAATAAAGCGACAACTGGAAGAATATTTAAATCATTTTCCAATCAAGGTTATTCCCGTAAAGAAATTATCACAGGCACAGAACGGACTGATACACGTACTATTGAAGCAGTTTGGAGACGAGATTGGATACACCTTGATAGAGATTAAGGAACTGATGAAAGAGCAGTTTGCAATATCCACAGACAGATTAGACTTTTCAACGGCAAAATGCGATATGGAAACAGCAAATGAATTTATATCATTTATCATAGAGCAGGCATTGGAACTTGGAATAAATTTATATATACTTGGAAAACACGATAAAAGGTATAAACATATATTGGAAATTGACAATATAACGCAAAGATATGTGATTGCCTGCTTGAGAAAAAGAGTTTGCTGTATCTGTGGGAAAGAGCATAATGAGTACAGCACAATTGAATTACATCATTGGAACTCAGTGGCAAGCATAGGCGGATATGAAAACTGCGATGGATTAAAAACACCGTTTATGAGCTTGTGTGCTAAACATCATCAGGAATTTCACGCAACAGGCAAGGAAACGTTTAAGAATAAATATTATATCGAAGGGGTGTGGTTAAATGTGGAACTCGTAAAGGAATTGAAAAAGATTTATAAAAATCATTTTAAGGCATTTAAGGAGGATAAAGAATGACACAAAAAGAAAGACAAGATTATGAAAGAATTTTTTTAGAAGTTTGGGATAATAATTTGCTAGAAAAAGGACTCCTGATTGAAATGTGTCAACTGCTTGAATCAGACAAGAAAAAAGAAGATGGCGATGGATTTACATTATTTTATTACAAAACTGCAAATGATAGAACGTTTGTGATAGAAGATGATGAAATTCAAGGAACTTTGGAAATTTATGAAGAAAAATAAAGTTCAGTCGCAGAAAGTCGTTTTGACTAGAATAATGTGTAAAAATGTAGTGTTTATAAGGAAAAACGACAGTCGTGAAAAGTCGTTTTTATTAGAGAAAGGTTAGGAGGAATAATGGAATATAGAATTTTAGAAGATCATAATGTATGTAAATTTGTTTTTACTAAACAAGATATGGTAGCAGAAAGTGTTTTATACAAATATGAAAGTTATAAAAAAAGAACAGTAATTTGTTGCTCTGTCCAAAGTGGTTGCAAGGTGGGCTGTACTTTTTGTGGAACAGGAAAAAGATTTATTAGAAGTTTAACATCAGATGAAATTGTTGAACAAGTAAAAATAGTTATAAATAATAAAATATTAAATGAAATTAAAAATACAAATGAAATTGAAAAATTTCAAATTATGTTTATGAGTATGGGAGAGCCTTTCGATAATTATTATCAAGTTAAAGAAGCTATTGTTAAATTAAATAAATTATTTCCAAATGCTCAATTATTAATTTCAACAGTAGGTTTAAGAAAATATGAAGAATTAAATGATTTTATGAAATTATCAATAGAAATTAATAAAATTGGTTTACAATTTTCTATACATCAAGCAAATGAAGAAAAAAGAAACAAATTAATACCATATAAAAATAAATTAACATTAAGAGAAATTAGGGATTACGGAATCGAATGGTCTGAAAATACAGGACGTCCAATTTATTTGAATTATTGCATAGACGGTAATAATATTTCAGATGAAGAAATAAATAGATTAAAAGATTTATTCAGCAAAAAGCACTTTTATTTCACATTCAGCGTTATCTGTTCTCTTGATAAAGACAACAAATTAAAAGGAGTTTACAATGATATGAATATTATAAAATCGGTTTCTGAAAGTTTTATTGAAGAAGGTTACAATACTAGAATATTTGATCCGGCAGGACAAGATACAATTGGTGGTGGTTGTGGGCAATTGTGGTTTGTTCAAGATTGGATGAAAAGTTATAAAAAGAAATAGGAGGAATCAGTATGAGAAAAGTAGTATCAGCAATAATAACGATATTATATGTAACAATTATTTTAGGAAGTTTAGGATTATTAGTATATAAAACAATAAATGATATTTCAAATGTAAAAACATTATTAGAATTTGCAAAATTAATGTTAATAGATTTTATATTATATGTTTTTTGGGGTGTAGGAGTTCAGATTTTAACTTTTGTATTCGGATTGTTCAAGATTAAGGAGGATTAAATGCTAGAAATAATAATGAGAATTTTAAGTGCAGCAGTTACAATATTTTTAGTTTTCTTTTTAGTTAGTTATCTGTATGCTTTAGTTGAAGATGTAAAGAAGAAATTAAGAGGAATAACTAAAATTAATTATATACCTTACAATGTAGCGTATTTTTTAGTTTTTTGGTTTTTAAATATTCTGTTGATTTATTCAATAATAAACTTGATTGTATTTTTTGCAATTAGAGCGTAGAAAAGGTATAATGAATATAAATAGGAAACAAGAAGGAGAAAAATATGGGAAAAATTAATTTAGATTATTTGATTTATAGAGGATTCAAAGAATTGATTGAAGATTTTATGGAGAATAGAAAATTTGAAACTAGTTATGGAATTGAAGACGAGGTTATACTTAAAAATTTTGTAATTTATGTTGAATATAAAAATAGAATATTTAAACTATCAGCACAAAAATCATTTTCTGGCGATAGCGGATGGGATTATAAAGAAACAAATACGAATGAATTAATAGAAAAGTTAGAAGATGAATTTGAAAAATTTAAAGAAAAAGTTTTGAAATTTGATGAAATAAATGAAATGAATTTTGATGAGTTGAAAGAAAAATATTTTGAAGAAATGGGATTGAAAAAAATAGAGAAATAAGGTATAATTAGGAGGTAATGTGAACAAAAAGTACGAAATCTTGATTGAAGACGATGTAGAAGTGAGATACTTACTTGACGACATTTTGGCTTTAAAAAAAACAAAGAAAGAATGTGAAATACGAATTGTTTTCAATAAAGGTAAACTGAATAAAAAAAGATATATAGTGAGAAGTTTATATCATTAAATTACAATTGAATAGGCAAGACTATAGATATATGAGCCATTAGATAGATAGATTTTAAAACGAGTCTATTTATTTAATGGCTCTTTTTTTGTCTAAAAATCAAAGAAAGGGGGCAAGATGAAGATTGAGAAAATAAATATCAATGAAATAATTGAGTATTCATGGAATGCAAAAGAACATCCTGAATGGCAAATCGAACAGATTAAAAACAGTATTCAAGAATTTGGATTCAATGATCCGATTGCTATTGATGAAAAAGGCATAATAATCGAAGGACACGGAAGATATTTGGCATTAAAAGAACTTGGATATACAGAAGTTGAAGTAATCAGGTTAAAACATTTAACAGAGGATCAGAAAACAGCTTATGCTATTGCTCATAATAAACTTACAATGAATACTGAATTTGATATTGAAAAGTTACAGTATGAATTGAATAAGTTGGAGGTAAATGATTTTGATTTAAGTGTACTTGGTTTTGAACAGCCTGAACTTGATGAAATTTTGCAAGAGGAAATAGAAGAGCTAGAAATTGAAGAAGAAGATACAGATGATACAGAAGTCAAACGTACTAAATTAATTTGTCCCTGCTGTAATCATATTGCCGAAAAGAGCGAATTTAAGGAGGTAATGGATGGCGAAGATACATAATGACAAATATTATACTCCTGATTCGGTTGTGCAAAAAGTTATTAAAGTTTTGGAAAAAGATGTGATGTCTATAAAGGAATTCTCAAGGATTATAGAGCCAAGTGCAGGTGCTGGAGCATTTCTTAAAAGACTTCCTAAAAGTGCGATTGGATATGATATAGAGCCACAAGGTGAAAATATCATAAAAGGCGATTATCTTAAACAGAATATTCCATATATGAAAAACAGCCTTGTAATTGGAAATCCACCTTTTGGAAGCGCTGGAAATTTGCATACAGAGTTTATAAAGAAAAGTATGGAACATTCTGACTATGTAGCATTTGTACTTCCAGGCGATATGTATAAGAAAGATAAGTTTGAAAATATAGAACTGTATAAATCATATATGCTGCCAGCAGTCAAATACAGTGGAGTTAAGTTGAGATGCTGTTTCAATATTTATCGCAAAAGAAAAGGTAAATTAAAAGAAAAAAATATAAAAGATGTTGAGATTTTAACTTTTTCTAAAACTAAGAACACAACAAAGCAGCAGGAACTAGACTGGTTGAGTATAAAATCCGATTTTAGATTTATAGCATTTGGAACAATAAGATTGTTAAAAAGTACAGATAAAAGAGTTCGTGCGAAAGAAATAAAAATAATCTTAAAGAAAAAAGTTAATTTAAAACCAGCCTTGGAAAAATATTTAAAGAACAGGTCTAAAGTTGCAGTGTCAACTCCGAATGTAAGCAAAAAAGAAATCACTGAGTTAATATATGATAATTTTCCACAATTAAGGGAATAAATATGACTAAAAAAT
>CAUUWI010000041.1:0-13136 GCA_963548925.1 uncultured Leptotrichia sp. | reverse complement strand
CCATACGGATCGCTCAAGATGGAATACGGAAGATTCAACAGCATAAGGGAAAAGAGTGGACAAGTAAGGCTAGAAGTTGAAGGAAACGACTATTTCTCAGTTAAGCCTGAAGTAGGAGCAGAATTCAGATATGTTCAGCCACTTGCAGTAAGAACAAACTTGACAGTAGGACTGAAAGCCGCATATGAGAACGAGTTAGGAAAAGTTGGAAATGTAAACAACAAGGGAAGAGTAAGATATACAAATGCTGACTGGTTTGGAATCAGAGGGGAAAAGGAAGATAGAAAAGGAAATGGTAAGTTTGATTTGAACATTGGAGTGGATAACACAAGATTTGGAGTAACGGTAAATGGTGGGTATGATACTAAAGGTAAGAATGTCAGAGGTGGAATTGGATTCAGAGCTATTTACTAACATTAATTATTGATTTAAATAATCTGAACAGAAAATTTATTTAAAAAAATAAAAATATGTCGAATATATATACAATCTATGTTATAGAAAAAACGGTCCCTAAAATTTTTACTTTGTCAATAAATTAGGACAGAGTAAAAAATATAGAGGTAAATATATTTAATCAAATTTTTAATTAACAAAAAAGAGGAAACCAGCTACAATATAATCGCCAAATCCTATTGAAAGGTGGTTCCTCCATGATTAGAATATCAAATTTTTCCTTGCTTGTAAAGACTTTTTTCAAAAATATTTTTTCTTTCCAACTTCCATTTGAGCAGCAGTTTAAACTGTTTGTCACAAAAGCCTTTGAAACGCTGTTTAAAGTTTATGTTAAAAGAGTTGATAACACCTTCTTTCATTCCCGTGAAAGAAAGGATAGATTTAAAAGTAGAGAATTTGTTAAAAGGACTGTTACTACTGCCTTTGGGCATGTCACTTTTGAACGTCGCGAATATGTAAACAAGAAAACAGGCATTCACTACTATATTGATGAAAAAATTGGACTTAAGCGGTATAGGCGACTTTCCGAGGATTGAATACCAACATATTGCGGCTTCGTTCCTTGCAAAAACTTACGGTATTTCAAGGGCTACTGTGTATAACCTTGTCAATTCCTTTGAAATTCCGAAACTTGATATTGAAAGATTTGAAAAGGATGACGCTCATATGAAATTCAGAAGAAGCAGGAATACATATGGTAAAAGTCATAGGTGAAATTTCCAGGAGGGACAGGGAAATATCAAGAAATCTTTACAAATGGCTTGAGAAAAATGATTTTACAGAATTTGAAAACTTTTATGAGAATTTCAAGAGAAAGGAAAATGTAAGTCAGAGAAGAAAAGATCAGATGAGGATGCTGCTTAACCAGTATGAGAAAATAAGGGCAAGAGTGTTATACCACACTTTTTTTGCAAACTATGGGAAGAACAGAGAAAAGGCGTACGAGCTCTGTCCTTTATTTTTTAGTTAAAAAAAGAACTTTCATTTCAAAAGTTCCCTAAACAAAATATTTATTTTCAAAATCAGATAAAAAAATCCTCTTTTTTAATAATTCTCTGATTACTGCTCCCCCTAAATTTCAAGTTTGGATCATACAGTTCTTTCACAAACCGTCCATCCACCAAAACATCTACATACTCAAGGCATTTTCTCCGAAGTTCATCTTCCCGCACCTGCTTCAGTGTGTAACCTGTGTAAAGCCAAATATTCTTTTTCGTTTTTTCTTTTAAGAATTTTAGCACTTTTAGCATATCTACTGGGTTAAAAAGCGGATCTCCACCACTTATTGTTATTCCATCAAGCAATGTGTTTTCATTTATTTCTTGAGCAATTTCCTCCAATTTTTCATAAGTCAATATATTTCCGTGTTTTGGATTCCATGAATATTCGTTGTGGCAACCAGGACAGGCGTGAGAACAGCCAGCAAAGTAAAGCGAATAACGAAGTCCAACACCGTCAACAATCGTTTCTTTATAAATCATTAAAAGCCTTAATGTAAAATCATTTTTCAAATTTTCTTCCGATATCTTGACTTCGACTTTTTTCACTTTAAATTACCTCTTTTCTGTTTCTCACAAATTTCAAAGTTATTTTACCCCATGTTTTACTCTATCGTGTTCCTCAGCTTGTTTTGCACTATTCCAACTATCTAAGTCTCCTGTCAGATAACCTGTTATTCTTCTAATTCTGGAAATATTATGGCTCCCACAAATCGGACATTTATCATAAATTATCGCTTCCGTCCCACAATCTCTACATCTGTCAACAGGATGATTTATCGAACCATAGCCTATTCCAGTGTCTTTCATCACTTTCACAATTTTTAACATAACACCCATATTTTTACGTGCTTCCCCGTCTAGTTCCACATAAGTGATATGCCCACCTTTTGTCAATTTATGAAATGGTGCCTCTTTTCTTATTTTATCAAAAAGACTGATTTCCTTTTTTACGTCAATGTGAAATGAATTTACGTAATAATCCCTGTCTGTCACATTTTCAATTATTCCAAACTCATTTCTATCAATACGTAAAAATCTTCCTGCCAAACTTTCTGCCGGAGTTGCTAAAATTGAATAGTTCAAATGATATTTATCCCTAAACTCATCTGCAACAAATCCCATTTTTTTAATCGTGTCATAAAGCACCTTGTAAGCAACTTCGCTTGTTCCATGTTCTGCATCAAATAAAGCATACATGGCATTTGCTCCGCCTACAAAGCCTATCGAAAGCGAGCCTGAATTTATCGCTTCGCTGACTTCTTCATTTCCGTTTTTTACACCAAGCCCTTTCCACAAGTTATTACTTCTCATAAATGGAAATTGTTTTGCTAAGGCTGTTTTTTGGAAATTGTACCGTTCGTAAAGTTGCTCTCCTACAAGACGTGTAGTTTCTAGCACTTTTTTCTGAAATTCTTCTGTCAAAAGTTCAATTTTTTTATTATTTTTTTCTTCTTCATTTGCAAATTTTCTATCTTTTTCCATTTCCGCAATTTCTTTTTCTACATTTTTTCTTGTTAAAATCGCAATTCTAGGAAAATTAATACTTGTAAACGATAAATTTCCACGCCCAAGACTGCTTTTTTCTCCGTTTATATTTTCAAAGACACGTGTTCGGCAGCCCATTGTTGCAATTTCATATTTATATCGTTCTGGGTCGTCAATTCGCCATTTTTCGTGCTTATTAAATTCCGAATCTAAAAATACAAAATTTGGGAATAATCTTCTGCTTGAAGTTTCACAAGATAACAATAACAAATCAAAATTTGGTGCTTCAAACTTTATTTTTTCATTTTCTAAATTATTTTCATAAGAAATTTTTTGATTTTTTATATTTTCCAAAGCCGCATCAAAATCACTTTGTGCTAAATTATAGTCATTTTCAGTGTAATTAAGCCCTTCCTTCACTTTAAAAATTTGTATTGGAAAAATAGGAGTTTCACTTTTTCCAAGTCCGCTGGAAGTCGCTTTTAACAGCTCACGAATAACCATCCGTCCTTCTTCTGAAGTATCTGTTCCATAATTTATCGAAGAAAATACAACTTGATTTCCGCCACGTGAGTGCATTGTGTTCAAATTGTGCAAAAATCCTTCCATTGCTTGATAAGTCTCATTTTTAGTGTCTTCGTATGATTCTATTAATAATTTTATTAAATCGCTTTTATTTATTTCAAAATGTTTTTCAAGCAATTTTATTTCATTTTCACTACATTTTATTGAAAAAATATTTTTTAACAAAAACTCTTTTGCATTATTTTCATATTCCTTTGTAATTTCCACTCCATTTTTAATTTCCACAAAGCTTAAAATTCTTCTTCTTAAGTGCCGTCTAAATGATTTTAACACACCTTTTGCCATATAAAAATCGAATGCCGGTATTGCCTGACCGCCGTGCTGTTCATTTTGGTTGGTCTGAAAAATAATAGTTGCAAGCGTGGCATAAGTTGAAATGCTTTGTGCTTCACGAATATAGCCGTGTTTTGTGTAAAATCCCTTTTCAAACATATCTGCCAAGTCGTACTGCAAGCAAGTTGTAGTCTTGCTAGAATAAAAGTCCAAATCGTGAATATGGATAAGCCCTTTTTCATGAGCTTCCTTAAATCTCGGTGAAACTAGATTTTCCAAAGCGTAAATTTTAGAAACTTCACTTGCAAATTTCATCATTTGCCCCGCTGGTGTCATTGACGACATATTGGCATTTTCGTTACACGTGTCGTTACTTTCGACATTTACTATTCCTGATATTATTTCTCTTAAATTTTCTGTTAATTGTGGTTGCATTTCAATTCCTCCCTTATTCTTGCACTTTCTTTTATTATTTTTATTTCAAACCATCAATTCCCACAATTCCCTTTTTATTATTAATAATCCAAGCATTATTTTAGCTTGGAACACTATATATTGTTTTTATGATATAATGATAACACAATATTTTGTGTTTTTCAAGTTCCATATATAAAATATATAATTTGATAAATAGCCAGTTTTTTGAATATTTTTACTTTTTTTTCTGTTATTTTCGATAAAAAAAATTTATTTTATTTGTTTCAATCATATATTTTATAAATACACATAAAGATTTGAATTAATCGTATAATTTAGATTTTTTGCTTTTTGAAAAGTAAAAAACAAGGAACAATTAAATATCCCTTGTTTAAAAAATTTATTTTAATTTCCAAGTTGTTGGTGAAAATAATATCAGCATTGGAAAAATCTCAAGCCTTCCTGCAAGCATTCCAAAACTTAAAACTATTTTTGAAAAATCATTTAATTCTGCAAAACTAAATGCAGGTCCAACTTTTCCCAGTCCAGGCCCGATATTATTAAAAGTTGCCGCAACTGCACTAAATGCTGTCATAAAATCATCTGTTGAATAGGAAATCATTAGCAAAATTCCTCCAAAAACAAGAGAGTAAACTAGAAAATACACTGCAATGCCTTTCTGCATTTTCACATTTACAGGCTTATCGTCAGATTTTATTGTAATTACACGATTTGGGCTTATCATCCGAACTATTTCTGCAAAATAGATTTTTACCATCAGTACTACTCTCGATATTTTCAGCCCTCCAGCTGTTGAGCCTGCACATGCTCCAAAAAACATTAAAATTAGCAATATCACTTGTGAAAATAAAGGCCATTTTCCAAAATCAACTGTAGAATATCCAGTTGTAGTAATAACTGAAGAAACTGAAAAGAACACATCCCTTATACAATGAGAAAATGAAGTGTATGTTTTACAAATATTCAGAACTATCAGTACAACTGCTCCAAAAACTATCAGCAAATAATATCGCAATTCTTCATTTTTCAATACATCCTTTACTTTTCCAATTAAAATAAAATAATAAATATTAAAGTTTACCCCAAAAACAATCATTCCAATTCCCAGAACTATTTCAACATAAGGATTATTATATGGCAGAATACTTCCATTTCTCACTCCAAATCCACCTGTTCCCGCCGTACCAAATGCAAGGAGTGAAGATTCAAACAGATTTAATCCGCCAAACATTAATAAAATTATTAGAATTATTGTCATTACAATGTAAATTTTGTAAAGCATTCTCGCCGTTGTTGACAACTTTGAAACTAATTTTCCAAATGTCGGACCTGGGACCTCGGCTTTCATTACGTGAACTGAAGTCGCAGAGCTTGGGAAAATTGCAAGTGCAAGAACCAGCACTCCCATTCCTCCAACAAAATGGGTAAAACTTCGCCAGAATAAATTAGAATGGCTAATTTTGCTAAGATCTGTAATTATACTTGAACCAGTCGTTGTAAAACCACTAACGATTTCAAAAAAGGCCTCTATAAACGACGGTATTTCCTTTGTAATTATAAATGGCAATGCTCCAAACATAGACATCAAAATCCACGATAAAGACACTATTATATATCCTTCTCTTCCTTGAATTGAAGTTTCTTCTGGAGTTTTTGCTGAAAGTAGGAATCCTGTTGCTAGAAGTAGCAGTATTACAGTTCCGTATGCGATTTTATATTTTGCATTTTCATTGTAAAGAAAACTTACGATTAAGGGCAAAACCATTAGTCCGGCTTCTAATATAAGTATTCTTCCTGTTATGAAACTTATCATTTTCTTATTCATTGTTTCTCCTTAAATTCGCTCAAGTATCTCGTCAAAATCTTCTATTGAAGGAATTGTTGAAACTATCATCACGCTGTCATTATTTTTTATCACATCATTTCCGCCTGGAAAAATCATTTTTTTATCTCTCAATATACTTGCAATTAATGTTCCTTTTTTTATTTTTAATTTTTTTAATGGAACATCAATAGCGGAACTGTTCTCATTAATTTCAAAAGTGATAAGTTCCACTTGATTTTCGAGCCTGTATAATAAACTCATTGTTGAACCTCGCATATTAGTTCTTGATCTTACGACACTGGTTATCATATCAGAAATAACTTTTTTTGGTACGACAGTTGATGTACCAGTGCTTTTTTCCAATATTGGAAGTAACAATGTTCTGTTCATCTTTGTAATTAACTTGGCATTTGTTATGGAATTTGTAAACATTGAAATAACTGCATTTTCCTCATCACTATCTGTAAGAACCACAACAGCATCATAATTTTTTATGCCTTCCTGAATTAAAAATTCCTGATCAGCTTCATCTCCTTGTATTACAATGGCTTTTGAATACGCTTCACTTAATTTTTCAGCCCGTTCCCGTTCATTTTCAATAACTTTGACTTTATTTTTGTTTTCCAGAAGTTTTCTAATCAGATAATGGGTAATTGTCCCTCCGCCTATAACCAGCGTTGAATTTATCTTTAAGTTGCTTTGCTCAATTCTGTTATAGAATTTACGTACTGAATCTATAGAGCCGGCAATATAGATAATATCATTTTCCAAAATTGTGAAATCTCCACTTGGTATGAAAATTTCATTATTTCTTTTAACTGTACAAATGATAATTTTATCCTTTGGATCAAATTCTAGTTTTTTTAACTGCATCCCATTTAAAAGGCTATGTCTCTCAATTTTTATTGAAATAAAGCTGGCTTTCTGACCAAAAAAATTTTCTACACTCAACGCTATTGGAAATAGCAGTTTATTTGCAATATTTTTTGCTGATTCAAATTCAGGATTTAACATAAGTGAAATTCCTAAATCTTCCCTCACGAACTGCATATTTGAACTATATTCAGGATTTCTCACCCTTGCTATTGTATATTTTGCTCCAATTTTTTTTGCAATAATTGAAGAAATTATATTTAACTCATCCGACTCTGTTGCCGCAATAAAAATATCAGCACTGTTTGCACCAGCTTCAAGCAAGGTTTCATACGAAGCCCCATTTCCAACCATTCCCGTTATATCATAAGTTTCCATAATTTTATTTAATACTTTTTCTTCCTTTTCAATTAAGATGACATCGTTCCCTTCTTCTGACAGTTCACTGCAAAGTGATTCACCAACGACACCAGCTCCTGCTATAACTATTTTCATATTTTTTCTCTTTCTTCTTAAAATCTATTTATTTTTCATATACTTTGCAATTTCCTTTGCATAATAAGTAATAATTGCATTTGCTCCAGCCCTTTTCATCGCATACATTTGCTCCATCACAATTTTCATTTCGTCAATCCAGCCATTTTGAGCCGCCGCCTTTACCATCGAATACTCGCCTGAAACACTGTAAGCCACAATCGGAACTTCAAATTTATCACTTACCTTTTTTATTACATCAAGATACGCCATTGCAGGCTTCACAATTATAATATCCGCCCCCTGTCGTAAATCTTCAGCAACTTCATCTATTGCGTCCCTTGAATACTGAAAATTCATCTGGTAAGATTTTCTGTCACCAAATTGAGGAGCTGAGTTCGCTGCATCTCTGAAAGGTCCATAAAATGCTGATGAATATTTTACAGAATATGCCATTATCGGAATATTTTCAAAATTATTTTTAGCCAGAACTTCACAAATTTTTTCCACACGTCCATCCATCATATCAGAAGGTGCCACGATATCCGCTCCTGCCTTCGCATAAGAAAGTGCTGTTTTTGCCAAAACTTCCAATGTTTCATCATTTTTTACATATCCATTCTCGTCAAGTATCCCGCAATGTCCGTGACTTGTGTATTCACAGCAGCAAATATCGCAAATTATAAGGAAATTATCATATTTTTCCTTTATAAATCTGAGTGCATTCTGAATAACGC
Organism: uncultured Leptotrichia sp.; assembly: GCA_963548925.1. Taxonomy (GTDB): domain Bacteria; phylum Fusobacteriota; class Fusobacteriia; order Fusobacteriales; family Leptotrichiaceae; genus Leptotrichia. The sequence goes on along the minus strand of CAUUWI010000041.1, from coordinate 4,989 downwards.
CATTTTCATTATACGCTTCTGTCGCACAAGCATCCTTATTTTTCGGAATCCCAAACAGCAAAATCGAATTTATCCCCAATTTTATCAGCTCATCCAGCTCCTCTGAAAGCCTGTCAATCGAATATCTAAAAATCCCCGGCATTGACAAAATTTCACTTTTAATATTTTCCCCTTCCTCAATAAAAATTGGATAAATCAAATCCTCCTTTGTAACATACACATCTTTCACAAGATTTCTTATAACTTCATTTTTTCGTAATTTTCTATGTCTTTTAAACATTTCTGTTTCACCTTTTTTCATTTTATCATTTCTAAATTTGAATACTTATTTTTCTATTTTATCAAGAATTTTCTGAATCTCACTTTTCATAGCACGTGAACGCCTACAATTTTTTCCGCCTGTAGAAACTGCAATCTGAAATTCATCATTTTTCACAATTCCCCCAAACATCGCATTCATCTTAGTCTTTGAAGACACATTGTTAATCAGTATCCCATTGTAATCACAAACTTTTGCTACATTTTCATTCAATTCTTCATTATCCGTAGCTGTAATTATCAAAAAATATTCCTTCACAAGTTTTTCAATTTCACTTTTATCATTTTCAATTTTCTTATTATTTTCAATCTTTACATTTTCCAGTTGCAACAATTCTTCTTCTACAACATTCTCAGTCACAACAGTAATATCTGCTCCATATTCCAAAATTTTTCCAATTTTCTTGGCAGCAATTTTCCCTCCACCAATCACCAGAACTTTCTTATTTTCCAAATTTATAAATAATGGAAACCACATTTTAATGCTCCTTTCACCTTCTGTTTGTTGACAATAGAATACCACATAATAAATATAAAAACAAGAGATTTACAGCATAATATTTTTTTCACTAAAAACATAAAAATTGCATGATTTTTTTTTACAAAAATGATAAAATATAGAAAATTCTTTAAAAAATAAAAATGAGAAACTTTCTAGAATCAACTTCAATCCTAGTTCTATTTTTAGCAATTTTATTTTAAAGAAAAGGAAAGGACAATTGTTAAATGACTGAAATCCTATTTATACGCCATGGAGAAACAAACTGTAATAAAAAAAGCCTATATTATGGATATTTAAATCCTGGATTAAATGAAACTGGCATACAGCAACTGAAAAATACAAAAAAAAAGCTCAAAAATTTGAATGAAAAAATTGACATTGTGTTTTCAAGTGATTTGAGAAGGTGTAGAGAAAGCTTGGAATTATTGGAAATTGATAAAAATATAAAACAAAATTTTTCAAAGGAGCTGAGAGAGCTTAATTTTGGAAATATTGAAGGCAAGACTTATAAGGAAATTGAAAAAAATTTTCCGCATTATATTGAAGAGATGAAAAATAACTGGCGATACTTCAAATCAGAAGGCGGAGAAAGCCTAAATGACTTGCAGCAAAGAGTATCAAAAAAATTAAACAAAATCAAAACACAAAATCAAAACAAAAAAATTCTGATTGTGGCTCACGCTGGTGTTATTCAATCTCTAATTAGTTATTATTTGTTTAATAATCTCGACGGTTATTGGCAATTTAAGCTAGATAATGGGAGCATTACGAAGATGACTATTATGGATGATGGATTTATTTATTTTAATTACATTAATAAATAAAATATAGCAAGAAATCAGAGACTTCTTGCTAATATTTGTTAAAAAGTGTGTTTAAATCCAACTGTTCCTCTATATCCAGAATGTTTCGAATTACCAAATGACTGTTCATATCTTGTGTCAATGTATAGATTACTTTTTTGTCCCAATGAGGCTTGTGCTCCTAAACCTATCTCTCCCCAAGTTGTACCAAGTTTTTCAGTTACTTTGTCAGAACCTATGTTTGTATATTTATTTTCATATTTTGTAAAATCATGCCACACATTTGCTACAGCATAATATGTGTCTGTTCGTTCTTCGTCTGAATTTCCATTGTAAGAAATTTTAATTCCCGTTCTTCCACGTAATCCATTTCTATTGCCCTGATTTACTTTTCTCATTCCATCGCTAAATGATTCTGTATTCAAATATTGATACATTAACTGTGCTTGTGGTTCAATTATCCATGCGCTATCTTTTCCAATTTCAAAAGATTTTCCAACTTCTCCTGAAAATACTAACCCATACCCTTTCTGCTTAACATCATATTCATCTCTTGATTTATATTTATTTTGTAAATATGAAATTTGTCCGACTAAATCATAATATGAACCATTTTCTGTGTATTTTGTTTTTGTAAGTCCTAACGAAATACTTTCTGATTTTCCTTTTCCTGTATATTTATCATCTGAAATTTTTCCATTTTCAGCACGGTATCTATCGAAAAAATCTACATTTGCCTTATTATATGAAATATATCCACCTAATAAGTGATTATTTCCATTTCTGTCTTTATTTATTTTAAAGTTATGTCCTAATTGTACACCATAAAGGTTGCTTTCATACTCAAATCTTTCCTTACCTTTTTCGTTCGCACCGTTACCGTAAACTCTTGTCCAAATTTGTCCTTTATTAGCTGATATATTTTCCAATTTTTCTCCTTTTCTTTCATGTAAAGTTCCAGTGGAAGAATATCCCATTTCCATATTAACTTTTGGCATTAATACATAAGCTGATACGGGCTGTGCCATAATATAAATTGGATGGTCTGAACCACTAATTAATCCAGCAGTAGCTCCAGAACTACCAATAGGTGTGATAGTCCAATAATATTCCCAAATACCGTTAACTTGTCGGCTTGTAAGTTGTGCCTCAGCCGCTCCAGCTGTTCTTGCAGTTCCAGTAAATGCAGTCGGTGTAGAATTTCCAGCTACTTTTACAACCGGTACGCTATTTAGCTTTGTGGAAAGTTGTTGGACAGTTCCTGAAATGTAGTTTTCAAATTCATTTTCTTGAGGAGTATCATCAATATAAAAAGGAACTACAGAAGTTGTACCACTAGCATTTCCAGTAATGTAAACTAGATCTGATTTTGAATTTTCTCCGTTTTCACCACCTGGAGCATTCCAAACCATACTTGTCATAATCTTTCCATTATTTCCGTGATAATTTCCATCAATTGTGAATGTATTGTAGACATCATCATGAAAATGGTCATCATCATAAACCATTATAGTTCCAGCATTAGTGAATAGTCCATCACTATTAATTCCATCAGAAGTTAATCTTAGAGTAAAATTTGAAGTTTTACCATCTGCTTCTGTTGGGATAGAACCAACATCTAAATTTGAACCTTTTTCCATATTTAGTGAACTAATTATTGAAGTTTTTATAGAATTTCTATTAGAAAGAGTCCAATCAGCACCATCTTTTAAATTTACATTTAGAATAGATCTTCCTTTTTTATTCATCATCCCTTCCAAATCAATCTTTGTAGCATTTATTGTTAATTCTGAGTATTTATCGTTTGCAGTATCGCCTTCGACTTCTACCAACCAATTTTCATTTTCTGAAAAAAAAGCGAAAGTTTCACCATCTCTGTTCAGGTTACCGATTAGATTAAGTTCAGCACCTTTAATATTGTAACCATTTTTAGCTTCTACTTTTATTAATGCTGATGTAGTTGCAGTACCTATGTGAGCATTAGATATGTTATTTAATGTTACTTTTTGATTTAATCCATTAATAAAATTTCCTGAGGCATCAGTTACTGAATAAATAATAACACTGTCTCCAGATAAAAATTTTAATGTTTCTAATTGTTTTGTTCCTGTTCCTTCAAATGAAGAACCTGAACCTGAAATTGTTAAAACTGGTCTTGGAGTGTAAGGTACTGTAGAAGTTGACGAATCCATTTCAATATCTTCACCTGTGAATGTAAGCTTTTTTCCATCGTCAACTTTAAAGATGTTTTTTATATTACCAGTTGCATTAACTTCCCCATCCCCTGTACCTGAATTTACAATGTATTCTCCATTTGCATTTGGGGTTATTGGCAGTGCCATTCCCAGTCCGCCTGTCATTAAAAATGTTATTAGCAGCATTTTTGTATATTTGTATTTTTTCTTTAAGATTCTTTTTAAAAATCTTTCCGTTTCTTTAAACAGCATGCTCTCTCTCCTTATTTATTTTTTTTTTGAAATATTAAATTATGTTTATAAAATTTACAACATAATAACATTTTTTATTTTTTTTGTCAATTTTTACTTTCATAATGATAGAGTAAAAAATATAGGGGCAAATAAATTTAATTAAATTTCAAATTAACAAAAAAGAGGAAACCAGTTACAATATAATCGCCAAATCCTATTGAAAGGTGGTTCCCTCTATGATTAGAATATCAGATTTTTCCTCGCTTGTAAAGACTTTTTTTAAAAATATTTTTTCCTTCAGACTTCCGTTTGAGCAGCAGTTTAAGCTGTTTATCTCAAAGGCCTTTGAAACGCTGTTTAGAGTTTATGTCAAAAGAGTTGATGATGCCTTTTTTCATTCCGATGAAAGAAAAGATAAATTTAAAAGCAAAGGATTTGTTAAAAGAACTGTTACTACTGCTTTCGGGCATGTCACTTTTGAACGTCGAAAATATGTAGACAAGAAAACAGGCATTCACTACTACATTGATGAAAAAATTGGGCTTAAGCGGTACAGACGGCTTTCTGAGGAGCTGATTTTTACTATACTTTTTGAGTATCAATATACTACGGCTTCATTTCTTGCAAAAACTTACGGTGTTTCAAGGGCTACTGTGTATAATCTTGTCAATTCTTTTGAAATACCGAAACTTGATATTGAAAGATTTGAAAGGGATGACGATTCGCCAGTATATATGGAGATTGATGAAGACCATATGAAGTGCAGAAGAAGTAAAAACACATATATGAGGTTGGTTTCAATACATCGTGGAATTGAGGAAATCTGCAGGGACAGAAACAAACTTATTGACAAACACACAATAATGTTTCCTACATCCGTACCGCTTGAGGAAGTGTCGGAGTATGTACTTAACTATCTTGAAAAGAGATACAATAT
>CAUUWI010000040.1:0-13371 GCA_963548925.1 uncultured Leptotrichia sp. | reverse complement strand
TAAATTACAAAATAAAGCGTGATTTGCTGGATGAACTTATTGAAAATGAGGAAAATAGAGGAACAATTCGGGTTGGGGAAATTCCTAGAGGGAATGTTAGGGAAAAAAGTATAAATGTTGATTCTGAAAATAAAATTTCAGAAAAAATGAAGGATATTGTGCTTTTGCCGGAGGAAGTTAAGGAAATTCACGAGAATATTGATAAAATTGATAAAAAGTATGAAGATATTGCCAGAAGACTGGAAAAAATTGCGATAAAGCTGAAAAAGAGGGAAAAATATCTGAAAAATAACGGATACATTGAATGCGAAAACTGTAAAATCTTATTTTTGCCGGAAAGTAAAGAGAAAATTTGTTTTGAATGTAGGATGGAAGAGGAAAATCGAAAATTTCAGAATATGTCAAATTTAATAAGAAATAATCCATATATATCTGAAAAACAGGCGGTAAGAATGACGAATACTGATAAATCCACATATTATAAAGCACGAGATATTTTGTCACAGCAAACTTACAACGATATGCTTTATTATTGTCTTGAAAAAAACAAGGAAATTTCTTTAAATGAAGATTATGAGTTTGAAATTCGGAGTGAATCTAGAGAAGATGTGGAAAAATTTATAAAAAATTATGTGGATTATAAAATTGGGAGCGAGAATGAGGAAGTTTTTAAGATTGAGAGAAAGTGGGCTTTGAGAAGGTTGCGAAAGGATATGAAATTTAGGTTGGAAAATAGTAGGAGATATTGATTTTATGATATTTTTGTATTTTATTAAAAAATTACAATTATTCACAAAAATATGTTAAAATAATGTAACATCATTTTAGAAATTGAACTTATAAATTATCATTATTCTGCTCAAACTCTTATTTATTTAGTTTTCATGAGTTTAATTTTGAAAAGCTTGAAAGAAGAAGGTAAAAGAAAATGAAGAAAATATTTTTAATGATAGTAATGCTCTTGGGAATTAATGGATTTTCAGATAAAAATATTAATAAAAGCAATGTGAGACTAAAGCAGTCCGTAATAGCAACTACGTACACTTATCCAGATGGGAAAAATCCATTTTGGAATGATATTTTGATGCTGGGGAAAAATAAGGTTCCTTATGTTTTGATAAATCCAAATAATGGAGCAGGGAAAAAGATGGAAGTGAATTATGTGGCTCAGATTAAGAAAAATAAGGAGGCAGGGATTAAGAATATTGCCTATATTCCGACAACTTATCAGAAGAGAAATATTAAGAAAGTAAAGGCAGAAGTTGACAGATATCTTGAATTTTATGGGACAGACAGCATAAATGGATTCTTTTTTGATGAAATTGCTTCAAGCACTTCTCAGCAGGTAAGCTATATGAGGGAAATCTTTGATTATGTAAAAAGCAAGTCAAAAAATAATCTTGTAATTGCCAATCCTGGAGCACCGATTACAGATTCAATTTCGCCGTATGCGGATATTTTTGTGACAAGTGAGGTAAGTGCAAATAAATATATTAACAAATTTGAAAAGCCAAAATCTAATTTTGAAAATAGTCAGTCAAATGCAAAACATATCTGGCATATTGTACATAGTGCCACTCCTGAGGAATATACTGAGATTGTAAGGCTTTCAAGACAAAGAAATGCAGGATGGCTGATGATAACGGATGATATTATGCCAAATCCATATGACAAGAAGCCGTCTAAATTTATAGAAATGGTAAATATGATTAATAATTAATTTTGATATTATTTGATTTTACGATTGTTTAGTTTTTATCGGTTGATTTTAAAAAAGTTAAAATATAGATGGAGAAAAGATGTATATAGAAGAATTATTAAAAGAAGCGGATAAATCAATGGAAAATTACAAGTACGATGATGCACTTGTGTATTTGAAGTCAGTGCTTGAAATTGATGAGAATAACTATTCGGCACTTATGACACTTTCCAAAATTTATTCAGACTTTGGAATGTTTGAGGAAGCGAAGGAATATGCGGAAAAATTGCAAAAAAAGTATCCTGATAGTAAGGATACGCTTTTTACGTTGGGATTTGTTTATCAGTCGCTTGGAAGACTGAAAAAGGCGATTGCACTTTATAAAAAATTTCTGGAAATAGAAAAAAATTATTTTGTGTATCTGAATATGGGAATGTGTTATGCTTTGTTAAAGTATTATAGAAAGGCGATAGAAAATATTGACAAGGCGATAGAAATGGAGCCTGAAAGCTCAGAAGCATATATTGAGAAAGGCGACTGCCTTACAATGATGGGCAAATATAACGAGGCAATTTCTGAATACAAAAAACTTTTAAACTCCAAATTTAATCAAGTGGAGGAATTTTCACTTTACGCACGGATGGGCGACACGATGGCTTATGCAAATAATGTAAAGGGAGTTATAAAATATTATAATATTGCTATAAATTGTGAAAATGTGGAAGATTACATATTTGAAGATTATTTTGAAATACTGTTTAGGGCGGAGGAGTTTGAGGAAATAAAACTTCTGCTTTTGAATTATGAAAATGCGACAAATGAGAATAAAGGGCTTTCAAGAATAAAAATGCTGAATTTGCAGGGAAGATTTTTTGTGAAAACAGGAGATTATAAAAATGCACAAAAAGTTTGTGACAAAATGATTATTTTAGAGCCTGAAAATTTTCGTCATTACGTAAATCTGACATACGTTCTGGAATCGCGACATAAATATGATGAGGCACTTGAATATGTAGAGAAAATGGATAAATTTACAGAAGATAAGGAATTTTTGAAGGAACTTAAAAAAAGACTGAGAAAAAACAAGAGAAAATTTGAGAAAGAAAAATAAACTTGTTAAATAATTATATAAATTTAGAATTATAATGAAACAAATAATATTCGCAAGGGGTCAAAATCCTTTGTCAAAAATAAAAAATCATTGGATTATCGAACAGTAAAAAAAATTTTGAAATTATGAGGATTTTAAATGGAAAAAAAAAATTACGAAGTTAATAAAAAATATGATGAGAAAATATTGATAAATGTACTGAAAAATTTTGATAAAACTGGGAAATACGTTGTAGAGCCAGGAAGAAATGAGATAAAAAATTTTGAAATAAATATTAAAAATAATTTGGAAAAAGAGAGTGTAAAAAAGAAAAAACATAATAAGATTGATAATATTGAAACAAAAAAAATGATAAATATAAAAAAATTTAAACAAAAGGATTTTATTACAAACTTTTTCTACAAATTTAAAGGCTCAAAAGCAAAACGTTCTTATGAATATGCCAAAAAATTGCTGGAATACAAAATAAAAACACCAGAGCCGATTGCATATTTTGATGATTTTTTAAATGAAAATAATAAAAAAAATAGTTATTATATAAGTGAAGAATTAAAATATGATTTTACTTGCAGGGAAGTTTTCTGGCCTGAGGACATAGAGCGGGACAAGGCTGAGCAAGGAGAAAATTACAAGATAAGCGAAGAAATGGAAAGAATGCTTGCAAAAGTGGAAAAAAATCGTGAGAAAATTATAAAGCAGTTTGCAAAATTTTCGTTTGACTTGCACGAAAGTGGGGTAGAATTTGAGGACTATTCGCCAGGAAATGTGCTGATTAAGGATAAAAGTGGGAATTATGAATTTTATCTTGTGGACTTAAATCGAATGAAATTTGGAGTAAAACTGAATTTGGATAAAAGAATGAAAAATGTTTCACGGATGATGGAAGATGAAACAATAGCAAGAATTTTTGCAAATGAATATGCGAAGTATTATAAACAGAGGGAAGAGCTGGTTTTTAGATATTTGAGATATTATATTAGAAAGCATAAGAGATATGTGTATTTTAAGGATACAACACGTCCATTTAGAAATATTTTTAAAAAGAAAAAGTAATAGTAAATTGAAAGGAATAAGTAAAAAAAATGAAAAATTATGACATAATTGTTGTTGGAGCGGGACATGCTGGGGTGGAAGCTGCACTTGCTGCGGCAAGACATGGACTGAAAACAGCGTTATTTACAATATATCTTGACAATATTGCGATGATGTCGTGCAATCCGTCGGTTGGAGGTCCGGGAAAAAGCCATCTGGTGTCGGAACTTGGAATGCTTGGCGGAGAAATGGCAAGACACATTGACAAATACAACTTGCAGTTAAAGAACTTGAATCATACAAAGGGGCTGGCTTCCCGAATTACAAGGGCTCAAGCTGATAAATACTGGTACAGGATTAAAATGAGGGAAATCATTGAAAAGCAGGAAAATCTGGATTTGGTGCAGGGAATTGTTGTGGATTTGATTGTGAAAAATAAAAAGGTTATGGGAGTTGAAGACAATCTTGGGATAAAATATGGGGCAAAGGCTGTTGTTTTATGTACAGGAACGTTCTTAGGCGGAGAATATGTTATAGGGGATGTAAAATATTCATCAGGACGGCAAGGAGAGCCTGCGAGTGTGGATTTGCCTGATAGGCTTGTGGAATATGGCTTTGAGCTGGATAGATACCAGACAGCCACTCCTCCGAGAATTGCCAAATCTTCAATTGATTTTTCAAAAACAGAGGAATTAAAGGGAGAGGACAAGCCACGATACTTTTCTTACGAAACAAAAAAAGAATATAATTCAACTTTACCAACTTGGCTTACATTTACAACATCTGAAACAATAAGAGTGGGACAGGAAATGCTTAAATATTCACCGATTGTTACAGGAATTGTAAGTACGAAAGGTCCCCGGCATTGTCCTTCTCTTGATAGAAAGATTATGAATTTTCCAGAAAAGACAAATCACCAGATATTTTTGGAGCAGGAATCTGTGGAATCGGATGAAATCTATATAAACGGATTTACGACAGCAATGCCTCCATTTGCACAGGAAGCAATGTTAAAGACAATTAGCGGGCTTGAAAATGCCAAAATTGTACGTTACGGGTATGCGGTGGAATATAACTTTGTACCTGCGTATCAGTTAAAATTAACTCTTGAAACAAAAGTTCTGGATGGGCTTTATACAGCGGGAACGATTAATGGAACGAGTGGATATGAAGAGGCTGCCTGTCAAGGATTTATGGCGGGAGTCAATGCTGCGAGAAAAATTTTAGGAAAAAAGGAAATTGTGATTGACAGAAGCGAGGGGTATATCGGCGTTCTGATTGACGATATAATAAATAAAAAAACGCCAGAGCCTTATCGTGTATTGCCTTCAAGAGCTGAATACAGGCTGACTTTGCGTCAAGACAACATCTTTATAAGACTTTTGGAAAAAGCAAAGGAAATAGGGCTATTAAATGCTGAAAAATTAGCGGAACTCGAAAATGCGTGTCAGGAAATTGAAAATGAAGTTGAAAGATTGAAAGGAATTACGGTTTATCCGACTAAGGAAAATAATGAAAAATTACTTGAAATTGTAGAAAAACAAAATCAATCTGAAAGTGTGGAAATTGAAAAAAATAGTAAAAATAGTATGAACAGCCCTGTTTCAGCCTTTGAATTTCTTGCGAGAAAAGAAATAAATTATGATAATTTAAGCGAATTTGTGGAAACTGTGGAATTGTCGTATTTAGCGAAGGAGCAAGTAGAAATAAATGCGAAATATAACGTATTTATTGAAAGGGAAAAGGCACAGATTGAGAAATTTAAGAAACTGGAAAAAATGATAATTCCAAAGGATTTTGACTATGAAAGTGTAAAAGGGCTTAGTAATATTGCCATTTCGGGGCTTATGTACGGACAGCCTGAAACGATTGGGCAAGCGAGTAGAATTAGCGGGGTTACTTATAACGATATTTCGCTTTTAATTGCGATTTTGAAGAATTGATAAATTAAAATAAGACTAAAGTTTAAATAGCATGGTTATGTCCTTTGAGTTCAGGTTTAATTAATAGATTTGCTATAATTTCTGTTCGCAAGGGGTCAAGACTCCTTGTCAGGAAATAAATAAGATATATTTTCTGTTTTTTAAATGGGGTTTAGTATTAAATAGGTTTAAGTGTATAATGTTTGAAAATTTAGGAAGGAAAAAGAATGGAAAAAACTATAAAGGGAAAAAATAGATTAGCAGATAACAAAAAAATGAGATTCGGCACAGAATCAATCCCAAAATTGCTAGTTTCACTTGCAGTGCCAGCAATCATCGCCAATCTTGTAAATGCGCTTTATAATATTGTAGACCAGATTTTTATTGGACAGAAAATCGGATTTTTGGGAAATGCGGCTACGAATGTGTCTTTTCCGCTTACGACAATTTGCCTTGCAATTGGGCTTATGACGGGAGTTGGAGCTGCGACTAACTTTAATCTGGAATTGGGGAGAAAACGTCCAAAAAGGGCAAAAAGTGTGGCAGGAACAGCGGTAACGATGCTTCTTTTAGGTGGAATTGTCTTGTGCATATTGATTAATATTTTTTTAAAGCCGATGTTAACAGCATTTGGTGCTACAAATCAGATTTTTGATTATGCAATTGAATATACTCAGATTACATCTTTAGGAATACCATTTTTATTATTTGCAATAGGGGCGAATCCTTTGGTAAGGGCTGATGGAAATGCCTTTTATTCAATGCTTGCAATAATTGTAGGTTCACTTGTAAATACGATATTGGATCCACTGTTTATGTTTGGATTTGATATGGGAATGGATGGAGCGGCTTGGGCAACTGTAATTGGGCAGTTTGTGTCAGCAGTTATGCTAGCTTTGTATTTTTTCAGGTTTAAAAGCGTAAAATTTGAATTAAGGGATTTTAAGATAAGAATACGGGAAATAGGGATTTTATTTGCATTGGGAACATCGCCTTTTATTTTTCAATGTTCTGCTTTAATTATTCAAATTGTAACAAATAATCTGCTAAAAATATACGGGGCAAAATCCATTTATGGAAGTGAAATTCCAATTGCTGTTGCTGGAATTGTTATGAAAATAAATGTTATATTTATAGCGATTGTATTGGGACTGACTCAGGGAGCGCAGCCTATTGCAGGATACAACTATGGAGCAAGGAAATATACAAGAGTCCGTGAAATATTAAATTTGACATTAAAAGTCGCTTTTGTTATTTCAATAGTAGCATTTGCGATATTCCAAATTTTCCCTGTACAGATAATTTCTGTATTTGGAAATGGAAGCGAACTTTATTTTAAATATGGAACAAAATATATGAGAGTATTTTTATTTTTCATATTCCTAAATGGTATTCAAGGTGCAATTACAATGTTTTTGACATCAATTGGAAGGGCATTTCAAGGGGCTTTTCTGTCACTTGTAAGACAAATTATATCACTTTTGCCGCTGCTTATAATTTTACCGTATTTTATGGGAGTTGACGGAATTATGTTCGCATTTCCATTGGCGGATTTGGCGGCATTTATTGTATCGGTAATTGTTTTGAGAAGGGAAATGAAAAAGATACCTTTGGAAAATGAAGAAGATTAGCACGAATATTATTGAAATATTTTATGAAAAAATAAAAGTTTATGGAAAAGGAAATGAATGAAAAAATTTAGGATTGAAAAGGAACATCAGAGAATGAAAATTTCCCAGTATTTAAGGGAAGTTCAAAATTATTCAGGAAGAAGCCTGAGAAATGTGGAAGTTTTTCTGAATGGAAAGCAAGTGAGACTTACCAAAAAATTGCCTTCCCACGGAAATCTGAGAGTTGTGGAAAAGAAGAAAGGTACAGATATTAAACCGATTAAACTGCCACTTGATATTATTTTTGAAGATGAAGATATTTTGGTTGTGAATAAAGAGCCATTTTTGCTGACACATCCGACACAGAAAAAAGCTGATTTTACACTTGCAAACGGAATTGTAAATCATTTTTTGGAAAAATACGGTGAAGTTCGAGTGCCACGATTTTACAACAGGCTGGATATGAACACATCAGGACTTATTATTATTGCTAAAAACAGCTTTGCACAGGCATTTTTACAAAATTTTTCCATATTTGAAAAAAAATATTTGGCAATTGTGAATGGAATTATTGATGATGTAGAAATTGCGAGAATCAATGAAGAATTGAAAAACGATGGAGAAAAGCATAAAATTCAGGATTTGGAAAAGGAAAATTTAAAATCCGAAGTTGAAAAAATTAATTTTGGAAAAGTGAAAAAATACGAAAAAATTGAGAAAATTGAAAGCAATCCAAATCTTAAAAACAAAGATAGTAAAATTGCAGAAAATAGAAATTTTGACAATAAAGATAATAATTTAAGTTTAGCAAATAAAAGCAATTTTGAAAATGAAAATTTGAAAGAAAATAAAACGAAAATTATTATTGAAAGACGAATTTTTCGGGATGGGGAAAATCTGGAAAGAATAATTGACACACGTGGACAATATGCAAAGACAGCAATAAAAGTTCTGAAAGTTTATCCTGAAAAAAATGTGACGCTGGTAGAATGTGAGCTGTTTACAGGCAGAACTCATCAAATTCGTGTCCATTTAAAATCCATCGGACACACAATCATTGGGGATGAGCTTTACGGAAAGGGATTGAACAAGGAATTAGATATAAATAGGCAATTTCTGCATGCATATAAAGTAAAATTTACGCATCCTGCATTGAAGAAGGAAATAGAGCTGGAAATACCGATGTTTAAAGATATGAAGGAATTTCTGGAAAATAAATAATTTTAAGATGACCGCTTTAAATCAAAGTTAAGAATTTTGATTGGCGGTTTTTTGGATTTGTATTGAGAAGTGGAAATGAGATTAGTATGATTACGGTTAGAAAACTTATGGAATTTGGCACTATTTTACTAATAGCATTTGCGATTTTTGTTTCCTAAATAATAAAGTGGGTAGATATTTTATACCAATATGGCAGACATAATTTTTACAATCGGCATCATAATTTTTATGTGATGATTTGTGAGCTGCTGATTTGGATTGTGATGGTGGGGTAGTTGGGCTGGGTGTTTTATGGGAATGGGTATGTGAGAGGTTATAAAAAATTATGAAAAAGGAGAAGTAAAAATGACAGAATATGAGAAAGAAAAATACATGAAAGTTTTAAATGAATTATATACAATTGTAGGAAATAATAATGATAAAATAAAATATATTGAAAATTCTAAATTTAATGATGAAAAGAATAACTTTAAAATATATTTAGAAGAAACAAATAATAGAATAAAAATATCAGTTAATAATATATTAAAAATAATTTCAAGAAAAGATATTAAATGGGATAGATATGATGCAGAATTTTTTATTCAAGACAAATTAGGTAGAGAATACATATTAGAAAAATATAAATTATCTAGTAAAAAACTTGTAGAATATATTTTTAAGGAATTAATTGATTTTAAAAAGTATTATGAAAAAATTTTGGAAAAATCAGATATTTCATTTAAACAGGAAATTTATTTAAAAATAAATAAGTTAAGAAATTTTAATAAATATACAAAGTTAGATTTTTTAAAGGAAATCAGAGAAGATATAGAAGATATTTATAATGGAAACATATCTTGGAATCAATTTATTAATAATTTAATAGACAAAAAAGATTATATATTTTGTGAAATTGATTTTATATTAGAATCTTTTAATAAAAAACAAATTATTTAGAAAGTAGATGGTAAAATTGTTAAATAGTAAAATAAAAAATAAAGGAGATAAGATAGGAAAATATGAAATTACTAATAATAATCCAAATAGAAAAGGAGGAAATGGAATTGTATATTTTGTAAAATATAGCAAAAAAAATATGCACTAAAATATGTAGTTTTCAATAGCAAAATGAAATATAAAAGATTTCAAAGAGAAATAGAAATTATGAAAAAAATTAGAAATGAAGTTACTGGAATTATGAAGATATATGATTCATATATATCAGAAAAATATGAAAAAAATAAATCATTTGGTTGGTATGTTATGGATATTGCTAAAACTCTAAATATAAATGAAATAAAGGAATATCATATTACTAAAATTATAAAAAATGTTTTAGAAATTGCTAAAATTTTAAAACAATTACATAGAAAAAAAATCAGTCACAGAGATATAAAACCAGAAAATATTCTTTGTATAGGTAATAAATGGTATCTTAGTGATTTTGGACTTGTTGATTATCCGAGTGCTGAGAATATAACTATAGATGAAAAAAATAGAGCATTGGGTCCTAGAATGACAATAGCCCCAGAATTTAAGAGAAATCCAGATACATCAGAAGGAACAAAGGCAGATATATACAGTCTTGCTAAAACTTTATGGATATTTTTAACAGGAGATAAAAATTGTTTTGATGGACAATATAATTTTAGAGATAAAAAAATAAGCATTAGAAATTATATTAAAAATAAACCTCTTGGATTAATAGAACAACTATTATTTAGGGCTACTGAAAATAGTCCTGAAAATAGGATAGACATAGATGGAGTAATAGAATATTTAGAAAATTTTTTAAATTATAAAATGGAAGATAAAATAAATTATGAATGGAAATTTATATCGGAAAATTTATTTTTTGATGCAATGCCAAATGTAGTTATTTGGAAAAATTCAAAACAAATAATAAATATATTAAATAAATTTTCTTATTTTAACTCAATGAATCATATGTTTTTTGGAGCTGGAGGGTTAGATTTAGATTATGTAAAAAATTCAAATGAAGAAGGATTTATTGAATTAATCTTAGATGGATTAATTTATAAAGTAAAACCTAAATCATTAACATTTTATTCATTTGAAAATTCTGAATGGAATTATCTTTGGTTAGAAAGTGAAGAAATAAAATTGTCAAATAAAGGAATGAGATACGAAGAAGTTGTCGAAATTTGTC
Organism: uncultured Leptotrichia sp.; assembly: GCA_963548925.1. Lineage (GTDB taxonomy): Bacteria > Fusobacteriota > Fusobacteriia > Fusobacteriales > Leptotrichiaceae > Leptotrichia. The sequence continues at coordinate 2,624 of CAUUWI010000040.1, read as the reverse complement.
CTGGAAATTACTTGCCAAATTGGATGTGGTATTATCAAAGAAATATGTTTTCTGTAGAAAAAAGGAAATTTCCAAAAAAAGCTAGGCTAATTAAATTGTATTCAAAGAGCAATTTTGTAATTTTTAGTAAATTTTCTCAATACAATAAAGAAGGAACAACATATAATGGTTATGAAAATATTTTCAATAGAGAAGAATTTAATGAAATTATACTAAAATGTAGTAAAAGTTCTAAAAATGATTTGAAAATGCTTGATAAAATATACAGGTTTTTAAAAGCTAAAAATATAAAAAAAGAGGATATGAGTAGTAAAATTTTATGTTATTTTAAAAATTTAGAATTTTTTCTTTATGAAATTCAAATACTTACTAATCATAAAATTATAAATATGAGTGAAGATGAAAAGAAAAAGTTTCTATATGAATGTATAAAAAGACCTGAACTTATTTTTGAAAAAGAAAAAAAGGAGATTTCAGAAGAAGAAAAATTAAAATTAATAACGAAAGATATTGAAAAAATCGAAAAAGTTTTAAGTTATATAAAAGAAGAAGAAAATTTAAAGATAGAGTATGAACTAAAAATTATTATAGAAAATATTGACTTCTACATTGATGAAAGAAATAAATTAAATAAGTCTAATAATACTATGATTTTTGATACAATAAATGATAATATCAATTTTGGTAGTTGTTTTACAAAAAAAAGAAAATTCAATAAAAATCAAATATTAGAAATAAAAAAAGAAATTTTAAATTTAGGAATTAAAAATTTAGATTTAAGAATAAAAACTTTTTTGTTAAATAATATAAAAATTCCTACAAAAGTAGAACTTGATGAAGTTTTAAAAAAAGGAAACAGTTTTAAAGACAATGCTTTAGTTTTAGATGAAAATGGAAAATTAAAATTACTTTCAATAGAAAATAATGAATTTAAAATTTCATTATATCCTGTAGTAATCAAAGAGTTTATAGCTTATGAAAATGCTGTTGGAGAATATTATAATGAAGATAATAAGCTAGATTATTATTATGAGAGGTTAATTAACAAAATAGAACAAAAAAATAAAAAATCAAAATTAGATTAATTTTAAGATAAAAATTAAGCAACGAAAATCACTAAAAAATAGTTACTTAAAAATTATTAATTATTTTTTGTATTTTGATAATTTAATTTGTTATAAGATTGCAAAGTTTTTTGTTATCTGAAATACGATATAAATCCATTTTAGGTCTATTTTTTTTATCAAACGAATAAGACAATTTGTAATTGGAAAAAACTTGTGTTTTATCATTCAAGTTTGTAAAGTAAATAGAATTTTCGTTTTCTTTTACTTCATAATCTAATTGTGAAAGTTCAAGGGCAACTTTTCCTGTTTTTAGTGCTGCACGATTATCCAATATGCTAACTGAAATAGACGACTTGCCATTTTCATTCAAGAACTTTATATAAGTAAGTCCCTTAAAAGTTCTGTCAACAGAATGAGGACATCTCCAAACTTCAGAAGATATTTGGTCGATATTAGTGTCAGAAAAACTTAAACTAAAAGTCAGTAAAAACAATGCAAATATAATTTTTTTCATAAAATCACTCCCAAATAATAATTTTTTTTATATTTTATAATATTTTTTTAGGAAAATCAACGATAAAAACTAATATTTAAAATTTCACATTATTTTTAGAACTAAATGCATTTTGAAAAAATCCATCGGACAAGTCAAATTCAAAAGTTTCACGGCTGATGTAACCGACAGTTTTGTCGCTTTCGTAAAGTTGAATGAGAAAATCTGCCATTTCTTCGGATGTATGATAGTTTGGATAAGATTTATCATAATCAAAATTAGTTTTACCAGTTGCGACATTTCCAAAGTTAGTTTTGGTTGCAGCGGGTGCTAGGACTTTTGCTTTTAATTGTGCGTTGTTTTGCTTTAATTCTAGTGCGAGTCCTTCTGTGAAGGCGTTTACGTAAAATTTTGTGGCACAGTAGACAATTACGTTTGGAACGATTGTGTAACCTCCTGCTGAGGAGATATTGATTAATTGAGAGCCTTTTTCGTTGTGGTAATCTTGGACGTATAAAGAAGATAGCAAAGTTAATGCCTCTACATTGAGATGAAGCATATCTGAAATTTTATTTAAAGGCTGCTCTTTTACATCGCCATACATTCCAAAACCTGCATTGTTTATCAATGTTTCAATATGATAGTTGCTTAATTTTGAATATAGTTCAGTGATTTTACCGACATCAGTTAAGTCAAAATCTATTGCAAGAATGTCCAAATTAGGATTTTTCTTCAAAATTTCGCTTTTTAAGTCTTCTAGTAAATTCTTTCTTCGTGCAATCAGAATAAGATTTTTATTTCTTTCAGCAAATTTTAGAGCCGCAGCCCTTCCTATTCCTGAACTTGCTCCTGTTATAACAGTATATTTTGTTTTCATAGTTATTACCTCCATAAATTTGATAAATAAAGGATAGCAGTTAGAGTATAGTATAAGTCAAGAGTTTTTTGAAATATTTTCCCAAATTAATTTTTTCTAACAAATTTCTTATTTTTGTCTCTAAAATTTTTCCTTTAAGTTGTTTTTATTTTACATATTTAGTATAATATAAAACAATAAAAATATC
>CAUUWI010000039.1:0-13479 GCA_963548925.1 uncultured Leptotrichia sp. | reverse complement strand
TCATTCATTATCGTCTTAAATGTCTCTCCTGTCTTGTGAATAAGATTGTAGTTTTTGCCAAATCTTTGAGCTAAACTGTTTTCATCATCCTCTTCCACATTTACACGTAGTACATTTACCTTTTGCTCACCAAACATATGGAAGAAAGTAAACAATGTTTTATTCGCATTATAAGCACCATCGTCAAGAAGCACCAAGTCATCTAATTTAAAATCTTTTACATTTGGCAAGATAATTAGCGGCTTGAAAATACTTCTTAAAATTTCTTTCAACACTGATGTAACTTTTTCATTTTTTACAAGCACAAGCAAATCATATTTTTTTAATTCTTCCAAAACGGTTTCAGAAGTTTCGCCATCTTTTGTATAAAAATTTGAAATATCATCTGGCATTTGTCCCTTTAATTTTTTTACAGTTTTTTCTTCCAGTTCCCTGTATTCCTTAAAGGCATAGTTTGCTCCTATATTTAATCCCATTCCTTCTATGCTCACAGGAAAAACTTCATATTTCAGGATATCTTTAATATAAACAACATCAATTTCAACATTGTATTTTTTTTTGAAAACACCTGCAAAATTAACTAATGGCTGAACTTCATTTTCTGCTGTAACTAAAAATAATGCTTTTTTCTGTAACATTTTAACCACTTCCTTACATATGATAAATTTTTTATAAAGTTCTTGTATCCTTAGTTATGTCTCTATTTTTTTACTTCATCATCTAATTTTGGTTCTTCCGTAATTTTCACTATCGAAGCAATTTTTTCGTTATTTCTGACTTTCATTATTCTGACTCCTGTAGCTAAACGTCCGATTACTGACACATCTTTTACGCTCGTTCTGATTAATGTTCCTTCTGAAGTAATAAGCATAATTTCATCATCATCTTTTACAATTTTTACATCTACGATTTTTCCAGTTTTTTCATTAAGTTTTGCATTAATAATACCCTTTCCACCTCGTGATGTAAGTCTGTATTCTGATAATTTTGTTCGTTTTCCATAACCTTCTTCAGTAATTGTCAAAATCCGTGTATCGTCCTTATTCATTTCTGAATTAATAATTGCCGCACCTACAATTTTATCTTCATCTCTAAGATTAATTCCTCTCACTCCAGCTGCTCCAGTTCCAATACTTCTTACATCTTTTTCAGAAAATCTGACAGCAAAACCATTCCTTGTAGCCGCAAAAACTTCATCTTCTCCACTTCCGCTTGTAAGTCCAATAAACATCACTTCATCATCTTCATTCAATCTTATCGCTCTTTTTCCAGCTTTTTTAATATTATCGAACAATGTTAATTTTGATTTTTTAACAACACCATTTCGCGTTACGAAGAATAAATTTTTATTTTCTTCAAATTCACGAACTTTTATTATTGTGCTTACTTTCTCATCCGCATCCAGATTTATTATATTTCCAATCAGTTTTCCACGTGCCTGTTTTCCAGTTTCCGGAATTTCATAAACTTTTATGCTAAATACTTTTCCTTTCGTTGTGAAAATAAGCAATGTGTCAAGAGTTTTTGCTATATACATATCTTTTACAACATCATCTTCTATTGTATTTGTAGCATTTACGCCAATTCCACCACGTTTTTGTGAACGGTAAGTGTCAATTGCCATACGTTTTACATAACCTTTTTCTGTAAGTGTTACAACAACTTCCTCGTCCTTAATTAAGTCTTCTATACTAATTTCGGCTCTTGCATTTCTGATTTCAGTTCTACGCTCATCCCCAAAATCTTCTTTTAATTTAAGTACCTCCTCTTTAATTATACCATATATTTTTGAATCGTCAGATAAAATTCCTGTTAATTCTTCAATTAATAACATAAGTTCGTTATATTCCTGATTAATTTTATCCCTTTCAAGCCCAGTAAGCCTTTGCAATCTCATATCTAAAATAGCTTTTGCCTGAATTTCCGAGAATCCAAATTTTGCAATTAATTCAGTCCGTGCAATATTTGCATCCTTTGAAGCACGTATAATTCTAATTACTTCCTCAATATTATCAAGTGCTATTTTGAATCCTTCCAAAATATGAGCTCTATTTCTTGCTTTTTTCAGCTCAAATTCAGTTCTTCTTGTAATTACTTCAAATCTATGTTCCAAATATTTTTGAAGAACCTGCTTTAAGTTTAACACTCTTGGTGAATTATCCACAAGTGCAAGCATAATTACACCAAATGTATTTTGCAGATCGGTAAATTTATAAAGACTGTTCAGAATTAATTCACTTTCCTCGCCTTTTTTCAGCTCAATTACAATTCTGATACCGTCCCTGTCAGTTTCATCCCTTAAGTCAGATATTCCTGTAATTTTCTTCTGTCTTACCAAATCAGCAATTTTTTCAATAAGTCTGGCTTTATTTACCTGATACGGCAATTCTGTAACAATAATCGATTCTTTTCCAGTTTTGGAAGTTTCAATTTCCACACGCCCAGCAACTCTCAGTTTTCCACGTCCAGTTCTGTACGCATCATAAATTCCCTGTTTCCCGTTAATTATACCACCAGTTGGAAAATCCGGTCCCTTTATATAAGTAATCAGTTCATCAATCGAAATTTCAGGATTATCAATCAATGCGATAATTCCGTCAACTACTTCCCCTAAATTATGTGGAGGAATATTTGTAGCCATTCCAACTGCAATTCCATTTGCCCCATTTAGTAGCAAATTAGGAAGTTTTGCAGGCAATACAACTGGCTCATCCAAACTTTCATCAAAGTTCTTTCTGTAATCAATCGTATCTTTTCCAATATCCGCAAGCAATTCTTCAGTAATTTTAGCCATTCTAGCTTCCGTATACCGCATTGCCGCCGCTTCATCCCCATCAATTGAACCAAAGTTTCCATGTCCATCAATAAGTTCATATCTCATATTAAAATCCTGAGCCATTCTAACCATCGCACCATAAACAGATGAATCCCCATGCGGATGGTATTTCCCCAATACATCCCCGACAATTCTTGCCGATTTTTTAAATGGAGTTTTATGACTCATCCCCATTTCACTCATGGAAAACAAAATTCTTCTATGTACAGGCTTTAATCCATCTCTTACATCTGGCAAAGCACGGCTTACAATTACACTCATCGAATAATCCAAATAAGCCGCCTTTATCTCATCCTCAATATAAACATTAGATTCATTTGATAAATCCGTAGCCTTAGGCAACCCCTCCACAATGATTTCCCTATCATCGTTCTCATCCATTTCCGTTATCTCTTCTTCTCTTTCATCGTCATCTCTAAAATCGTCTGACATCCTGCACCTCTTTTCTTCTCTTTTACTTTACAATCCACCTTCTCAAAATTACACAATTTAACTTTTGTATATTTATCTATTAAATATCTTTTATAAGAAATTTTTGCGTCAAGCGCGTGTGCAGAGGTATGGCGTCTGATACCTCTGCGTTAAAAAAATTAATATAAATAAAATAAGAAAAAATAATCATTAATCAAAATATCTTAAAATAAAAAATAAATTATATATCCAAATTCCTTACATAATTTGCATTTTCCTCGATAAACTTCCTTCTTGGCTCAACCTTGTCCCCCATCAGAATATTAAACATCTTATCGGCATAAGAAGCGTCTTCCATCGATACTTTTAATAATGTTCTTACTTCTGGATCAAGAGTTGTTTCCCAAAGTTGTTCTGGGTTCATTTCTCCTAGCCCTTTATAACGTTGGATTGTATATTTTCGTCCTTCTCCTTCCAGCACTTTTGTCACTTGTTTCATCTGATCGTCTGAATAGGCGTATCTTATTGCTTTTCCTGCCTGAATTTTGTATAAAGGTGGCTGTGCTATATAAATATACCCTTCGTTTATCAAATCTCTCAAATGTCTGTAAAAAAACGTCAACATCAATGTTCTTATGTGAGCTCCATCGACATCAGCATCCGTCATTATTACAATTTTGTGGTATCTTAATTTTTCAAGGTTCATATCGTCGCCAAATCCAGCTCCAAATGCAGTTATCATATCTCGTATTTCCGCATTTTCAAGCGTACGGTGAACACTTGCCTTTTCCACATTCAATATTTTCCCACGAAGTGGCAATATCGCCTGAAATCTTCTGTCTCTTCCCTGTTTTGCCGAACCTCCTGCCGAGTTTCCTTCGACTATGAATATTTCTGATTCAGCGGGATCCTTTGAAGAGCAGTCAGCCAATTTTCCAGGAAGTGAACCCACTTCCAAATTACTTTTTCTTAGTACAAGTTCTCTTGCTTTTTTAGCCGCTTCTCTTGCTTTTTTTGACATTGTCATTTTTTCTATTATTCTCTCAGCTGCTTTCGGATGATCTTCCAAATAAAATTTTAAATTATTTCCGACAATGTTTGAAACAATTCCTGTTACTTCACTGTTTCCAAGTTTAGTTTTTGTCTGTCCCTCAAATTGTGGCTCAGGAATTTTTACGCTTATTATGCAAACAAGCCCTTCTCTCACATCCGTTCCCTGAAATGTTCCACTTTTTTCCTTTATCAAATTCATCTGTTTAGCTATGTCATTAATTGTTCTAGTCAGAGCCATTCTAAATCCACTAACATGAGTTCCACCCTCGTGAGTATTTATATTATTTACAAATGAATAAACGATTTCTCTTTGAGCAGTTGTGTAACTCATTGCAATTTCCACTTCAACTACTTTTGCTCCGACTTTTTTCAAATAAATATTTCCATTTTCGTCCACAGCTTCCATTTCTTTGGCAGGTTGAGTTTCAAATGAATCCGACATATAAATGACGTCATTTACAATTTTTTCATCGTCCGTTATTTCATTCAAAAAATCTTTTATTCCGCCTTCAAAATGAAATTCCTCTTCTTTTATGTCCTCTTTTTTTCTTTCGTCAATTAATTTTATTTTAAGCCCTTTATTTAAGTACGATAACTCTTTTAATCTCGATTCTAAAACAGAGTAATCATAAACTGTCGTTTCAAAAATTTCATCGTCCGCTTTAAATCTAATGACCGTTCCATGAGATTCTAGCGGTGCATCTCCAATTTTTTCTGGAACTGAAGTTGGTACTCCTCTTTCAAATCTTTGTCTTACAATTTGCCCATCTCTTGTTACAGTTGCTTCCACCCATTCCGATAGTGCATTTACAACTGAAATCCCTACTCCGTGCAGTCCTCCGGATACTTTGTAGTTGTCGTTATCAAATTTTCCTCCAGCGTGAAGTACAGTCATAACTACTTCTAGCGTTGATTTCCCTGTTTTATGCATTGCGACAGGGATTCCACGTCCATTATCCGTTACTTCAATAATATTTCCCTCAAGTATTTTTACAGTAATTTTATCACAAATTCCAGCAAGTGCCTCATCCACGCTATTATCCACGATTTCCCACACAAGATGATGAAGTCCACGTGAGGAAGTTGATCCAATATACATTCCTGGACGTCTTCTAACCGCTTCCAGCCCTTCCAAAACCGTAATCGATTCTGCTCCATAATTATTAGCCATTATTTATTTCCTCCATTTTATTCCAAACTTTTCCACATATTTTTTATAAAATATAAAAATTTATAATAAATATTATTCAAATGAAAAATAATATTATTTCCCAACACAAAAATTCCCAAACACATGATCCAAAATATCCTCAGACGATATTTCTCCAGTAATTTCTGAAAGTGAGTCAAGCGCCTCTTTTAAATCTACAGAAATTAAGTCCATAGGAAATCCCATATCTATTGTTTCAAAAATATTTCTTATTGCGTCTTTTGTTTTTTCAAGTGCAGTTTTATGCCGAATATTTGTAATTATTAGTTTTTCTGACGAGTTTTCGACATCTTCTTCTACAATGTATGAATAAATTTTTTTCTGCATATCCTCAATTCCAATATTGTCCTTTGCCGAAATTTCGACAATATTTTCCAAATTATACCCTTCAAGATTGATTGTTTTATTCAAATCAATTTTATTTAATAATACTATAACTTTCTTTTTATTTTCTTTTATCTGATTTATAACTTCTATATCTTCGTTTTCAAGCTCTTTTGAAGCATCCAGCACAAGCAACACCAAGTCAGCCTTTTCAATAAACTGCTTCGACTTTTCCACACCGATATTTTCCACAATGTCATTAGTCTTTCTAATTCCCGCCGTATCCACAAGAACTAACGGAATCCCTTTTATATTGATAATCTCCTCAATAACATCTCTTGTAGTTCCTGCAATATGGGTTACAATCGCACGCTCCTCATGAAGCAGGGCATTTAGCAATGTAGACTTCCCAACATTTGGTTTTCCCACAATAACCGTTTTTATTCCCTCTTTAATTTTTTTCCCTGTATCATACGAGTTAATTAGACGATTTGCCTCTTCATAGACTTTTTTGAGATTATCCCGCAATTCTACTGGCAATGGATCATCAATTCCCTCCTCAGGATAATCCAGCACCACATTTACATGTGCTGTAATATTAAGCAACGCCTTCTTAAATTCATTCACTTTATCACGTAAGTCCCCTCTTAACTGATCCAGCGACAATGATACACTCTTTTCAGTTTTTCCTTGAATAATATCCATAACCGCCTCAGCCTGTGACAAGTCTATACGTCCATTCATAAATGCTCTTTTGGTAAATTCACCCCTTTCAGCATGTCTTGCTCCATTTCTTAAAATAAGTTCTAGCACTTTTTCTGAAACAAGTGTTCCGCCGTGGCAATTTATTTCCACAATGTCCTCGCAAGTATAGCTTCTTGGTGCTTTTAGGCGTACAGCCATCACCTCGTCTACTATTTTTTCTCCATCCTTGATAAATCCGTAATTTAATTTATAAAAACCCAAATGCTGATTTGGGTTCTTTTTAACAAATATTTTGTCCAGTATTTCAAATGATTTATCGCCAGATATTCTTATTATGGCAATTCCACCTTCACCTTTTGGAGTGGAAATTGCTGCAATTGTATCAAATAACATTTTTATCCCTCTATTTTTAAAAATCATTTTTATTTTGACAAGAAGTCTTGACTTCTTATTAATAGTATTTACTTTTTTACTGCTACTCTAAAATTCGCATAGTTATCAAATAAGTTTATTATACTAAATTTTTTAAAATTTTTCATCTAACTTTTTAATAATCAAATATCTTTTAGGTTCTTCTCCCACACTCTCTGTTTTTAGTCCTTTCATAAAGGAAATTTCTTCGTGAATGATTTTACGTTCACGTGCTGACATTGGATTTAATTTTATGGCATTTCCTGTAGCAAGGACTGCTTTACCTTTTTTTCTTGCTAAATCTTTTAATGATTTTTTACGTTTTTCTTTATAATTATTAGAATCTACAGATATTTTTAGATTTTTAAACTGTTTTATCGTGCTAAGTAAATATTCAAAGCTGTTTAATGTATTTCCCTTTTCTCCGATTAAAAATCTCATATCTTTTCCATCAAGAATAACTAAATATTTGTTATTATTTTCTTTTCTTATATTAACAACTCGTACGTCTAATTTTACACTTACAATAAATTCTTTAAAAAATGCTCTAATTTTGTCTATATTCGTATCAAGTTGATTATTTGAAGATTTTTTCTCATTTTCTAAATTTTCGTTTTTGTAATTTTTTCTGCTGTTATTTTTTTGAAAATTATTTCCACTTTTTCGTTCTATTTCTTTTCTTTCAGTTTTGTATTCGTTTTGTGCTTTTAGTTTTTCAGTTTCTATTTTTACTTCGCTATTTTTTAACTCAGATTTTTTAATAATTTCGATTTCATATTCACCTTTTATACTAATAAATAATATTTTTTTAGGATATTTTAAAACTTTTACACGATAAGTTTCATCTTCTTTTAATGTCAATGAACGGTTTATCATATTTTTTAGTTCGTCTTCATTCTGTGCTTTTAATACTATCTTTTCCATCATCACTTCTTCCTTTCAAAATGAAATACTGCTGAACCAATGACAAAGCCCCTGAAACTAGATAATATAATGTTACACCAGATGGCATGTTGTAAAATATGAATAACATCATAAGTGGCATCATATATAGCATTGACTGCATTTGTTGATTAGTTTCCTGTCCGCTGGTTGCACTTGTCATTATTTTTTGTTGAATAAATGTTACACCTACATTTAAAATTGGTAATAAGTTAAATGCAAATTTTCCTAGCATAAATAATCTGTCAGGCTGTTTTAGTGTAAACCATAGAAATTTTGCATCAGCTGGAATTGCATCTCCGATAAATGCGTAGTAAAGTGCCACAAATATTGGCATTTGAATTAATAGAGGTAAACATCCTCCTAGTGGATTTACTCCATTTTCTTTGTAAATTTCAGCTGTTTGTTTTTGAAGCTCTTGTGGATTATCTTTATATTTTTCTTTTATTTTTTCAAGTTCAGGTTGTAAATCTCTCATTTTTTTCATTGATTTTTCCTGTTTTAATGTTAATGGAAATATAATTATTCTCATTAAAAACGTAACAATTATTATTGCTATTCCATAATTTCCTACAACACCATATATCGTATTTAATATGTGTACGACAAAATCAACTAGTGCTTGTATTTTAAACATATATTTTTTCTCCTCCAATTTTTATTTTAACGGATCGTAACCACCTTTATGGAAAGGATGGCATTTTAATAATCTTCTTATTGTCAAGTAACTCCCTTTTACTACCCCATATTTTGTAATAGCCTGTCGAGAATATTCTGAACAAGTTGGATAAAATCTACATCTTCTTCCTAAAAATATTGAGATATATTTTTGATAAATTTTTATTAAAAGTAATAATATTTTTTTCATTGTTTTATCACCTTGATAATATCTTTTTCAATGTCTTTATATTTTAATTTTTTTATATTCTCTTTTAAAATAGATTTGCCGACAAATATATAATCAGTATTTTTTTTAAATTCATTTTTATGTATTTTTACAAATTCCTTAAAAATTCTCTTTATTCTGTTTCGTTGAGCTGCATTTCCAGTTTTTTTACTGGCAACAAAACCAAAACGTTGTTCATTATTTATATTTTTTTTTATAAAAATAATAGCATACTTTGTATGCATTTTTTGTGATTTATTATATATTAATGAAAAATCCTTTGATTTTTTAATTTTGTTAATAGACATATTTCTCTTCTTTTATTTAAAATGAGTGAGAGCTTAAATAAAGCTCCCTAAAATTAATACTTTTAAAAACCCAGTGTTGAATTTAACACCGGGTTATGCTGATAATTTAGCTCTTCCTTTAGCTCTTCTTCTTTTTAAGACATTTCTTCCATTTTTATCTTGCATTCTTTTTCTAAATCCATGATTTTTTTTTCTTTTTCTTTTATTTGGTTGATATGTTCTTTTTGTCATTTTTTTTCCTTTCTATCATATTTTTAAAATTTCTTTGTCTTTTATGAATATTATATACAAAATTCGAAAAAAAGTCAAGTTTAACGCTATTTTTCTTTTTATTCAATATTTATTGTTTATTTTATTATTTATTTTATGGAAAATATTAAAAGTATGTTAGAAACTTTTTTTTAGTTAAATATTGAAAATAGGGGTTATTTTAGTTAGTAATATTGTTATTTAAGATTAAATTTAGAAATTTTAATTATTTTAGATTTATTTTAATTTAATTTTTGTAAAGTGAAATTATTGTAAAGTGTGAAAAAAATTTATATGTGGAAAAGTTTTTGAGTTTTCCACAATCATATAATATTAATATAATATATATTATTATATATATATTATTATTATGCATTGTGGAAATGTGGGAACACTGATGAATAGAGGGATTGCCAGCGGATAACCTGTGGAAAACTTTTGCTGATTTTGTGGAAAACTTTTTTCCACAATGTTTTCCACATAGTTTTCCACAATGAATGTGGAAAAGTGGATAACCTGTGGAAAACATGTGGGAACTCGCTAAAAATGGGGGTATGAATTTTATGTGGAAAACTTTTAAAAAATTTATAAAATACTGATAAATAAAGGGGAAAATAGTATTTTTTATATGTGGAAAACTATGTGGAAAACTTTTTGTGGAAATCTTGATTATTTATTTTATTTATGTTATATTCATAATGAAAAATGTGGAAAACTATGTGGAAAACTTTTTTGGTTTAGTATATAGAAAAATTAGGCAATTATAAAAGTAATAATATAAAAACTCAACTAAATACAGTGTTTTTATCTAAAATATTAAAATTTTATTTCAAAAATACTGGAGAAAAATGGTAGAAATTAAAACTGTAAAAACATTGTGATTATTAGAGATTTTAGACTTTTACAAATGACTAAATATAGAAAAATAAAAAGGAGAAAAAAATAAATGAATGTTGGAAAATTGTGGGAAAAAATAAAGAAGATTATGAAAAAAAGAGTAAATGAAGCAGAATTTGAAGCATTTTTTAAGAATGTGGAAGCAACTAAACTGGAAGATAATAAATTGACGCTGGTGTGTAACTCAAAGCTGATACAGCAGAATGTGGGAAAGCATAAAGGTCAGATGGAAGAAATTGCAGAAATTATAACGGATGAGATAATAGCTATAGAGTTTGAAATAAAAAAGCAAGATATAATGTCATATAAGCCTGAAAGTCATAGTTTTTCAAGAGAATCAAAGGAAAAATCTTCAGCAATACATACTGGACTAAATCCAAAGCACAGATTTGACAACTTTATTGTAGGTGAAAACAGCAAATTAGCTTATAACGCCTGCCTTGCAGTTGTAAATAATCCAACCCCTGTTTATAATCCGCTCTTTATTTATGGAAGTTCAGGACTTGGAAAAACCCATCTGATGCAGGCTGTGGGAAATGAAATATTGGAAAATAATCCAAATAAGCGTGTCTATTATTCAACATCAGAAGAGTTTGCAAATGAGTTCTTTAAAGTGCTGAATGGTGGACGGATTCAATATTTCAGGGATACATTTAGGGCATTGGATGTGCTTTTGCTGGATGACATACAGTTCTTTGAAAAGGTTTTTGGACGTGGGGAAGGAACTGTGGAGGAAGAGTTTTTCCACACATTTAATAAGTTACAGGAACTGGGGAAACAGATAATAATGATTAGCGACAAGTCGCCAAAAGAGATAAAGAATCTCTCAAAGCGTCTGGAATCACGTTTTTTATCAGGATTAACTGTTGAAATCCAGAGTCCAGGCTTTGAAACAAGAATGATGATCTTAAAAAATATGGCAAAAACTCAGGATATAGAAATAGACGACAGTATTCTGGAATATATTTCAGATTCCTTGAATACAAATGTAAGAGAACTTGAAGGAACATTGACAAATCTAAATGCCCGTGCAAAACTTCTAAATGAAAAAATAACATTGCAGCTCGTTCAGGAAATGCTAATGCACAATGTAAAGCGTGAACAGTCAAAAATAACAGCAAGAAAAGTAATGGAGATGATTTCCACGCAGTATGGTGTCAGTATAAACGATATGACATCCAAAAAAAGACAGAAAAAAGTTGTTGAAACAAGACAGGTTGCAATGTATCTGTTAAAAAACAATGATGATCTAGACTTAAGTTTGACTGCAATTGGAGGGCTTTTCGGCGGAAAAGACCATAGCACAGTTATAAGCAGTATCAGGAAAGTTGAAAAGAAAACACAGGAAGATGTGCTATTTAAGAAGGAAATAGATACATTGAATAAAAAAATATTTAAAGTATAAAATATATTATTTAGTGAAAATATGGAAATTATTATAAGAAATTCGTTTAAATTATAACAGTGTGGAAAACTATGTGGAAAAGTCAGAGAGAAAAATTGTAAGTTTTCCACTGTGGAAAACTTTTTTCACAAAAAAAATATTAGTTAAATAATATTTTGCAAATTATTAATTTTTGATAAAATAAATAAAATGAAAATGTGGAATGTGGAAAACTCAAAATTTTTTTCCACAGTATGTGAAAAAGTTTTCCACATTATTGTTGAAAAAAAGTAATGAAATAATTATGATAATAAAAGGTTTTGTGGAAAAGTAATAATAGATTGTGGAAAACTTAAATATAGTTATCCACAATTTTAAAAAAAGTTATCCACATTTGTGGAAAACACAAAAATAGTTAAAATAAAATTAATTAATAAGTGTGATAAAAGAATAAAAATAAACAAATAAGAAAGTTTTCCACAATAGTAAAAAAGTTATCCACAATGCAATGTGGAAAACTATTCATACATCAAAGCCTTTAAAAATCAATATAAAATGCAATTGTGGAAAAGATGTGGAAAACTATGTGGAAAAAGTTTTCCACAAAAAAATTGAGTTTTCCACAAAAAATTTAAACATAAATTTGATTAATGATTGAAATTTAAATATAAAGAAAAAATTTAGAAGGAGATGATAAAAATATGGAAAAAGAAATTGAAGAAGTAGTGATAAACACTGAGTTTATAAAATTGGATCAGCTTTTGAAGTGGGCAAATTTTACAGGTTCTGGAGTGGAAGCGAAAATATTTATTCAAAATGGTGAAGTGAAGGTAAATGACGCTGTGGAAACTAGACGCGGGAAAAAAATTTATGATGGGGATGTTGTGGAGTTTGCTGGAGAAAAGGTTGTTGTAAAGACAAAAAATAATAAGATGTTATAGTGTGAAAGGGAAGAAATAGTGATGTATTTGGAACAGATTAGTTTTAATAACTTTCGGTGCCTTGCGGATGGGAAGTTGAAGTTTGACAGGTATTTTAATTTAATATATGGGAAGAATGGACAGGGGAAGACATCGCTTATCGAGGCTGTCTATTTTTTAGCTACGGGGAAAAGTTTTAGGACTAAGAAGGTGAAGGAGATACGCAAGTATAACTTGAACAGGCTGATTGTATTTGGAAAGTATAGACATAAGGATTTGTCGGAAAATATTATTGCTATTGATGTGAATGAGGATAAGAAAGATTTTTATATTAACAGGGGAAAAAATAAATATATAAATTATGTGGGGCTACTCAATATTATTTCGTTTATTCCTGAGGATATTGAGCTGATTATTGGGAATCCCAGCGTTAGAAGAAATTTTTTTAATTATGAGATTTCACAGGCGAAAAAGGAGTATTTGCAGGCGATTGTGAATTTTGAGAAAATATTGAAGGTGCGGAACAAACTTATAAAGGAAAAAAAGACTGGTGAGGAAATTTATAAGATTTATAATGAAAAATTTATTGAAGAAGGGCTGAATATTGTTTTAAACAGGCGGGAATTTATAAAAAAAATATCAATTTTATTAAACTTGAATTATCGAAAATTATTTGATGAAAATTCGGAGCTGAAATTGAAATATGATTGTTTTCTTGGGGATGTGGAAAAGAAGACTAAGGAAGAACTGAATGAAAAATTTGAAATGTTGTGCAAAAAGAAAAGTGAGAGGGAAAAATTTCTTGGATACAGCCTGCTCGGTCCACAAAAAGACGATTTTATCTTTGAGCTGAATGGAAAAAATGCAAAGGCGTATTCTTCGCAAGGAGAGAAAAAATCTATAATATTTTCGCTAAAAATTTCAGAAATTGATATTTTAATAA
>CAUUWI010000038.1:0-14195 GCA_963548925.1 uncultured Leptotrichia sp. | reverse complement strand
TTAAAGCTAATAAAAAATATGTGTTAGATGAAATGACAAGCGATATAGTCGATGACATTGCAAAATATGCTTATTAGTATTTTAAATGGGGATTCTTATGATTTATAAGATATTCCCTATTATTTTATAGTAAACCCTATTTAAATAACGAATTTATTACAAATTTTTCTAATTAAAGGATAAATTTAATATTCTCAAATGATTAAAACATAATTTTTACTTCTTAAACAGATTTTAGTATAAATTAATCCGTCGGAGCATTTTTCTGTGCTGATAAAACTGTTTGAGCATAGCGAGTTTTTTGTCAGTACAGAAAAATGTCGTAGACTAGCCATAGGTTGTAGGATTTGCGGCAATGAGCAATCCTACGAAAATAAAAAAGAAAAAACATAGTAATATGAAAAAATATTTATTAATAAAATATCCGAAAAATAATAAAAATAATTTAGTTGAATGATTATAAATTAATTATTAAATAACTCTATTATAAAAATTTATTCCTATTTTCAAAAGGGATTTAGCATTGTAGTAAAACTGCTTTAAAAATAAACTCAAAAGTTATGACTATTTTACTCAAACCCTAAATTTATATAATTTTTAGTAGTTTAATTTTAAATAGGTTTGAGTATATTTTGTTATAAATTTACTGACTAGAATGTTTGAGAATCTTATTATTAAATTGAATTGACAAAAAATGGAAAAGTTAATAGAATGTAGGTATCAATTTACGGGGCAGAAGGAGTATAAAATTTAGATGAATAATTTATTTAATCAGAAAATATTGGCTAAAAAAGCTGAAGAAGAAGTCGATTTAAGTAAACATAATTTTTCTGAAAGAAGAAAGGCACTAAATAAATGGATAAATAATCTTGAAAATGGTGTTCTGGATAAATCGAAAGAAGAAGAGTTTCAAGGAGAATTTTTGTACGATATTTTTACAACTGTGTTGAGGGCTGTGAATAAATCGGATGGAAAAAATGAATGGAATTTGGAAAGAGAAACTAAAACAAAGTTAGATGGGCAGAAAGCTGATGGAGTTTTGGGATTTTTTGATGCAGATGGAAAAAAAGATGTCAGGGCTGTAATTGAACTGAAAGGTGCGAAAGTTTCGCTAGATGTAAGGCAGAAAAGAACCGGTGATACAAGAACGCCTGTAGAACAGGCTTTTAATTATGCTCCAAAATACGGAAAAAACTGTCAATGGGTTATAGTTTCAAACTATAAAGAAATACGGCTTTACAGGTCAAATGATATGACAGAATATCAAGTATTTTTTCTTGAAAAATTAAAAGATGATTTGGAATTTAAGAAATTTATTTATATTCTTTCATTTTATGCTTTGGTAGGAACTGAAAAGAAAAAGGCAAAAACAATAGAACTTTCTGAAGAATATCAAAAAAATCAAGCTGAAATCGAGAAGAAATTTTATAACGAGTATAAAAATATTAGATTACATATTTTTGAAAATATGCGAAAAAATAATCCCACAGTAAATGAAAATACGATAATTGAAAAAGTTCAAAAATTATTAGACAGATTCCTGTTTATCTGCTTTTGTGAAGACAAGGGCTTGCTTCCGAACGAGATTTTTTACAAGACTTTAGAAAAAGGTAAAAACTTTGGAGATGTTTTTGAAGTTTTTAAAATGCTTTGCAATTGGATAAATTTAGGAAATCCGAGGGAAAATATTTCTCATTTTAATGGAGGCTTATTTAAAAATGACGATGTTTTAGAGAGTCTTTATGTGGATAATGAAGTTTTTGAAGAAATGAAAAAAATATCTGAATATGATTTTGACTCTGAACTGAACGAAAATATCTTGGGGCATATTTTTGAGCAATCTATAAGCGATATAGAGGATTTAAAAAAAGAATTAAATGGGGAAGAATTTGACAAGAAAAAAGGGAAACGAAAAAAAGACGGTATTTTTTACACACCAAAATATATAACAAAATACATTGTAGAAAACTCCATAAAAAACTGGCTTGACGACAAACGAAAAGAGCTGGGCGAAGACAACCTTCCCGAACTTACAGAAAAAGATTTTGAAATAAAATATAGCAGTAAAAAAAGTGATGAAAGAATTTACAGCAAAAATTACAAAAAGCATATAGAATTCTGGACAAAATACAGAGAGGCTGTAAAAAATATAAAAATTGTAGATCCAGCTTGCGGAAGCGGAGCATTTTTAATCACAGCCTTTGAATATTTATTAAATTACAACAATTATTTAAACGATAAAATTTTTGATTTGACAGGAACAAAAGATTTATTTTCCGATACGACAAAGGAAATCTTGCAAAATAATATTTTTGGAGTAGATTTGAATAAGGAAAGTGTAGAAATCACCAAATTATCATTATGGCTAAAAACTGCTAATAAAAATAAAACACTTGCAACACTTGAAAATAATATAAAATGTGGAAATTCATTGATTGATGATATTGAAATTGCTGGAGAATTAGCATTTAATTGGGAAAAAGAGTTTCCGCAAGTGTTTAAAAATGGTGGATTTGATGTTGTGATAGGGAATCCGCCGTATGGAGTAAATTTTGATGATAAAACAAAAAAATATTTATCAAAATTTGATAATCTAGTTCCTGATTATGAAATTTATATTTATTTTATTTCTCTTTATAAAAAAATATTAAAAAGAAATGGATATTTATCATATATCTTTCCTAATACTTTTTTATCGACCTTATTTGGTAAGAAATATCGAGAAAATCTATTAAAAGAAGTTTCAGTAAAAGAAATTGTTGACCTGTCAAATGACAATACATTTGCAGATGCTAACGTTAGAACAATTATATTCAGTTTCAAAAATTTGATAGAAGATAAAAAAAGTATTTTTACGAAAATGGAAAATAAAAATTTTAAATTATTTGAAACATATTCTAAAGAAGAGATATTACAAAATGTAGAAAATATATCAAGTTTGTTTTTCCAAAATAGAAATGAAAAAGAAATTGTTAAAAAAATAAAAGAAAATAAACAAATAAAAGATTTTTTTGAGATTTCTCAAGGATTAATACCATATGATAAATATAGAGGACATGATGAATATACAATAAAAAATCGAATATGGCACTCAAATATTCAAAAAAATGAAACATACAAAAAAGAATTAAAAGGTGGAGATGTTAGCCAATATTCGATAAAATGGAATGGAGAACTTTGGATAAGTTACGGAGAATGGCTAGCAGCACCTAGAGAGAAAAAATTTTTTGTAAATGAGAGAGTTTTGATAAGAGAAATTACAGGTAAAAGATTACTTTCTTGTTATACAAATGAAGAATTTTACAATACACCATCTCTAATAAACATAATCAACGAGAAAAATATATTAAAGTTAAAATATATTTTAGTTTTGATAAATTCAACACTTTTAGGTTGGTATCACAATAAAACTTCTCCTAAAGCAAATAAAGGTTTATTTCCAAAGATTTTGGTTAATGATGTTAGAAATTTACCAATAAAAGAAATTTCACTTGAAGCACAAAAGCCTTTTATTAAAAAAGCTGATAAAATGTTATTTTTAAACAAAAATCTTCAAGAATTATCTCAAAAATTCCAAAGATTATTAACTAGAAAATTTGAATTAGAAAAACTTACAACAAAATTACAAGATTGGTATTTACTTAAATTTTCTGAATTTGTAAAAGAACTGAAAAAATTGAAAATAAAATTATCTTTAAAAGAAGAGATAGAATGGGAAGAAATATTTTTAGAGAAGAAAGAAGAAGCTGAAAAAGTAAAAAATGAGATTGAATTAATAGATAAAGAGATTAATGAGATGGTTTATGAGCTGTATGGGTTGAGTGAGGAGGAGGTTAGGGTTGTTGAAAAGAGTTAGCGTGAAATTATGGAAAGCCTTTAAAAGAAAGGAAGAAAAATGAAAATAGAATTTGAAAATTTAGGTCCATTGGAAAAGGGAGAATTGGATTTGAGTAATTTAAAAAATTTAAATGTTATTATTGGACCGAATAACAGCGGAAAAACTTATTTTAGTTATTTTATTTATACTGTATTGAAAAAATTTTATGAAAAAATAGATTTAAATTTTGGATTAAAAAGTAAAGGTATTAGGAATTTGTTAAAAAAAGAAGAAAAAGATTATTCGAAAGAATTATTGAAAGATTTACCTATTATTTTTCATACAAATGAGAAAAAATTTGAGAATACTAAAATTAATGTATCACTTCATATAACAGATAAATTTGATAATATTGAAGAAAACTATCATTTTGAAAAGACAGCAAAAATACTAGATATAAATAATATTTATTTTTTCCCTGCTGAAAGAAGTGGAGCGGTTTTATTTTACAAGCAATTGTTTCAAAGTGGGAATGATATTTTACGAAAATTTGAATTATCGAGAGATGTAGATATATTAAAAGATGTGTCAAATTATCCTGAGCCAATAAATGAATATATGAAATTTTTAAATAGAGATTTTGAAAATAGAAATGAAACTGAAATTTATAAAAATGTTTTTGTAAATATAGAAGATATAATTGATGGCGAAATATTGGTAAGAGATGATAAAATACTTTATAAGAATAAAAAAGATTTTGAATTGGAAATGGGGCTAGTGTCTTCTACTGTAAAAACATTAGTTGGATTTTATTTATATATAAAATATTGTGCAAAAGAAGGAGATATAATTTTTATTGATGAAATTGAATTAAATTTACATCCTAGAAATCAATTGGAACTAATAAAATTGTTCAATATCTTAACAAAATATGGAATAAAATTTATTGTAAGTACACATAGTCCTTTGATAATGCAGGAAATTAATAATATGATTTTATACGAAGAAAAAAAGAAAAATTCAAATATTGAAAAAGTTAATATAGAATATAATGTAAATCAAAATTATGGAATTGATAAAGATGATATAAATGTCTGGTTTTTAAACGATGGAACAGTTAATGAACTGAAAGTCGATGAAGAAGGAGTTGAAACTTCAACATTTAATAAAGTAGTTGCGAAAATAAATAATTTTTATCAAGATTTATATTTTTTGGATGAGGATTAAAATATGGCTACTTTTATAGAATATTTGAATGACATTATACAGAATGAAAAAATAATTTCACTAAAAAATGATAAAATCATAATTGAAGAAAAAAATGAAAATGCTAAATTAAAAGAGGTAAAAATAGAATTTAATAAAAATAGATTTGATATTTTACATATTTCGCTAGATGAAAATAATTTTGAAGATAAAAATTCAAAAACAGGAATTTATTCAATTTTTAAAAGAGAAATTTGTAGTTCCGCTGATGGAATTTTATTTGTTTATGATAAAAAATACAAAAAATTTTATGTTTTTCATATTGAATTAAAATCAAACACCAAAAATTCAGAAAATATTTTAAAAAAGCAAATTACTTCAATAGAAACTGTTAATTTTATCTTGTCACAAATTTATTTGGAATTAACATTAGGAACAAAAGAAAATCAAAAAAATATAAAATTTCCTGAAAAAATTTATAGCATGATGATAGTTTATTTTAAAGGTAATGGAATAGGAAATAAAAATATTATTTCTAAGAGAAATTATGGAATTAAAAAATACAGTGGAAAATTTTCTCAAAAATATTATTTTTATACTCAAGGAATTTTAACAGAAAATGGAAAAGGAATTGAAAAAATAAAAATTGATATTTTATGTAACCTTGAAGAATACTTGGAACAAGAAATAAAATTAAAAGAAATTATTTTAAAAAATGATAAAATTATATAAAAAAACGGAGAGAAAAAAATGAAGGAAAATTTAGTAAAAAATTTTTATATTCTAAGTTTTAGTTATAAAAATTTGAGTTTGGAAGAAAGGGAAAAGTTTGTAAAAGAGGGGTATAGACATGTTTTGAGGGAGTATTTTGAAAAAAGGATTATAAAAGGGTATGTGGCTGTTGAAACTTGCCTTAGGATAGAGCTTTATTTAGATGTTAGCAAGGAATTTGAAATTGAGAGGTTAAAGAGAGATTTTAGGATTGAGAAGATGAAGGACTATAAAGGGGCTGAAGCCGTGAATTATTTATTGCGGGTGATTTGTGGGTTGGATTCAATAATAAAGGGAGAGGATCAGATTCTTGTACAGCTTAAAAAAGCATATTTTGACGCTCTTGACAAAAATATTACGTCTTCTTTTTTGAATATAATGTTTAATCAGGCGATAGAAACTGGGAAAAGATTTAGGGCGGAAAGCAAGATAAATGAAAAAAATATTTCACTTGATTCGATAGCTGTAAAATTTATAAGAACAAAATTTGAGAGCCTTGAAAATAAAAAAATATTTGTAATTGGAGTGGGAGATTTGAGCCAGTCGATTCTTGCACTTCTTCACAAAATGAACAATTGCCATTTGACAATGACAAATAGAAGTTTACGAAAGTCGATTGAATTGCAGAAAGTGTATTCAGACGTTCAGACAGCAGAATTTAACGAGAAATATAATGTTATAAAAAATATGGATATTGTAATAAGTGCCACTTCTGCACCACATTTGATTCTTGAAACAGCGAAAATTAAAAATATTCTGAATGATGGAAAAAAACGGTTTTTCCTTGATTTAGCCGTTCCGAGAGACATTGAGACGAGTATTGGTGATTTTGAAAATGCTTCACTTTATCATTTGGAGGATATTTGGGATGAATATAATAAAAATGTGGAAAAACGGGATGAAATTGTAGAAAAATATTCTTACATTATTGAGGAGCAGTTGAAAAAAATAGCGGAAAAACTTGAAAAAAGAAGAAAATATACAAATCAGAAAAATATTGAGATGGGTGAAAATAGATGAAATCGAATAAAATAATTATTGGAACGAGAGGAAGTATTTTGGCACTTGCACAAGCGGAAAAAGTGAAGGAAATGCTTATTAAAAAATATGATGAATTAAGAAGTATGGAGAATTTTTGCGAAATTGAAGGATTTGAGAAAAAAAGTCCGCTGGAAATAGAACTGAAAGTTATAGTTACAAAGGGAGATAAGGATTTAAGGGACTTTACAAAAATAAAAGGAACTACGCAAAAGGATTTGTTTGTGAAGGAAATTGAAAAAGAAATGCTGGAAAATAAAATAGATTTGGCGGTACATTCGTTAAAGGATATGCCACAGAACACTCCAGAAGGGCTTTTAAACGCATGCTTTCCAATGAGGGAAGATAACCGTGATGTGCTTGTTTCAAAAAATGGAAAAAAATTAAAAGAACTTGATGAAAATTCTGTAATTGGGACAGGGAGCATAAGACGGGAAAAGGAGCTTTTGAATTTGCGAAATGATGTAAAGATAAAAGCAATTCGTGGAAATATTCACACAAGGTTAAAAAAACTTGATGATGGGGAATATGATGCGATTGTGCTGGCTGCGGCTGGATTAAAAAGAGTTGGGCTGGAAAACAGAATTACTGAATATTTTGATAAAGATTCATTTATGCCAGCACCAGGACAAGGGATTTTATGTATTCAATGCAGGGAAAATGATAATAAAATACGACATCTTCTGAAAATTATAAATGATGATGAAGTTACGATAATGTGTAAAGCTGAAAGAGAATTTTCAAAAATTTTTGATGGAGGATGCCATACTCCGATAGGCTGTTCATCGGTTATTAAAGGAAATATATTGAAATTAAAGGGAATGTTTAATGATAACGGAATCAGAATATTTAAAGAAATTGAAGGAAATAGTGAAAATCCAGAGGAAATTGCACAAAAATTGTCTGAAGAAATAAAGGAAGAGGAGATGAAAAATGAGAAAAGGTAAAGTTTATATTGCAGGAGCAGGCTGTGGAGATGAGAGACTTATAACTTTAAAATTGAAAAATGTGATAGAAAAAGCTGACTGCATTGTTTACGACAGACTTGTAAATGAAAATATCTTACAGTATGCAAAGCCTGATGTGGAACTGATTTATATGGGGAAAGAAAATACTGCTGGAGGAAAATTGCAGGCAGAAATAAATAATAAATTAGTTGAAAAAGGTAAAGAAGGACTTGCTGTTCTAAGATTAAAAGGAGGAGATCCTTTTGTATTTGGACGAGGAGGAGAAGAAATAGAGGCTTTGGTTGCTGAAAATATAGATTTTGAGGTAATTCCGGGGATAACTTCTTCAATCGCTGTGCCAGCTTATGCTGGAATCCCTGTTACTCACAGAGGAATAAATACTTCCTTTCACGTATTTACTGGACATGCGCAATTTAATGGAATAGAGCTTGATTTTCCAGTTATTGCAAAATTGGAAGGAACTTTGGTTTTTTTAATGGGATTAAGCAATCTTGAAAAAATAGCAGAAAACTTGATAAATAACGGAAAAAATCCAAAAACACCTGTCGCAATAATAAAAGATGGAACAACGACAAGACAGAAAACTTACACAGGAACATTGGAAACAATAGTAAATACAGTAAAAGAGCATAATGTAAAATCGCCTGCCATTATTTTGATTGGAGAAGTGGTGAATTTACGGGAAAAAATGAAATGGTTTGAGAATAAGCCGTTATTTGGGAAAAATATTCTTGTTACAAGAAATAGGGAAAAACAAGGAAATATATCAAATAAAATAAATGAACTTGGCGGACAGGCTTTGAGCCTTCCATTTATTAATATAGAATATGTCGATTTTGAAATGCCTGATTTGAAGGAATACAGTACCCTTTTATTTAACAGCATAAATTCTGTTATTGGATTTATGAGAAAAGTAAAGGATATTCGTTCTTTGGGAAATGTTAAAATAGGTGTAGTGGGAGAAAAAACTGCTGAAGAAATTGAAAAATATAAAATAATTCCAGATTTTTATCCAAAAGAATACACTGTGGAAAGACTGGCAAGCGAAAGTGTGAATTTTACTAAGGAAGGAGAAAAAATACTGTTTATAGTATCTGATATTTCTCCAGTAAATGAAAAAAAATATTCAGATTTATACAATCGAAATTATGAAAAACTTGTAGTGTATAAAACTCAGAAAGTTGAAGTGGAAAAGGAAAAAGCAGAAAAATATATAAAAGAAAGCGACATCTTAATGTTTTTAAGCTCATCAACCTTTAATGCCTTTGCTGACAGTATAAACTTAAGTGAAAATGAAGAAATAAAAGACATTCTGAAAAATAAAGTTATAGCCTCAATTGGCCCTGTCACTACGAGAACTATTGAAACATATGGATTGAAAGTAGGAATAGAGCCTAAGAAATACACTGAAGAAGATTTGTTTGATGAAATTTTAAAACAGACAGCAAGAGGATAAGGAATACCTTTTTATATTAGACAAAAGAAATATAAAGATGAAGTTTATCAGGCAATGAAAGATGTGAAACAAGGCAAAAATTTAAGGAAGGCTTATGAATGTTTGAGGATATTTTAAAAGATGAATAAAAAATGTGTTCAGAATTTTAGAATTTTATTGGGATTGAATGTGTCAAACTGTGAACTTTTTGATTTAGAAAGATGGATTAGAATTAATCGAGAAGATTCTGAAAGAGGGAGGGAATGTTATAGAATTTCTAGTGGATATTTTTATTGTAAAGATCGAAATGAAAATCAAGTTTATTAATTTGTAAATTTAGTGAAATAAATTGCTGTGTCTGGAAGTGGAATTGTTGGAATTCTGCTTCTTTTTTTGAAAAAATTGAGAAACATTAAAATCCATTGTGTTGTTGTTGTTTTGTTTTGGAAAGTAAATAATAAAACCCACTGGCTAGCAGATAAACCAGTGGGCATAAGGTAGAAAGGAGATTATCAAGTGCCGACTATCCTTGACGGCTAAAAATCAAAAATAGAACGATTATAACCAGCAAAATAGCCCAGTCTTGATTAATCATCGTTACCACCTCCAATCTGTGTGAAACTGTCTAAAAGGCTTGTGAAACCTTTTTGACTTGCTTATTATATCATAAAAAAAATCCCTGCTCAATTAAGAACAAGGATTTTTTTTCACAAATTTATAAAAAATTCCACACAGATTGTTTTTTATATGAAAGTATTATAACATTTTTTTCAATTTTATTCAATGTCTAGTATTTATTTTTTAAAAATTTTAGAATTTAAATACAGATAGTTTTTCTCAATTCAGTTTAATTTTAAAGTGGTTTTACTGTATATTCAAATTATTTTTTAAATGTAGTTATATAAACTTAAATATAATTTTAAAAAATTTTTTCTAAAAGTATTGACAAAATTAAAAATCATAGTATACTCAGAATAGAAGTTGTGTTACAATGAAGTAACGTAAAATTAAGATAATAATGACAAATTGAAATTATATAAAATATGAAGTATAATAATGTTTTAGAGCAAAGGAGCTTGAGAAATTATTTAATTTTTTAGTTCCTTTTTTATTTTTCGATAAATGGTAATTTGTATATATAACCTTAAAATTGTAAGGAGGTGAATTTAAGATAAAATGATTTGTTAAGAATAAAAAATAGTTGTTTTGTTATTTAAAGAATTTGAAAATTAAAAAATTTTAGGAGGTAAAGGCTATGGCAACATTAAATGCGTTAGGAATGATAGAAACAAAAGGATTGGTGGCTGCAATAGAAGCGGCGGATGCGATGGTAAAGGCTGCGAATGTAACACTGGTTGGCAAGGAACACGTTGGTGGAGGGCTTGTGACAGTGCTAGTGAGAGGGGATGTAGGAGCGGTTAAGGCTGCGACAGATGCGGGGGCTGCTGCTGCGGAAAGAGTAGGAGAATTAATTTCAGTTCATGTAATTCCACGTCCACATTCAGAAGTTGAAACAATATTACCTAGATAGAAAAAATTTTAGAAAGGATTTGTCAGATGGAAGAAGAAAAAAAACAAAGAATGATACAGGAATATGTGCCCGGTAGGCAATTAACGCTGGCTCATATAATTGCAAATCCTCAAAGAGATTTATCAAAAAAAATAGGGCTTCACGAAAACAAGGTAAATGCTATCGGAATTTTAACAATTACTCCGGGAGAAGCGGCAATAATTGCGGCGGATCTGGCTACGAAAAGTGCTGAAGTGGAGATAGGATTTGTCGATAGATTTACGGGTTCCGTTGTTATTAGTGGAGATGTTGGAAGTATAGAAGCCGCTGTAAGTGAAGTGGTTTCGTACTTTGAAAATGTGTTAAGATTTAGCATAACTCAGATAACGAGGTCGTAAAATTGAAAAAAATACTTTTAATCGGAAAATCCATGTGCGGTAAAACAACATTAACCCAGAGAATACATGGACTTGACATAGAATATGAAAAAACTCAAATGCTTATATATTCAGATGATATACTTGACACTCCCGGTGAATATATGGAAAACAGGATGCTTTATAAGGCGTTAATTGTAAGTTCCTATGACTGTGATGTCGTAGGAATGGTGCAAGCTTGTGATGAAGAGCGTAATATATTTCCCCCAAACTTTTCAACAGCCTTTTCAAAACCTGTAATTGGAATTGTAACGAAGGCTGATTTGAGTGGAAATCCTGAAAAAGCGAAAGAAATATTGGAGATGGCAGGAGCTGAAAAAGTTTTTATTGTAAGTTCCTATGAAAATAAGGGGGTTGAGGAACTTGTGAAATATTTGGAAGATGATTCCGAGTAGATTAGAAGGTGATAAATAGATGGATTCGTACGGATATGTGGAAACACGAGGGCTTGTGACTGCAATAGAAGCGGCAGATGCCGCCTTGAAGGCTGCTGATGTAACATTTACAAACTGCTATTATGTAAAAGGTGGAATTGTAACCATTGAAGTGGCGGGAGATGTGGCTGCTGTAAATGCCGCTGTGGATGCTGCAAGTGAAAGTGCCAGAAGACTTGGAAATTTCTTGAGCTGTAATGTTATTGCAAGAGTGGCTTCTGAAACAAAAAAAATTTTGATAAGTGATATTGGAAAAAAATCTGATAAAAAGGGTGCTGCTGTACAAAATAATGAAAAAATAGGAGAGAAAATAGAGGCAGAAGAAGCAAACAATCAGGCAGTAGCTGAAAATGTAAATATTGAAAATGAAAACCAACTTGCTGAAAAACAGTTTGAAAATATTGCTGAAAAAATTGAAACAGAAGGAAAAACAGAGGCTGAAGTTCAGGAAATAACAGAAAATACAGAAACAAAGAAGCAAAATAACATTATTTGGGAAAATAAAGAAATTTCCATGATGAAAACTTAAAAAAAGAAGATGAAGAAACAAAGAAAATAAAAAAACAATATCAGGAAATGAAAGTGGCGGATTTAAAGACGAAGGTAAATAACCTTAAACTTGGCTACACATGGAATCAGATAAAAACTATGCCTAAGAAAAAGCTAGTAGAAATTTTGATGAAAAATAATAAGGAGGAATAACAATGGCAACATTAAATGCGTTAGGAATGATAGAAACAAAAGGATTGGTGGCTGCAATAGAAGCGGCAGATGCGATGGTAAAGGCTGCAAATGTAACATTGGTTGGAAAGGAACACGTTGGTGGAGGACTGGTAACAGTACTAGTAAGAGGAGATGTAGGGGCTGTCAAGGCTGCAACAGATGCGGGGGCAGCGGCTGCTGAAAGAGTTGGAGAATTAATTTCAATTCATGTAATTCCACGTCCTCATAATGAAATTGAAGGTATATTGCCTAAGCCAAAAACAGTTGAGGCTGAATAAGAGAACTTAAATAACTGGTAAACAGTAGTTATTTGTGGAAAGGACAGACTATGGATAAAGATTTGCAATCAATACAGGAAGTAAGGGATTTATTAAATGATGCAAGCAGGGCATTTGAAGAATACAGTCAGTTCTCACAGGCTCAAATTGATGAAATAGTAGGGGAAATATGTGAAGAAGCCCAAAAACACGATGTGGAACTGGCAAAACTAGCTAATGAAGAAACAGGGTTTGGACGCTGGGAAGATAAAGTGCTGAAAAATAGACTGGCTTCAGCTGGTGTGTATGAGGCTATAGAGGATTTGAAAACAAAAGGGATAATTTGTGAAGATAAGGAAAAGGGAATAATAGAAATAGGAGTTCCGATGGGAATAATTGCAGCATTAATCCCTTCCACAAACCCTACTTCCACAACAATATACAAAATAATGATTTCATTAAAGGCAGGAAATGCAGTAATTGTAAGTCCTCACCCGAATGCAAAGGACTGTATAATAAAAACTGCTGAATATTTAATAAGAGCTGCTGAGAGAAAAGGTGCTCCGAAAGGATTAATTGGAGTTATAAAGACACCTACACTGCAAGGTACACAGGAACTTATGAAACATAAGAAAACTTCATTGATTCTTGCGACAGGTGGGGAAGCGATGGTAAGGGCTGCCTACAGTTCCGGAACGCCTGCGATAGGAGTGGGGCCGGGAAATGGACCTTCATTCATTGAAAGAAGTGCAGACATCAGAAAGGCGATTAAGAGAATAATAGACAGCAAAACTTTCGACAACGGGATAATTTGCGCATCAGAGCAGTCAATTGTTACGGAAGAAGTAATAAAACATCAGGTTGTGGACGAATTGAAGCGGCAAGGGGCGTATTTCCTGAACAAGGACGAAAGGGAAAAAGTTGGAAAAATCCTTATGAGGGCCAACAATACTATGAATCCGAAGATAGTTGGAAAAACTGCTTTGTATATAGCTGCAATGGCGGGAATAACAGTTCCTGTAGCTACAAAGGTATTAATTTCGGAAGAAACGGAAGTTTCACACTTGAATCCTTATTCGAGGGAAAAATTATGTCCTGTATTAGGATTTTACATAGAGGAAAATTGGGAAAAAGCGTGTGAAAAATGTATAGAAATACTTGAAAATGAAGGAATTGGACACACAATGTCAATGCACACAAACAACGAAAATATCATAAGGGAATTTTCACTCAAAAAACCAGTTTCAAGACTGCTTGTAAACACACCTGCGGCACTTGGAGGAGTTGGAGCGACAACTAACCTTATACCTGCATTTACGTTGGGATGTGGGACAGTTGGAGGAAGTGCAACTTCTGACAATATAGGGCCTCTGAATCTTATAAATGTTAGAAGGGTGGCTTACGGTACAAAGGAACTGGAAGCATTGAAAAATGAAGCTGTTTGTACAGATACAGATACGTGTGGACTGAATACTGGAAGTGGCTCACAAATTAGTGAAAGTGATATAGAAAATATCATAAGAAAAGTATTGGACGGAATTTATAATAGATAGGGTGTGATAAAAAATGCCTGTTATAACAGAAGGAATGCTTAGAAAA
>CAUUWI010000037.1:0-14330 GCA_963548925.1 uncultured Leptotrichia sp. | reverse complement strand
TGGAATTTTTAGAATATGAAGTAGGGCAAAGAGTAATAGATTTTGTAAGTGGAGCGGCTTATGCAATGAATGCACATCTTTCAAAAGTTACAGATAAAGTTTTGACTTCAATTCCAGTTGGAATTGACTATGAAGATATTGACGCTTCATTAGGTGAAGAAACAAGAGATAGCAATCTGTTATAATCAAATATTAATATGAAATTAAGTTAAGTTTTTGAATTTAGCTGCTTTTTATGGGAGTTTTCTCGTTTAAAGCAGTATTTTTTAAATAAAAATGGAGATAATATGGGAATAATTTTTACAATAATAATTTTAGGAATAATAATACTATTACATGAATTAGGGCATTTTGCGATGGCTAAATATTTTAGAATGCCTGTTTCTGAGTTTGCGATTGGGATGGGACCGAAAATTTTTTCAGTGAGAAAAGGGGAAACAGCATATTCAATTAGGGTGCTTCCACTTGGGGGATTTGTTAATATTGAGGGAATGCAGCCAGGACAGTTTGATTTGGAAGAATTTAAGAAGGAAAAGACTGATGAGATTATTAAGGAACTGAAAAATGAGTTTGAGATAAATGATGAAATTGAAGATGAGAATTTTGTCAATGAAGTCTCAAGAAGGCTTGACAAAGCTATGGAAAAGGAATTAAGAAAACAAGAAAATATTCAGAAAAATGGCTTTTTTACAAAATCTCCATTTAGCAGATTTGTTGTGCTAATTGCGGGAGTTACTATGAACTTTATTTCGGCACTGATTGCAATATTTTTGATGTTTTCAATAACCGGAGTTATGCCTATAAAGTATACAAAACCTGTAGTTGGAGAGATTCAGGAGGATTCCAGAGCGAAAGAAAAATTGCGGGTAAATGATAGAATTTTGGCGATTAATGGGGAAAATGTGTCAAGCTGGATAGAAATGTCGGAAAAAGTTTCAAAAATTAGTCAGAATTATAAAGGTGAAGATGTAAGTTTGAAAATTTTGAGAAATAATAAGGAAATTATGGAAAATGTGAAATTAACATATAATAAAGAAGTAAAGACAAATCTGCTTGGAATACAGGTTTTGCCGCAAAAGATTAATTTTGGTGAAAAAATAAAAATGAGTTTTGTAATGTTCGGAGATTATTTTAAACTGACACTGGATGGTGTGATAATGCTTATAACTGGGAAAGTGGCAATAAAGGAAATGACAGGGCCTGTGGGACTTCCCAAAATTATCGGGCAGGCTTATGGGCAAGGTGGATTTCTTGCACTGCTTGGAGTGTTTATTCTTATTTCAATAAATATTGGAATTATGAATTTACTGCCTATTCCAGCACTTGATGGAGGAAGGCTTATATTTGTTATTCCTGAATTTTTTGGAATAAAGGTGAATAAGGAGATAGAGGAAAGAATACATATGATTGGAATGATATTTTTACTTGTATTAATGCTATTTATTGTATTTTTTGATGTTACTAAGTATTTTTAGGGAAAAGGAAGTGGACTAATGGTGTCTTTTAATCAGAATATAAAACGGATGATTAAACTTCCAAGAGTTATTATCCGATATGGATTTGACGAATTTTTTAAGCAGGGAGATCTGGAAAGGTTTCTTCCCAAAAAAATCAGAAGAGAGTACAGTGAAAAGATAGAGGAGATAAATTCCTATACGGTTTATGAGAGAATACGGATGGCACTTGAGGAACTGGGACCTGTATATGTTAAATTTGGGCAAATGTTAAGTAACAGAAAAGATATTTTGCCTGAAGAAATGATTGTAGAGCTGCAGAAACTGCAAGATAATGTGGAAGTTGAGAAAGTTGATATAAATTGGAAATTAAGTTTGGAACTTGGAATTGATGTGAATGATTATTTTAGCGAAATTGAAGAAAATCCAATGGCATCGGCTTCGATAGGGCAGGTATTTAAGGCAAAATTAAAAACTGGGGAAAAAGTTGTTATAAAGGTGCAGCGGGAAAATATACGTCCTGTTGTTGAGGCTGATTTGGGCATTATGAAAAATCTTGCAAAAACGTTGGAGAGGTATTATGATGATTTGAAAAAAATGAATATTAGCGAGATTGTGGAAAGTTTTGAAAAAATGCTGAATGAGGAACTTTCTTTAAATAATGAGCTGAATAACATACTTCGTTTTGCAAATAACTTTAAGGATGATAAAAGAATCCATGTGCCAGTCGTATACAAGGAACTTTCTAACGATCGTATTTTAACTATGGAAATGATAGAAGGATTTAAAATTACAGATACTGAAAATATTATAAAAATTGGAAAAGAACCAAAAAAAGTTGCGAGAACTGGGCTTGATTTATATTTGACACAATTTTTAAAACATGGATTTTTTCATGCTGATCCGCATCCTGGAAATATTTTTATACAAAAAAATGGACAAATCGTATTTATTGATTTTGGGGCAATGGGAAGACTGTATCCGAACGAGCGGGAACTTTTAATAAATTTGATTATTTATTCATTGAAAAAAAATGTTAAAAAAATGATTGAAACAATAAAGGAGCTGGCGATAAAATTTGAAGTTGTGGATGAAAGGAAGCTGGAAAGGGAACTGTATGGACTTTTAGAGATAGTGGATGAAAATTCGCTGGAAAATATGGATGTGGTTGTACTTTTTGAAAAGGCAAGAAAAATATTCAGTGATAATCAGATTCTGCTTTCAGAGGATATTTATTTATTGGTAAAAGGAATTGGGCAAATTGAAGGAATTGGGCGGCATCTCGATCCAACTTTGAATATAACAAAAGTTATGCAGCCATATATGGATAAAATTGCAAAAGAGAGAATGAATCCGATAAATATTTTTAAGAAAGGAACAGAAAAACTGGAAACTTTTTCTGAAAACTGGTTAACTTTACCAATGGACTTAAAAAATATTTTGGAAAAAATTCAGAAAAACGAACTGAAGCATAAGCATGAAATAATAGGATTTGACAAATTTCAAAAGACTTTTGAGCAATTAATTCTGTCAATTATTATTTCATCACTGTTTGTAGGATCGTCAATACTGGCTTTGGCAAATATCCCTCCCAAAATTTTTGGAATTTCGGGACTGGGACTGCTAGGCTTTATTATTGCGGGAATTATGGGAATAAATTTGTTTTTAAAAAGAAAAAAATAAGAGCTGTTAAAGTCAAAACTATTATTAAATAGTTATAATTAAACAATATATACGGAAGGGTTGATAATTATGGAAAATAACGTACTGCTTGCAACATTTAAAAATCAGCTAAGTGCATTTGAGGCATTGGCAGACATAAAGAATAAATATGTTGGAAGGAATTATGTAATTACTCAGGCGGCTGTCGTGAAGAAGGAAAATGACAAATTGACTTTTAAAGACGGATTTGAAGTAGGTTCAAATGGAAAGATAGGATTTCTTAATGGTGGACTGCTAGGAAGTTTTATTGGAATTATTGGTGGGCCACTGGGAGTTCTTTTTGGGGGAGCTATCGGGGCTATGGTAGGTGAGAGCCGTGGAGAAAAGGCAGACAAGACTGTAATAAATATTTTTGAGGATGTGTCAAAATATTTGGTAAAAGATCATTATGGATTAATTTTATTGACTTCTGAATCAGATGTTTCAGAACTGGATGATTTTTTGAATAAATATGAAACGGAAACTGTTTTGAGAAAAGATGCTGCGGTTGTGAGAAAAGATTTGGAAATGGCACAAGAATATGAAAGAAAATTAAAAACAGACATTGAATACAAGGAACTGAAAGAAAAATTTGAAAGCAAATCAAAAGAAATAAAGGAAAATTTGACTGATTTTTCGGAAAAGGTAAAAGCTAACGCAGAAGCATTTACAGAAGATTTGACAAAATTTGTGCTGGACTTGAAAAATAAATTTAAAAAATAAGAACAGTTTTAAAAAGTTATCTTTTTAAAGAGCAGTCCCTGCTTTATAGATATCGTTCCAAATGAGTGAAATCAATAAATTAAAAGAAAAACCTTTAAAATATGTATTCTCAAAGAATATATATTCGTAAAGGTTTTTTGATTAATAATTAATTATTTTCCTCTGTTTTCAACATCATTTTCTATCTCTTTTTTCCAGCTTTCGTCTAAATTTCCAGATCTTGCTCCTTCTATCGCTTTTTCTACTGCTTTATAATTGTTTTTAGTTCCGATGCTGTCAGATTTGTACTGTACGGCTCTTGATTCTTTTATTCCTAGATTTTTTGCTGTTCCTATTGCATCTATATTTGCTCCTAAGAATATAAATTCCCATTTTTCGTTTTTATTTTGAGTTTTTATTAAGTTTTTTACTGTAGTTATGTTGTATTCTTTACTTGCATTTTCCATTCCATCAGTAATTATTACGAATAAAACTTTTTTTGCCTTGTCTTTGCTGTTTAATCTTGATTGTTCAGATTTTACTTGTGAAATAGTTCTTCCAATTGCGTCTAAAAGGGCAGTAGTTCCACCTGGAGAATATTCTTTTTCAGTTAGCGGTTTTACTTCTGATATTAAAGTATGGCTGTATAGTAATTTATATTCATTGTCAAATAGAACGGTTGTAACATACGTGTTTCTATTTTTCTCTTTTTTCTGTTTTTCTAACATTGAGTTGAATCCTCCAATTGTATCAGATTCCAGTCCACTCATTGAGCCACTTTTGTCTAGAATGAATACAAGCTCCATTTTTTGTTGATTTTTGTCCTTGGTGACAGTATTCTTTGAAGTTGAGAAAATAGATAAACTTAAAAATAGAAAGACAATCAAAACATTAAAAATTTTTTTCATTGAGAATCACTCCTTTTTAATTATTATTGTATACTTAAATTTTTTTAAATTGAATTAACGAAAATTAAATGCTATAACTTTTGGATTCATTTTTTAAGTTATAATCCCTCTAATAAAGTATACCCAATAATAGTAAAAATATCAATATGAAAAGTTAAGGAAATTTGTTTTTAACAATGAAAAAATAATTTGAAAAAATATTGACAAAATATAAAAAACGTTATATTATATAAAAATGACTTAAAGGTCAATTTTATTCGTTAGGTGGGAGATGTTTGGAAAGGAAAAAAGGGAAAAAGAATCAGAAAAGGAAGAAAATACTAGATAAAGCATGGGAATTATTCAGAAAAAATGGATATGAAGAAACAAAGGTGGAAGATATTACAAGAGAATTAGGAGTTTCCAAAGGAAGCTTTTATACATATTTTGAAACTAAGGATGAGCTTTTATATGAAATTTTGGAAAAGATTAGAAAGGAAAATGCTGAAAGAATTAATGAGATTAATGTTAATCAGGCACCTGACAAGATACTGGAAGCCTATGTGGTTAGTAAAATGAACTATATTGTCAAACTTCTCAATAATATGAAAATGAGCAGTGTTGAGAGAAATCTTTCAAATCAAAAAATAAAAAATTTTTTTGAAGAATTAAGAAATACATCAATTGAGTTTATCAAAAAAAATATTGTTGAAAAATTTGATGAAATAAATGGAAATAAATATAATTTGGAAATTATATCTGAATTTGTGTACTTGTCAATAGAAGAATTTTTATATAATGAGTTTGTCTGCAAAAATTTTAAGTGTATGCAGTACAATGATTTTATCAATATTGAAAATACCAAGAAAGTTGAAAATTCACTAAAGGAAATAATAAAATTTATAGATAATGCACTCAAATAAGTTCAGGAAGGAAAAATGAAATATGAAAAGGAACAGAGCAGAAATAGTAATAGTAATATTGCTAGTATTATTGACAGTTCCCAGTTTTGCACAAAAAATAACAATTCAGGAAGCAGCAGAATTGGCAGTAAAAAACAACAAAGATATCAAAGTGGGGATGCTCGAAATGGAGCGGGGACAGATTGATGTGAATAGAAGCTGGAAAAAACGATTTTTTAAAGTGAGCTATAATGCTTCTGCAAATGTATATTTTAAAGATATTTTGACTAAAGAAGCCTTAACCAAGACAGGGGAATCGTATCAACATTATATATCGTTATCACAGCCAATTTATACAGGTGGGAAATTAAAACTGGGAAATGAAATAAGCAAGGATAATTTAAAATTAGCTGAACTAAAATTGGATAAAACTAGAAAAGATACAATTTTAAGTACAGTTCAAGCGTATATTGATGTATACGATGCAATAAGTACACTTGGAGTATTAAAGAAATCCAAGGAGGCGTTAGATGAAAATTATAAAATTCAGACAGAAAAATATGAACTGAGAATGGTTACAAAACCTGAATACAGAGAAGCTGAACGTAGTGTAAAGGATATGGAGGCACAAATTGTACAGCAGCAAGGAAATATTGAAATTGCAAAGGAATCGCTTGGAATATTGATTGGCATACCAGATTCAGAAAATATTGAAATAGTGCCGTTTGGAGTAGAGGATAACTTTACTAAGACGGTTGATTTGAAAAAGGATCTGGAAAAATTGACAGTATTGAATACGGAATATAAGATTGCGCAGAAGCAAATTGATATAACTAAAAAAAATGTAAAGTTAGAAAAAGCGAATCTTATGCCAACAATTAACGGAACAATAAATTATGGAGCATTGACTTCAAAAAATAAACCTAAAGGATTGTTTGAAGCAAGAGATTTTACAGCAGTGGCGGGAGTAACGATGACTTGGGATATTTTTGACTGGGGAAGAAGAAAAGATGATGTTAAATATGCCAAAAAGACTCAGGAAATTGCTGAAGTTAAATCGGAGCAAACATTGGATCTGGTTAGAGCGAATATGAGGAAAACATATTATCAGCTTCAGGCACTTGAAAAGAGTCTGGAAGCATTAAAGGTTGCTGTAGAAAAGGCTGAAGAAACTTATTCGCTGGAAAAGGAAAGATACACTTATAGTTTAATTACAATGAATAATTTACTGGATGCAGAAGCAAAACTGAGATTAAGCAGAGTAAATTACGCAAATACAAAGCTTAAATATTATTATTTAGTATCACAATATGGAGCATTTTTAGATTAATTAGAATTTTTAATAAAGTGATAAAACAGGAGGGAAAAAATGAAATTAAATAGCAAAAAAGCTATAATAGCATTAGCAATACTTGCGATGTTTGCAATATCTTGTGGAAAGAAGAAAAAATTGGGGACAGATAATTCTAGACCTGTAAAAGTACAGATTATTG
Organism: uncultured Leptotrichia sp.; assembly: GCA_963548925.1. GTDB lineage: Bacteria > Fusobacteriota > Fusobacteriia > Fusobacteriales > Leptotrichiaceae > Leptotrichia. Next base: position 7,191 of record CAUUWI010000037.1, on the reverse strand, counting down.
GACAAAATTCTATGTCCTTGGGGTATACTGCAAGCGGAACTTTAAAGGGGATAGAGGAAGTTCCTTATACAGCTACTTCTTCCGGAGAAATAGTCGTGATAAATGCAAAAAATGGTGATAGTGTAAGGGCAGGACAAGTCATTGTCTCAATTGATAATCAAACTGCTAGATCAAATGTGAGAAGAGCGGCTTCAAGTGTAAATACGGCTTCATCAAATATCAATTCATCATCGGCAGCATTGGAAGAAGCCAGAATCAATTATGAAAAATATGCTATGCTTTATGAAAAAAGACTTGTAACAGAAACAGAATATTTAAATGCAAAGACTCGGTATAATTCAGCTAAAGCTAATTTAAATGCTTCCAGAAATAATCTGACTTCAGCTCGGGCAGAACTGGATTCGGCGAATGATACAAATAGAAAATCGGTCATAAAAACTGATACGACAGGAACCATTGCACACATGAAACTGGAACTTCATCAGCAGACTTCAACAGGAAGTCAATTGTTTACAGTAATAAATGAATCGGAAATGCAGCTGGAAGTTGGAGTTTCGCCTGAAGTAATTAGTAAAATTCATATTGGAACACAAGCTAAGGTAAAAATCGACGAACTAAAGGGGGAAGAGCTGATGGGAACTGTATATGAAGCAGCTTCTGCGGCAAATTCATCAAGCAGACAATTTACAGTAAAAATCAAAATTCCTAACTCAGACAGAAGGCTGAAAAGTGGAATGTATGGAACTGCAAGCATAGATACAGGAAACGAAAATGGGTTAATTATTCCTAAAAAGGCGATTGTTGTAAAAGGAGTAGAACAGGTAGTTTATATTGTCAGAAATGGAAAAGCGGTTGCGATTCCTATAAAAATAACTAATCAGAATCAGGAAATGGCAGCGGTTACTGGAGAAGGTCTTACAGCTGGAACAGAATTGATAGTAGATGGACAAAATGTTGTTCAAAATGATGAAAAAATACGGATAGTGCAGTAATTCTTTATTTAATTTTTAACGAATATTAGTAAGGGTCTCCAACTTCTATAAGTGGGAGTAGTTCACAAATAAGTATAAAATATTGATATAAAGATTTTGTAAAGGTAAAAAAATTAAATTAAGGAGAAGCAGAAAATGACAGTAGCAGAATTTGCGACGAAAAGAGTCGTTTCTACAACGATGATATTAATATTTATGGTTTTTTCAGGATTTATGACTATGCGTTCAATGAAGAAGGAACTGATACCTGATTTTAAGTTTCCGATGGTAGTTGTCAGTACAAGTTGGACAGGAGCAGCTTCTGAAGATGTGAAGACTCAAATTTCTAAAAAAATAGAAGATGCAGCATTAAATGTTGATGGAATTAAAAATATTTCTACGACTTCAACTTATGGGAGTTCAAATGTCTTGATTGAGTTTAACTTTGGTGTAGATACTGATATAAAACAAGTGCAGGTACAGTTAGAAATTGACAAAATAAAAAAAGATCTTCCAAGTGATGCAAACGATCCAGTCGTTTCAAAAATGAATATGGTTGGAGGAAATTCAGATATGGCACTAATGATCGCAATAAGAGGCGGAGATGAAGCTACGATTACTTCTTTTATAGAAGAAACGTTAAAACCAAGGCTTAAAAGAAACAGAGGTGTTGGTGATGTATCGGTATTTGGAAATGCAACAAGGCAGATAAAAGTAAAAATGGATCCATACAAATTACAGGCATATAATTTATCTCCAAATGAAATATATGCCAAAATCAAAGCGGCTAATACAATAGTCCCTGGAGGGACAGTAAAGGATGGTGCAAAGGAATTTATACTGAAAGTCGATGGAGAATTAAAGACACTTGAGCAAATTCAGAATATTATTATTTCCAATAGTGATAATCAGACAGTAAGATTAAATGACGTAGCAGTAGTGGAATATGGAACTAAGGAGAAAACTTCGTATTCTAAATACGATGGACAGGATATGATTGCAGTTATGATTCAGAAAAGTAAAGATGGGAATTTGGTTGAAATTGCAAGTATAGCAAGAAAAGCACTGGAAGAAATGAAGCCGTTGTTTCCATCGGGAACAAGCTATGAAATAATAACTGATAACAGTATAAAAGTAAAAGATGCCATATCCAATGTAACAACTACAGGTTTTCAGGCATTGATTATAACAATAATAGTGTTGCTAGTCTTTTTGAAAGATTTAAGGGCTTCGCTTGTTGTTGGAATGTCTATACCGATATCAGCAATGTTTACATTCTTTTTGCTAGGTACACAGGGAATTACGTTAAATCTGGTTTCACTTATGGGACTGGCGCTTGCGATTGGATCGTTGGTGGATAATGCAGTAGTTACGCTGGATAACATATTTGATCATATTCAGATAAATAAGGAACCGGCAATGGTTGCGGCTATTCGGGGAACAAATGAGGTAATACTTCCGATGATAGCATCAACAGCGACATCAGTCTGTGTATTTTTGCCAATAGTCTTATTTCCAGGATTTTCAAAGGAAGCCTTTTCAGGAATTTCATTTTCAATGATGTTTGCATTATCTACTTCAATTGTTGTGGCGATGCTGTTTATTCCGATGGCTTCAAGTATATTTTTAAATATTGAAAAAATATCGGGAGCCGCAGAGAAAGCACATAGATTTAATGTTTTCAAGGACAAATATAAGAAGCTTATAAAAAAAGCACTGGAAAATAGAAAGATAGTCATAATTGGAATAATAGTTCTATTTGTTGTAGTGGTTTTTGGACTGGGAAAAACTGTAAAGACGGCATTTTTCCCAACGATTGATAATGACGAGTATTCAGTAGTGGCTTCACTTTCAACTGGACTGGATTTAGAAGTGGCACATGATATTTCAAAACAGATGGAACAAATAGTAAAAGAGGACCCTGTAACCAAGAATTATACAACAATAGTAAATGCCCAGTCGGCAATAATTAACGTCGATGTAAAAAAGGATACAATGAAGGCTATGGAGCGGATGCGTCAAAAAATGAGTAATATTCCAAATGTTACAATTTCAGTATCTCCATCAAAATCTGGAGGACGTTTAGTTTCAAAAGATTACTCATTCCAAGTGGAAGGGGATAATGCTGAAGAGATTAACAGAATTGTTAATGCGATTATGGCGGATATGAAGCAGCAAACCTGGTTTAAGGACATAAAATCATCATCAGAAGGCGGATATCCTCAGGCACAGCTGGAAGTAGACAGAGTAAAGGCGGAAAGTTATGGACTGAGTGTTACAGATATTACTAGAATGCTGAATCAGACAGTTTTAGGAGTAGATCCGATAGAAGTAACTCAAGATACTGAAACATTAAAAGTTTATATGGAATTTGAAGATGAATATAAAAATTCGCTTGAAAAAATATTGAATATAATGATAAAAACTAACACAGGACAGTTTGTAAGGCTGGGAGATATAGCAACAATGAAAGAAGTGGAAGGAGCTGCTTCAATTGAAACTTATAATGGAGCTCAAATCGTAACAGTCAGTGCAAATATGGATAAATCAAAGGGAATGAATGATGCTGCCTCTTTTGTAAATGCTTCATTTCAAAAAACTAATCCAGCGGCAGGATACAAAATAGCTCCGGCAGGAAATGCACGAAGTCAGAAAGAAATGGGTGGAGAAATTATGAATGCACTAGAATTATCAATAGTTCTTATCTACATCGTTCTGGCAGTACAGCTTGAATCATTCGTATTACCATTAATAATAATGTTGGCACTGCCATTATCAATGATTGGAGTAATATTTGGACTGGCAGTAACGAGAATACAGCTTAGCATGTTTGTTATGATCGGGATTCTTATGTTATTCGGTATGGCGGTTAATAACGCCATTGTGCTGTTGGATTTTGTATCAGGATTGCGGCAAAAAGGTATGGAAATTCGAGAGGCTCTGGTGGAAGCAGCAGGTTCACGGCTTCGTCCAATACTTATGACAACGCTTACAACGGTACTCGGATGGTTTCCAATGGTACTTTCAAGTAAAGGAAGTTCAGGTTATTATCAGGGAATGGCGGTAGCAGTCATGTTTGGATTGTCATTTTGTACATTGCTGACGTTATTCTTTATACCAGTGGCTTATTCCATAGTTGAAGAAAGAAAAGAAAAAAGACTGAAAGAAAAAGAAAAGAAAAGAAAAGCGAAAAAAACAGATGAAAAAAAATAAAAAATATAATTTTGAATAAAAAATGGAAAAGGGGTGTTTTTTTGAAAAGAGTTGAGATATACTTTGATTCTTATTTTATGGATAAAATAAAAGAAGAAATGAGAGAATATGGGATAGAGCAGTATGCCATTGTACCGCAGATATACAGTCGTTGGAGCAGAACGTTAAAACATTTTAATAATCATGTTTGGCCTGGAACTGACAGTGTTTTGATAACTTATCTGGAGGATAAACAAGCAAAAGAAATTATGAGACTTATAAAAATAATGAAAATAGATTTAGGAAAATCAATTTCAATGGGAGCAGCTTTATTACCAGTTGACGACATTATTTTGTAATTTATAACAATGTTGTAAAAGTAAAGGACACAAAATTCTTATGCAGTAAGGGATCAAGACCCCTTATCAGAAAGCTGAGAAAAATAAAAAATCAGAATTGAAAGACTTTTACAAATGACTAATAAATTAGGAGAAAGTGCAATGAGGGTTGAAAATGAAAAAGATGTTGAGATAAAAGTTGTGGGAATAGGGAAAATAGGAAATAGTGCTTTAAATGAAATGATAAAAGGTAAAGTTGTGGAAGCGGATTTTGTGGCAGTTAGTGAAAAACAGGAAAATTTGGATTTGTTGGAAATTGGAACAAAAATACTGATAACTGAAAATTTTGAAGAAAAAATGAAAAAAGTGCTAGAAAATACTGATATGGTATTTATTCTTGCAGAAACAGATGAAGCAAAAAATGTAAAAATATCTACAGCTGTTGCCAAAATAGCACAATCACTAGAAATATTAACTATATCAATAATAGCCGCCCCTTCTGCAGCAGAATTTGAAAAAAATGGAAAAGCGGAATTAAAGCAGTTTACAGATATTATAATTACAATACCGTTTGAAAAAGTATCTGAAGAGATAAATAAAATTTTTATAAGAAATATAAAAGTAGTAGTGGATATAATACGAGAACGAGGAATTATAAATCTTGATTTTGCAGATGTAAATAGTATGTTAAAAAATGGAGGAACGGCTGTATTAGGATATGGAACAGCTGTTGGAGAAAATAAAGAGGAAGTCATTGTCAAACAGGTATTAAATAAAATTTTATCAGAAAAGTCTGTAAAAAATGCCAGAAAAATATTAATGAATATTGTAGCAGGACCAGAAATTGGATTAACTGAATTGAGTAAAATAACTAGAATACTTGAAGAAGAATTAGAAGTTTATAAAGCCCGTATAGTATGGGCATATGCTATGAAACCTGATATGAAAGGAATTGTAAGGATGACATTAATAGCAACAGATTTTAGTGATGAATAATTAAGACAACTCTTTATAAAATAAAGAAGTATCAATTTCCCTGCAATAAGACTACGGTTTATGCAGGGATTTTTTTATTATTTTCATAGATTGTATAATATATTGCGACAAATTTAGAAAATATAAAAACTTATGATAATTTCGTGTTAAAATGTTAGTAACGACAAAAACATTTAATGAAAGGATATATCATAAACCATAAATATTTTACTATAAATGAAAGAAATAAACTAGAGGTTCTGCTAAAAAAAATTACAGAATTTCTAAAATTGCTGAAATCTTTAACAGGCACAGGGCTACTATTTACCGTGAGATAAAAAGAATTAATGATGAATACTCTTCTGAAAATGCTCAGGCAGATGCCGGTACAAAATCTGCTAATAAAGGAAGAAATTCAAAAATTATTCCTGAACATATTTTATAATAACTCGTCTTTTTTTTGAATTATAAAAATCTTATATTATAATTTTTTATACTATTCCCCGTTTAAAAAGCGAAAATTATATTAAAATATTAGGCTTTTATCCATTACTAAAAAAGTTTATAATAAGTTCGTTATTTAAATGGGGTTTAGTATTAAAGAGATTTTGGTATTTAGAACAGTATTATATTGATTTAAAAGGAATTTTTATAATTACTTCCGCTCCCTCACTTTCATTGTTTTTGTTTCTGAATACCCCATAATTTTTTCCGTAATAGAATTTTATTCTTTTATCGACGTTTTTGATTCCTACTCCGCCAGTCTTGCTTTTTTTGAACTGTTTAGCTTTTTCAAAGCCTATTCCGTTGTCTTTAACTGAGATATTGACAGTGCTGTTTTCACTATAAACATCTATTGTGATGATTCCGTTTCCAGAAAGGTTTTTTATTCCGTGATAGATGGAGTTTTCTACAATTGGCTGGATTATGATTTTTGGAACTTCGATGGAAAGCAGGCTTTCGTCTTCTATGTTAAAAAAATAGGAAAGTTTGTCTTCGTATCGCTGCTTTTGTATGAATAGATATTCTTTGGTGTGCATAATTTCGTCTTTTAACGGGATTTTTTCGTGTCCGTTACTAAGAGAAAGTCTAAAAAAGTTGGCAAGGGACTTTGTAATATTGATTACTTTTTCATTATCTTCAAATTCTGTCATCCAAATTATAGTATCTAGCGTGTTGTATAGAAAATGGGGATTAATCTGACTGTGAAGAGCTTTTATTTCATATTCCCGCAAATACTTGATTTTTTTAACCATTATGTTAAAATGTTCCACAAGATTTTGGATTTCATAGCCTGTTTTTTCACTCAGATTAAATTCACTCAGGTTATTTTCAAATTTTTGCATATGATTTTCCAGCTTTATTAGAGGCTTTAAAATCTTTGTTATTACAATAAATGTAATAATGGATGAAAAAGTTAGTGAAACTAGGAAAATAACAATAACAATGTGATAGAAGTTTCTCTTCAAAGTAACTAAATCATTTGTATTTGCTAGGCTTCTTAGGCTCCAGTTTGTATTTTCAATATTTATTTCATATAAATATGTATCTTTATCCTTATTCTTTTCTGAAAATTTTGCAAGGCACTTTTTATCGGCAAAACATTTTACATCTTTGTAGTAAATAACATTGTTGTTTTTGTCTACTATAATATTGTCGCTTTGTTTTCCAAAAGAAATGGAATTTAAATATCTTTCAAGAATTTCATATTTAAT
>CAUUWI010000036.1:0-14393 GCA_963548925.1 uncultured Leptotrichia sp. | reverse complement strand
ATGAAAATGGAGTAAGTACAGATGTAAAAAATCTGACTTTTAATGAAAAAACTGACAGCTTAACTGATGGTATTTATACATTTAAATTGAACAAAAACAAATTAGGTTTGTATGCGGGAAATCAGTTTATATTTTCAATTGACTAATATTTAAAAAAATTTATTAACCTCCAAATTAAAATATTAAAACAATCTCATATTTATTTTGGAGGTTTTTATTCAATCAAATTATAATTCCTGTTTCAATAAATGCCCCATTTTTTCCTTTTTTACTTTCAAATAACCCTTATCCACATCATTAGCAGTAATTTCAATTTCTGTACGTCCAGCAATTTTAATTCCATATTTTTCAAGTCCTTCGATTTTCTTTGGATTATTAGTTTTCAAAATAATTGATTTTATTCCCAAATCCTTTATAATCTGTGCTGCCACAGCGTAATCCCTTAAATCGTCAGAAAATCCCAGTTTATGATTAGCTTCCACAGTATCATAACCTTCATCCTGAAGTTTATATGCCTTCAATTTGTTCAAAATACCAATTCCACGCCCTTCCTGACGCAGATAGATTATAAGTCCTTCTCCGCTTTCTTCCAGCTCATGTAAGGACCTGTGAAGCTGTTCCTGACAATCGCAACGCTTTGAGCCAAAAACGTCGCCTGTTAAACATTCAGAGTGAAGTCTGACTGTAATATTCTCTTTATTTCTTATTTCGCCTTTCATAACTGCAATATATTCCTTATACTCGATTTTATCGCTGTAACCTGTAAAAGTGAATTTTCCAAACTGCGTTGGAATATCGACAGTCGCTTCGTTTTTAACTAATTTTTCGTTTTTTTTTATATAAACAATCAAATCATCAATTGTAATTAACTTCAAATTATGTTTTTGACAAAATTCAAATAAATCGTTTCGACGAGCCATTTTTCCATTTTCCTTTAAAATTTCCATAATTACCGCCACTTCAAAAAATCCAGCAAGTCTTGCCAAATCCACGGCCGCTTCAGTATGTCCCTTTCTTTCCAGAACTCCACCTTCCCGTGCAATCAGCGGAAACATATGCCCTGGTTTTCTAAAGTCTTTTGCAGTTTTTGTAGAATCTGCCAAATCTTTTATTGTTTTTAATCTATCACCTGTAGAAATTCCAGTAGATGTACCTTCCAGCGAGTCAACTGATACTGTAAAGGCAGTCCCGTAATAATCGGTATTGTGCTGAACCATTGGATTTAATTCAAGCTCTTCGGCTCTTTTTCTGGACATTGGCACACACATAAGTCCACGTGCTTCATTAATTATAAAATTTAAAGTTTCATAAGTTACTATATCAGCAGGAATTATTAAATCTCCTTCGTTTTCCCTGTCCTCATCATCGACAACTACCACAGGGATACCTTTTTTTAAGTCTTCAATGGCGGCTTCAATACTATCAAACTTTATTTTGCTTTCCGACATTTAAAATCACTTCTTTCTTTTATTATATTCTTAATTAGAATCCATTTTTTTGTAAAAATTCCATTGTTAAATTTGATTTTTTTTCTTTTTTCTTTTGATTTTTTTCTTCATTTTCAAAATTGTCAAATTTTAATATTTTTTCAACATATTTTCCAAATAAATCTGTTTCAATATTTACAAAATCTCCAGTTTTTTTCATTCCAACTGTAATATTTTCAATCGTGTGAGGAATAAGCGAAACCGAGAAAATCCCAGCATTATCATTAACATCAATTACTGTAAGGCTCGCCCCATCAATCGTTACACGCCCTTTTTCAACAATATATTTCATATTATTTTTATAATTTCCATCTAATTGAAATTCATACACTTTCGCAATTCCCTTGTCAGTAATCGACACAATTTTAGCCTCACAGTCAACATCCCCCATAACAAAATGTCCGCCTAAAAAAGTCATAAGTGTAAGCGATTTTTCAAGATTGACAATATCTCCAGCCTTAGCACGCTTTAAGCCACTTCTTTTGATAGTTTCAAACATCACGTCAGCAGTAAAATCATTCCCGCTTAATTTTGTAACAGTCAGACACACGCCATTTACAGCGATACTGTCCCCAATCTGTGCTTTTTCAATAACTTTTTTTCCTCTTATTGTAATTTCGATACTTGCAGTTTTTTTCGCAATATCAATAATTTTTCCAATTTCTTCAACTAAACCAGTAAACATAATTTTCTCCTGATTTTAAATTTTTTTAAAAATTAACTATAACTCTTTTGTAAAAATTCCATTCCAAAATTTTCACCATAAACATTATATTTTACGTTTTTCAAAATGATGGCTTCACTCATATTTTCCTTATCAAATCCAGCAATGAAGGATTTTCCGTCATTATCACCCAAAATTTTATTAGCAATGAAAATCTCCCCAGCGTCAACAACATCTTCTTCAAATGCCTGTGAAATAAGTGATTGGCCACCTTCCAGCAAAATTGAGTCAATTCCAAGTTCTCCGATTTTTTCAAGAATTTCTTTAAAACCAAATTTTGTGCCATTTAAAAATATAAATCTAACTTTGTTATTTTCAGAAAAATTTAGCTGTTTTTTAGAAGTTTCGTTGTTTTTGGACGTAATAATTATCGTTTTTTCGTCAGCATTTTCTTTAATAATATTATGATTTTTTTCCGTTTTTAAATGCGGATCAATAACAATTCTACATGGATTTATGCCGTTTTCAATTCTTGCGGTAAGGCTTGGATTGTCGGCTAAAATAGTATTTATGCCAACCATTATTCCCATAAATTTGTTTCGGTAAAGTTGCACTTTTTCACGTGCAGTTTCGTTTGTAATCCATTTGGAATTTCCTGTTTTTGTGGCAATTTTTCCATCCAGAGTAATCGCACATTTTAAGAATAAATATGGCAATTTCATCATAATATATTTGAAAAACACTTGATTTATCTCATCACATTCTTTTTTCAAAACGTTTTGAGTAATTTCAATTCCAGTATTTTTCAAAATCTGTACACCTTTTCCAGCCACTTTTGGATTCGGATCAGACGAGCCAATAACACATCGTTTTAACCCCATTTTTACAATCTTTTCTGCACAAGGCGGTGTTTTTCCATAATGTGAGCAAGGTTCCAACGTAATATAAATTGTAGCATCTGATAAATTATTAGAATTTTGGCTTGCTTCCTCCAAAGCATAAACTTCAGCATGAGGTCCTCCAAAATATTTATGATAGCCAGTTCCAATAACTTTTCCATTTTGAACGACAACAGCTCCAACCATTGGATTGGGATTTACTGCCCCAGTCCCTTTTTTTGCCAGTTCAATTGCCATTTTCATATATTTTTCATCAATATTTTCATTCATCCTATTTTCCTTTTGTTAATTCATAACTATTATTAATCAATTTTATAATTTCATTTTTACCAGTATTTTCTGAAAATTTTACAAAAATATTTTTTTATCCAATTTCTTTTATTAAATTAATCATTTCAATTGCAGAAAATGCCGCATCTGCCCCTTTATTTCCAGCCTTTGTCCCAGCTCTTTCAATAGCTTCCTCAATATTGTTTGTAGTTAAAACTCCAAAAATTACAGGCAAGTCAGTTTGCAATGAAATTTGAGCAACACCTTTTGAAACTTCTGCACAAATATAGTCAAAATGCGGTGTAGAACCTTTTATAACAGCTCCCAGAGTAATTATCGCATCATATTTTCCAGTATTTGCCAATTTTTTTGTAATTAAAGGTATTTCAAATGCTCCTGGAACCCAAGCAATATCAATATTTTCTTCAGAAACATCATTTCTTTTCAAAACATCTAAAGCTCCACCAACGAGTTTAGAAGTAATAAATTCATTAAATCTTCCGACAACAATTCCTATTTTTACACCTTTTCCATCAAATTTTCCTTCAAAAGTTCTCATTTTCAAATCATCCTCTCGTTATTTTTTAAACTAAATTTTTTTATTAAACTTAAACTGCAGATTTAAAATAAAAAAGCCAAGAATACTATAACTCAAGGCTTTTTTGAATATTTAAAAGGTAGATGATTAATAATATTAAGTTGTAATTATATAATTTGAATTTAAAAAATATATTGAACATATTTCAAAATTCAACTATTTCACTTCTACCATCTAGACTGTAACTATCGGTACTGGAATCACACCAGTTCGTGTCGCTTTCATTTTATTTAAATAAAAACAACTCGTGGACTTTACCACCGGTCGGGAATTTCGCCCTGCCCTGAAGTTTTAAATTTGTTTCTGAATTAATAATATCATTTTTTTACTATAATTACAAGCATTTTTTAAAAACTATTTAAAAATTTTTTTGAAAAATCAGTTTTTTTATTGACAAAATTTAAAACATAAGGTATTATTATATAAATTAATATTAAATTAATAAATGTAAAAATTAATAAAAAAATATTTATATAAAATAAATTATTTATTAATTAAAAATAACGATACAATAGGAGGTAAAAGTGAAAAACACACTTGGAATACTAATTTTTCTAATATTTATGGCTTGCAGTAACAGCAAAAGTGAGGAATTGAAAGAAAATAAAAGTACAAATGAACAAATGGCACAAATTCATACAATTCCCAGACAAGATAAAAACTGTATTGAACTAGGAAAATATAACATTAATGTTGAAAAAATAGAATTAAAAAATAAAGGATTGGAGGAGATAAATTGTATTGCAAATTATAAAAATGTAAAAGTTCTAGATTTACGTTGGAATAAAATCAAGGATGTAAAACCTCTTGAAAATCTGAAAAAGTTGGAAGTTTTAAAAATAAATTTCAATCAGATAGAGGATATAAAGTCTTTGTTAAATTTAACAAATCTAAAGGAATTATGGCTACATAACAATAAAATAAGTGATATTAGAGGGATTGAGAAATTAACAAAACTGGAACATCTGGATGTAAGTTTTAATCCGTTAAAAAATGGAGCAGGAGAAATTTCTGGATTGAAAAACTTAAAAAGGCTGGAATTACGTGAAGTTCCAAAGGAAATAGTGGATTATGTATATAAAAACTATCGTAATTTTATGATTCCTGAAAAAATATTTATTGAAGAAAGATACCCAGAACTTGTTGCTAAAAGAGAAAATGTGGCGAAATATCCTAATTTTTCAGAGTTTGAACGCAGAGTATATGGCTTTGAAACCGTTAAAATTGTAAAGGAACTTTCTATGAAGGAAATTGCACTAAATAAGTTGCCGAAAGAAGTTTATGAAGTTGTTGATGAATACAATAAAAAATTTGAAGAAGCGGATAATAAAGTGGAAAGAGCAACATTTTTTACAAATAAAGTATATTCAATATATACGCTTATCTATCCATATGCCTACGCTGGACGTTCAAACAGCGAAACACTTTTTACAAAAAATGGAGAAGTAATTGCAAGTGATATAGTAGATTTGGGTTATCAATTGGAAAGCGTTGACGGAAATAATCTGTTTTTATCGACAGTTGCGGCAAGCGGAGGAACAAATTATGCAATAACTGATATGAAAAGTGAGCAGATGTGGCGAGAAGAATTTAGGGATTTTGGATTAATATCGCCTAAGAGAACTGATAAAATTTTTATAACAACTTCAAAAAAAAATGTTATTAATGTAAGAGAAAGTTATGGTTCAGACAGTTCTATAATTCATACATTAGCGAATAATGTTGAAGTTGAGGAAATTTCAAATAAAGAAGGCTGGAAATATGTGTATTTTTATAATAAAGATGGGGGATATTATATGAAAGGGTATATACATAAAAGCCAATTAAAATAGTTTATAAAAAGTAATTATAAATAAGAATTTTAGTATACAAAGAAAGGGTGTGGTAATTTTATTTAATTTGATAAAATTAATTTTGTGAAAGTTTTAAAATTTGAAGGGGGAAATTAATTGTGGTAAATAGAAAGTTTAATGGGGCAGATATTGGAGATAGTGCAGTTGAATTTTTTGAAAAATTAGCAAAATTAGAAAGTGGAGGAACATATAATTTAGCAGATCAAAAATATTATATTGGGAAATATCAGATTGGAACAGATGTCTTAATGGATATGGGGTGGCTTCCAAAAGGCTCAACTTGGGCAAATGCTCGTTTTATTGGTGAAGCTGTCACAAAATGGAAATTAACAGGTAAACAGAGCTTTTTAAATAATCCCGCAGCTCAGGATGAAGTAATAATGAGATCTATAAAAATGAGGTGGGCAACTTTGAAAAAATATAAAGATAAAATTTGTCAGAATATAACAGTTCCTAAAAATGCGGTTTATAAAGCACCTGGAAAAAAGACAGCTTCAGAAATTAAAGTAAAAACAATAATAATGAAAAAGAAAGCTCAAGGATATAAAGCAGAAGATTTAAGAGGAAAAAATTTTATTCTCACATCATCCGGAATGCTTGCAGCTTCACATTTATGTGGACAAGGTGCAATGTCCAATGCCATAGGAAATAATTTTATGGGTGTTTGGGGAATACCAGTAGATGGAAATTCAATGCCTTCTTTACTTTATGCTGAAAATTTAGCAGGACATGACTTATCAGTAATTATTGATCACAAAGATAATTGTAGCGTAGGACATAAAGTTGTAGGAAAAAATGATACTCAGATTGATAATAAAAATATAAATAAGCAAGCTGTAATACAAAAAAATATTAAAAATGATATTCCAGCCAATGCTTCACAAAGTTCGGCATCAACTAAATCTTCTGAAAATAATAAATCAGGAGTATTTGAATTTACAGGACAGAAATTTGAAGAAGTTCAAGAAAATGAACAATATAAAAGAAATATAGCTGAAAACGGAAAAGCTCCTGAATTAGCTTTTATAAATCCTGAAGAAGCAATTTTAAAAAGATTGCAGATCAAATTTCAAGATGCAAATCTATATAATAAGGACTATGTGAAATATTTGGAGACTAAAATTGGAAAAAAAGTTTTAGAAGAAAATAAGGAAGATATTAATTTAATTTTAAAAATGTACGATGAAGCAACAAAAGATAACAACAAGATTGGAAATGTCATAAGGCAGCATGGATTTGATATTTTGAGAGGAAAGGAAGAAACTGATGAAATTTTAAGAATACAAGATATAATTTACTATATCTATTCATATCCTATTCCAAATAAAAGCAGTACGGAATCTCTAGAATATGTACTTAGCCAATATTCAGCAAAATATGTGAAGTATCCAGATAAAAAGCCTGTAAATAAATTCAAGAAGGATAAGAATTATGTAGATAAAATACAAGGTGTGATTCAGATATATGTAAAAGATGAAGAATCTAAAATTGAGAAAAATAAGCTGCCTGAAAAATATGATAAATATATGCAGGGAACAAAGGATATTGATGAAATTGTTATAAAAGTTGCTAAAAAACCATCATCAGAATTACAAAAGACAAGATGTGAAAATTTGATAAGAGAACTTGGACAAAATATATTGGAACATGAAAAAATATATTCGATTGATGAAAATGGAGTCAGACAATTTCCTTTATCAAGAAGATTAATCGACAATATAATAATTGAATTTCTGAAAGTGCAAACTGGATTTAAGGAAGAAAATGAAACTAAATATTTTGATAATCATAAGTATAAAGATAGCAATATTGTAAGAAATTATCTGTTGTGGCATGTAAAAAAGAATGGAATTGATGTTTTATCAAAAAATGAAACAGGATTATTCAAAAAACTTGAAAGAATTGGAAAAAATATAAGAATAACAACTCTCCTAAAAGACTGGATAAGCTCAAAATCGACTGTAAAAGTTCAAAATATACAAGAAATAAGCAATCTAATAGATGAAGTTTATGAAAATTATAGTGATAACTCAAATTTTGAAAATGACAAAAACATTATTCTGACTTTATTTAAAAGCAGTAAAGAACTACGGGATTATTCCGCTAGTATAGATTCTATGGATTTATATTCCTTTTATAAATCATTTTATAAACTGCAAAATATTATAAATCCTACTGGAGAATTATTTGTAAACAATAATTGCATATTAAGATGTACACTTGGAAAGGATATTAGTAAACTAATAATAAATGAGGATAGCGTAACACTTGGAGGTGGAAAGCAAGCAAATATAAATGATACAAATATACAGCCATTTAAATCCTGCAGTGCAATCGGAATTTGTAAACCCGCATTATTAGGATCTTGGGAGAAAAATACAGATGTGAAAGTAAGAAATAAACCTGCATTGCTGGATATTTCAACTATTAAATGCCAATATGGCGGAACCATAAGTATTGATGATGCAGGACAAAAGGAAATGGGAACTGCTGCTACTAAAACTAAGGAATTATCTGAAATCACAAGAGAAGCGGATTGTCAGTATAAACTTCTGATAAATATTTGTCGTGATATTAATAATAATTTTATGCAGATTCAATTAAAAAAAGAAGCTCAAAATTTTTCAAAATGGAAAAAATATAAAGATGAAATTAATAATAATATGACTTTATATTTTTCAAAAGATGTGAAAAAAGGTTTTAAAACAGGTAAAATGAGCATTTCCGAAAAAGAAAATTATGAAAATTTTATAAGAGTGAACAAAACAAAAATAAAGATTTCTGAAACAGAGATTTCATCAGAAAAGGAAAAAAATTTGAGAAAAAAAATTTTTTCTGTATTTCAAGAATCATATAAAATGGTAAAACAAAAATCAGACCCTAATCTTGATACAAAAGGAATAATAAAAAATCATGGCTCAAGTCTGTGCGATCATGAAAAAAAGAATTTCTATTCTACAAAAATGTTACCTGCAATAGTTTATGGATATTTAATGCAATCAGGAAATTTAACTATAAATGAAAAAGAAAAAAAAGCCATTGAAATGGAATTGAATAATGTTAAAGACAATACAAAAATAGAACAGATAAAATTATATAATTACAGTGTTCAAAATAATATAAAACAAACACAGGAAACTAAAACTAATAAAATAGAATCATCAGATATTATAAACTGGATAAAAATAGGAAAATTTCTATATAAAACTGAAAAAGGCACTCTTAATGAAACGGAAATATTAAAAGAAATAAGAAAAAAAGGGAAAAGTATCGCCACATGTCCGTTTAGTACAGATAAGTGGAATGAAACTCACAATTCATCAAAAAATTCGAATGTTAATAATATTCAGAATAGTACACAAAAGAAAATTGAGAATAATTCTAAAACTCAAGTTAAAGAGAATACGAATAAAAATTTACCAAATAATACTGTGAAAACTGGAGAAAAAAAAGTTCTTACTGGTAACCCTACGGAACCATCAAATAATGTTAAGGATACTCCAGTAGTAAAAAATAATACTTCAAATAATTCAATAAATAAAGAACAATCTTCTATTGCTAAAACTAATACACAACCAACAAAAGATACTGAAAAATGTAATACAGATAATTGTCCGCACAAAAGCATAAAAAAAGAAGCACCATGGATAAAAATAGCAGAAGAAGAATTGAAAAAATATAAAGGACAGAAAGAATCTAGTAAGGATTTATATAATCGAATTAAAAACAAATATTTTCCTGATGCAAATTTTGGAAACAATCAAAATCCGACTAAAATAGCTTGGTGTGCAGCATTTGTAACTTACTGTATGAAAACAGCGGGATATAAGAATTCATCTTATCCATCTGTCGGAGGCTATGACTGGGGAGTCGCTCCAAGACCTGGACTACCTAAAAGGGGATGGTTTGAAGGAGAGAAAACAGAACCATTTATAGGAGCAATAGGAATTTTTAAATTTAAAGGCGGATATAGCCATGTTTCAATACTGGTTGGAAAAAGAAAAAATGGAATGCTAGTATTTTTAGGTGGAAATCAAAATAATGAGATTAACAAAACTGCCTATGAAGCAAGTAGAATAGATTATTTCATGAAACCTAAAAATTATACAGTATCACCTGAAGAAAAAGAATTAACAATAATAACTGAATCACAAAATTCGGGGAGCATAGGATAAAGGAGATCAAATAATGAAAATACTAGCTAAGATAATAATTTTAATTTTAATTTCATCTTGCAATAAAAATAATACGAATTTTTTATCATCAAATAATATAAAACTTAAACAAACAGTAAAAAAAACAAATAATTTATCACAAAAAATAAATTATCCACAGGAAAAATCAAATGAAAGTACTGTATCAATTAAAAGAATCATAAATCTTGTTGCAAAAGAAAGAAGAAATCAATATTATAAGTTAGAAAAATATGACAAGGATATTTTTAATAATCATAAGGAATATTTTTCTGATATGGAAAATAACAAAGAATTTTTTGAAGAAACGTCAATATTACTTTTAAATTTAGAAAATAAATTATCACGTTTGAATTATGAAAAAAACATTGAAGAAAAAATTAAAAAAAATGGAATAGAATATATTTGTTCAATTGAAATTACAAAAAAACCTAAAAGATTGGAACACATTAATGGAAATATTTTTGGAACAATCACTTGTTCGTCAGAATACGATTCTATGAGCAGATTTGAAGAAATATATTTGACAAGGATTGGTAATTCATATTATATTTTAGATTTATTTATTTCCTAAATTTATATAGATTAAATTAATAATAAATTAAATTTTATTGACAAATTTAATAATATAGTGTATTATTATATTGATTAAAAATAAATTAAGTATAGAAAGGGGAAATAAAATTATTTATAAGTTAAATTTTAAATTTTTTAGATAAAGCTTAAAAATAATTTTAAAGGGAATATGAGGAATAAAAATGTTATAAATCAGACTAATCGAACAATTTTGTTTGAAGAAATTAATCCAGAAAAAATGGATATTTTAACGCTTATTAATGATTCTAAGGGGTTAGACTCGCTTGATGATGAAAATATTATTGAGATTAACCAACATCTTTTGGTTGGAAGTTTCGATGAATTTTTGGAAAAATTTGATCCGAAAGTTTACAGTTATTTTGATGCAGAAAGTCAAAGTATCAGATATATCTTGAAAAAACCTGAAGGGATTCCTGAAGATTTGATAACTGAAATTAAAATAAATAATGGAAATACATTTTTCAAAATGTTAAGCACTTTAATTGAAGCCAGAAAATCGCAAGGGAACAGAAATGTTGATTTTAAATTTGAAAATATTCTGGAACTGATTTCACCAAAAAAAGTTATAGAAGATATTAAGCAGACAAGAAAAGAAATTGCATATATTTATCAAAAATATGAAGAACTGGATGATGAAAATCCAAAAAAACTTGAACTTGGAGATAAACTTAATTCAAAATTTGAAGAAGCATCTGAAAATTACAGTAATGTGCTTGGAATGCTGCCACTTGCAATTGAAGATATTAAAACAAGACTTCTGATTGGAAATGATTCAAATAACTTTAAATCAGAAAAAATAAAATTGGGAATGCTGCAAGTCGGAGAAAAGGGAGAACTGGAAGTCATTGAATATAAACAGGAAAACCAGACAAGTCTTGCAATGATTGAAGAAAAAAATACAACAGCTCTAGTTAAGGCTTTTCGAGATGATTATGAAAATGTGACAGATGAGCCGAATAAATATATTAGCGATTTGGTTGTAAGAACGTTTGTGCCGCTTGCAAAAACTTTTGTGGATGTTGATCCTGAGCAGGAAGTTCAAAATTATAATAACTATTTGTCATTTTATAAATCAGCCCAGGAAGATTTTATAAAAATTGCAAAACCTTTAATTGAAAAAATACTTGGTGTAAAAATGTTTTTTGAGCAATATGATGTAAGAATGGGAATGATGAAACCTACATTGCTAATTACAAATGTAAAGCCTGAAATGATAGTAAAAGCTGGAAATAAAGATAAAATTCGTGCATTTTTAAATACAACCAATGAAAAAAATGATTTCGATAACACAGTCTGGTTCGGAATTTTTCCAAATGTAGATTTAAACGTGAAAAAGCCAGAAAAAAAAGTGCGTGAAAGATTTGCGGGAACAAAAAATGAAAACAAAGCGGAAAAAAATACAATGGAAGTCTTGACCAATTTAATGACAGTTTTGGGAGAATATAGAGTGCAAATGTTTTTTAATTTTGAAGGAAAACCTGAAACATCTTTTGACAATCTTGCAACAACAGGCGTTGATAAATATATTGAAAAAACTCAAGGACTGGAAAATCAGAAATATTCTGAATATCTAATACCAGTAATTCCTAATTTTACGATAATTCCAAAAGATAAATCAGGAGTAATGCTAGATTATAAAATGAAATTTGAAGAAGAAAATGGTGTCTCACTTTCAAAAGAGCAGGAAGACTTATTAAAATTCTGGATAGAAGGAGTATATGTTGATGCTGCATATGTCGCAGCTGGAATAATCAGTGCCACACAATGTCCTAATTACCTAAAGGAACGATTTACAACAGTATCTCCGCAATATCCTGGAGTACGTTTCGACATTGAAGAAAAAGATAATTCTTATCACGCTAAAACTACGATGTCTAAAGAAATATCAGGATTTACAAACACAATAAAAGATAGAATAAACCAATTTAACTATGGATTTGTATTTTCATCAGACAATGCAAATATCGCACGTGAAAAAATAAGAAATATTGTGGTTTATAAGGCACGAACATTACTAAAAAATCCAGATGGAGGCTATGAACCACTTTATAAAACTCTTACAACAACATACATTGAAAGAACATTGAGATTTACAACGACCGACTTTAAAGAAGACAAATTAAATATGTTTTTCAGTACAAATCCTGAAAGTCAGAAATCAGTATGGCTGAAGGACACAAAATTCGTAAATGGAATTATGCAAAAAGGGGATGACTTGTCGCATATAATTGATGTGGATAACGGGATTTGCCAGTTAAATATTACTTTTGCAGGAAATCTGAAAAATCTACAAGTTGAAATTAATAAAAATTAATGATGAAAAAATTTGGAATCAGATTTAAAATTTATGCTCAGATTATTTTATGATAAAATCAAATTTTAAATAAAATGATTATGATTTTTAAAGCCTGATTCTAAATTAGACAAAAGATGGAGGAAAAATGATTGAAAATAAATATCCGATATTTGGACAAGGACAGGTGATAAGTAAGAAGGCACTTGATTTATTAAGGGACAATCCTGCTGAATTGATAAATTTAATGTATTTGAATCAAAAAGATGGGATAATCTCTGGGTTTGACTTAATTACAGATTCGGAAAATAAAAAAGTAATTGTAACAAAAGGGATTGCAAAATGCGGAGGAAAAATTTTCTGGATGAATGATGATTATAATTTTGATATGCCAGAAATTGAAAATCATTATGTGTTAAAGTTAAAATTGTATTCAGATTTTGAAGAAAGAAAATTTTATATTAGAAATGCTGATTTTTCACTTGAAACTTTAAATAATGAAAATATAAACACTGAAAAGGAAGAAACAGGAATAACAAATAATTTTGAAAATCAGAAAAATGATAAAAATAAAATTGAAGAAATAGAAATAACAAGATTTATTACAAGAACAGGTGCTGAACTTAGAAATGACTATAATAATTTTATAGACTTAAGACGTGATTTTAACTTGCTGGAATTAATAAATACAAAGTATTCTTCAAAACACAAATTAGGAACACTTCATCCTAAAATTTTGGAATTATTCGGAAAAGATGCTTCAAAAAAAGAAAATTTGGATATTTTTGACGTAAATTTTTATGTAAATTGTTTAAATAGAAATGTTGAACGTGATGTCATAATTACCTATATTAATTTAAAATTACATCTAGAACAGGAAAATTATAGTAATGAGGAACTTTATCAGCATTTAGTAAAAATTTTAGAAAATTTAGGGAAAGATAGGGAATTTGTTGAGAAAAAAAGAATTATTCCACGAAAAATAACAATTGAATAAGCCAAATATAAATTATAATACATTTGAAATAATATTAAATAAACCTCTAAATAATACATGGAAAAAACTATGTATATTCAGAGGTTTATTCTAAAATTTTAATTAAAAGAAGTACCATTTCTGATACTTCCCTATTTCCTAAGAAACATCACTTCAAAAAATACTTTAAAATCTTATTTAATTCTCAATTTATTTCTTCACATCATAAATCAATTTATTCCCATCACTATCTAGCACAACTGTACTATTTTCAGGCACTTCATTACTCAAAATCATTTTTGATAAATTAGTTTCTATATCCTTTTGCACAAAACGTTTTAATGGACGAGCCCCGTAAGCTGGATCATAAGCCTCGTTTACGATGTAGTCCAGAGCTTTGTCTGTAAACTCAATTTTTATATATTGTTCTTTTAATTTATCGTTTATTTCGTCAAGGATAAGTGAAATAATATTTTTAACACTCTCTTTTCCTAATGCTTTAAATACGATAATATCGTCAATTCTGTTCAAGAATTCTGGCTTAAATCTATGTTTCATTTCAT
>CAUUWI010000035.1:0-14462 GCA_963548925.1 uncultured Leptotrichia sp. | reverse complement strand
TTTCGTATATTTCAAGTGATGATGTTCCCTGAATCATAAAATCATCATCAATTATAAGAATATTCCCGTTTACTTTCTGATATGGCTTTACTTTTCTGACATTTACGTTGTTTTTTATAAAATCATACATAGCCTTTGCCTTAGCAAAATGCTTTAACTTATTTTTTCCCTTTATATCATAAGAATTATACAAAATATCATTAGGCGTTATCTCAAACTCCCTCGATATTTCATTATTTTTAGGAATAAATTTCGTATCTCTTATAATAAAATTTATTTCCTTCACATTTTTTAAGTTTTTTTCCAATGCCGTAAAAACTGATATGGTTAATTTATCATTAATGATATTTACCACAGCATTCTCTTTTTCTGCCAAAACTTCATTTATCTTTTCAATAAATTTTTTTGCTGAATTTTCCATTCTTTCAATATACCTCTATTATTCAAGTTTTCACAACCTCAATTAATTTTCTATTTCCCCATTTTTTAACAAAGTTTGTTACTTAATCCAAAAGGAATATTTTTTAAGTCAATTTAAGTTTTTTAGGACATTTTGATTAAAAATTATTTTTCTTATTTTTACTTATATTAATTTTTTTAACGCAGAGGTATCAGGCGCCATACCTCTGCACTCCCGCTCTCGAATTTCAATTTTACAACAAAAGACAAAACTCGCTTTTAACAAAAGTTGTTTTTACCCCCTAAAGTTATTATCAATTCAAATATAATTGAAAAGCTCAAACAAGTTGTCTTTTACTGAAAAATTAAAATCTCGGAAATTCTATAATAAATATTTTTTAATTATCAGGATAAAGCTTTACTACAAAATAAGGATTTTCGACAATGAGCAATCCTGCGAGAAAGAAGAAAAAACATAATAAAAATAGTAAAACCGTTATTAAACAAAAGACTATTAATTTCATTTGTATAGTATGAAAAAAATAACAAAAATATATGATTTTATGGTATAATACTTAGTGAAATAAATTTTATGAATTAAGTAACAAACTTTGTTAAATTTACTAAACATTTTTCCAATAATTTAGTAAAATATAAAAAACTAAATTTAGGAGGAAAAATGGCTACAAAAAAATATTTAAACAAGAATTTGAAGTACGGGGAATGGCTGGATGTTTGGCTTGAAAGAGAAAAAAGTTTTATTAAGGAGTCAACTTATGCGGTTTATACAAATATTATTGAAAATCATTTAAAGCCTGTATTTGGGAAAAGGAGAATTGGTGATATTACAAATGAAGATTTACAAAATTTTATTCTTTTAAAATTAAATGCCAATAAAAAAGATTTAGAAAAAGGACTTGCGCTAAAAACGGTCAAGGATATGGCGTCGCTTGCAAAAAGCACTTTAAATGCGGCAATTCAAAATAAATTAATACCATTTCAGAATTTTCACTATAAATTTCCTGTTTCTTCCACAAAATTATATTTAAAGACTTTTACTAATTCTGAACAGAAAATACTTTTTAATTATCTTATTTCCCATCAGAATTCAAAGAATCTAGGAATCTTACTCTGTTTGCAGACAGGGTTACGGCTAGGGGAAATATGCGGGTTACAGTGGAAAGACATAGATTTTGAAAAGCGTACGCTGACAGTTTGCAGAACTTTACAAAAAATTTATATAAAGAAAAAAGATAAATCCTGTTCAAAAGTCATTATCAGCACGCCAAAAACTAAATATTCAAATCGTCAAATCCCTCTTAGTAACGAATTTATAAATTTAATAAAATCATTTCAGCAAAACGAAAATTACTATTTTATAACGAACGGAAAAAATTATCTAAAACCTCACTGTTACCGATATTATTATCAAAAACTCCTCCATTTCCTGACTCTCCCAAAACTCACATTTCACAGCCTTCGCCACACTTTTGCCACTCAAGCCATCGAACTTGGAATCGACTGCAAGACTGTTTCAGAAATTTTAGGGCATTCCAGCGTAAACACTACTTTAAATTTATACGTCCATCCCAAAACTGAACATAAACGTAAATGCATCGATTTAATCTTTCGAAATCTTATAAATAAAAAATAATAATTTCATAAACACCTTGAAAAATACTGATTTGACTGTTATAATTATAGCAATAAAAAATATCTTGAGAGGTATATATGAATAGAGATGAATTAGTAATTCCCAAACATATTGCGATTATTATGGACGGGAACGGACGTTGGGCTAAAAAGCGTGGAAAAATGCGGCTGGAAGGGCATAGAGCTGGGGCTAACAGTCTTGAAAAGATATTAAGACATGCAGGAAATATTGGTGTTAAATATCTGACTGTTTATGCATTTTCAACTGAAAACTGGAAAAGACCTGAAAAAGAAGTAAATGGGCTAATGGATTTGTTTGCAAAATATTTGGACAAAGAAAAAAAGACATTGAAAAAGCAAGGAGTAAAATTGCTTGTTACAGGGGCAAAGGAAAATATTTCTCAAAAACTGACAAAAAAAATTGAGAAAACTGAAAATTATTTAGCAGATTGTGAAAACATTGTCTTTAATATAGCGTTTAATTATGGCGGACGACGGGAAATTGTTGACGCTGTGAATAAAGTTTTGCAATCTAAAATTTTAGCAAGTGAGCAATTTAATAATGAAAATAATGGACTGAATATTACGGAAAAAATTGTAAATGGATTTGTGGATAAAAAAGAAAATTTGGAAAATCTGAAAATTACAGAAGAAGATTTTTCTAAATTTATGTATCGTCCAGAAATTCCAGATCCAGAGCTTGTAATCAGAACAAGCGGAGAATTTAGAATAAGCAATTTTTTGCTTTGGGAAATTGCCTATTCGGAGTTTTATATAACAGATGTTTTCTGGCCTGATTTTGATGAAAATGAATTAGATAAAGCGATTTTATCCTTTAATAAAAGGGATAGAAGATATGGAGGGCTGAATGTTAAGTAGATTATTTATTATTTTGTTATTTGTGCCTTTTCTTTTATGGATATTTTTAAAAGGAAATCTGATGTTTTTAGTATTTACCCTTGTAATAACTGGAATGTCGCTCTTTGAATTTTATAAAATGCTAAAGGACAAAGGCTTTGAAGTGGCAAGTAGAATTGGAATGGGACTTGGGCTATTTTTGCCTGTTGCAATATATTTTCAGGAAAATTCAAAAAATATTTTTTCATATTTTAAGTTTGCTCTTTTTCAGAAAATTAACTTTGACATGGGCGGATTTATCGTATTTGCAATAATTCTTCTGGCTTTAAGGCAAGTTTTTAAAGTAAAAATTCATAATGCGATGGCAGAAATTTCCTACACTTTATTTGGAATAATTTATGTGGCGTATTTATTTTCACATATTTTACTAATAAAATATGAATTTCCAAATGGAAAGATTTTGGTTGTGATGACATTTATGCTAATCTGGGCATGTGATATTTCCGCCTACCTTGTCGGAATGACAATCGGTGGAAAAATATTTAAACATAGATTGGCACCAAAAATCAGCCCGAAAAAATCAATCGAAGGTGCAATTGCAGGGATTTTAGGAGTATTTTTAGTAATTTTATCATTTGACAAAATATATTTATTTATAGCAAATTTTGTCTGCAGAATTTCATTTTTAACAAAAACTTGTTCTGTAAATTACGACTATGTCGCCATTGGAGGTTTAAAAGCCTTTATTTTGGCACTTGCAATAGGAATCTTTGCCGAATTGGGAGATTTGGTGGAATCCAAGATAAAGAGGGAACTGGAAGTAAAAGATTCCGGGAATTTGCTTTTGGGACATGGTGGATTTTTAGATAGATTTGATAGTGCGTTGTTTGTATTGCCAATTGTGTATTATTTTATGAAGTACGTAGCATATTTGTAAAAATTTTTTAAAGTAAGGGAAATTAATCGCTATTTTACTTGATATTTATGTTAATCAAATTCATTGCTGTAGTTAAATTAAAAATGATGTGATTTTTTTGGAATGAAAACGATTGTTTGAGTGAAGTTTTACGTTTTTGTTTCAAAAAAATGCTTAGACAAGCCAGGATTGCAAAGAAGATGGCGATTGTTCCCCTTTGCATTTAATAAAAAGAAAAAATATAGAAATAAGTAAAAAAATAAATATTAATTAGAATATTTAAGGATAAAGTTATAAAATTAAGTTATTGAAAAAAAATAAAATAGTAAAAGGAGAAAAAATAAAAAATGAGTATAGATAGAAATAATGAAACAGAAGTAAAAAATGAAGTGGAAAGACAGTTTAATATTTTAAGCCGTGGGTGCGACGAAATAATTAATGAGAATGAATTTAAGAAAAAATTGGAAAAATCAATTTCAACAAATACTCCGCTACGAGTTAAATTGGGAATAGATCCAACAGGTTCGGAATTGCATTTGGGACATGCTGTGCCTTTGAGAAAATTGAAGCAGTTTCAGGACTTGGGGCATGAAGTGCTGTTTTTGATTGGAACTTTTACAGGGAGAATTGGGGATCCAACAGGGAAATCTGAAACTAGGAAGATGTTGTCGGAGGAGCAAGTAAGTGAAAATATAAAAACATACTTGAATCAAGTAAAATTGATATTGGACTTGGATAAAATAAAAGTCGTTTATAATGCTGACTGGCTGGAAAAATTATCGCTTTCGGATGCTTTGAATTTATTGTCACAGTTTACTGTGTCGCAAATGATTTCGAGAGAGGATTTTTCAAAAAGGCTGGCTGAAAATAAACCAGTTTCGTTAATTGAGTTTATGTATCCAATTTTGCAAGGTTATGATTCAGTTGAATTAAGAGCCGATGTGGAATTAGGAGCAACAGAACAAAAATTTAATTTGCTAAGAGGAAGAGATTTACAGAAAAACTTTGGACAGGAACAGCAAGTTTGTATGATAATGCCGATTTTAGTTGGGCTTGACGGAGTGGAAAAAATGTCTAAATCACTTGGAAACTACATTGGTGTAAAAGACACTCCAAATGATATGTTTGGTAAAGTTATGTCAATTTCAGATGAATTGATGGAAAATTATTACACAATGATAACAGATGTTCCTTTTGAAAAAATTGAAGAAATCAAGGCTCAAATTGCAGACGGAAGTTTACATCCAATGGAAGCCAAAAAGCAATTAGGAGCAGAAGTTGTAAAAATTTACTACGGTGAAGAAGCGGCTAAAGAGGCAAGAGATTGGTTTGAAAATGTATTTAGCAAAAGAAATTTAAATGTAGATTTACCAGAAATGGAAATTCCATACGGAGAAATCAATGTAATTGACTTAATTGTAAAAGAAGTAAAATTGCTTGGTGGAACAAGCGAAGCAAGAAGGCTGATTTCACAAGGTGGATTTAAAATAAATGATGAACCGATAAAAGATATTAAAGCTAATGTAAATGTGGAAAGTGGAATGATTATCAGAGCTGGGAAAAAGAAAATTGTAAAAGTGAAATAGTAAATTTTAATAAACAAAAAATCTCTATTTAAGAATAATTCTTAATATTTAGAGATTTTTATTTTTATATTCAACCTATTTAAAAAATAGAAATAATATTACAGATTTGGGCATATGATGAAAAAATTTAAACTTTTTAATATATTTAAATTGTGATATAATGAAAGCATAAATTTTTATGGTAAAAATATAGAAAAGTGAAGCAAACAGGAGGAAAAATGTTAGACAAATTGGCACACTTGAAAGAAGAAGTGTTAGCAAAACTTAAAGAAGTAGAAAATCTTGAGGAACTGAATGACTTAAGAGTTAAAATATTGGGGAAAAAAGGGGAATTTACGGCTATTATGAAAGGGATGGCTGGGATTGCGGCTGAAAAGAGGGCTGAATTTGGGAAAGTTACGAATGAAATAAAAAACGTACTGCAAAATAGATTTGAAGAAGTAAATACTGACTTAAAAGAAATTGCAAAACAGCAAAGATTGAAAAATGAAACGATAGATGTGACTTTGCCAGGGAGAAAGGCTAACGTGGGTTCGCTTCATCCGCTTACAAAGACAGTTATGGAAATAAAGGATATTGTTTCTACAATGGGATTTGATATTGTGGACGGACCAGAAGTGGAATATGTAAAATACAATTTTGACGCATTAAATATTCCAAAAACACATCCATCACGTGAAATTTCAGACACATTTTACATCGAAGAAGAAAACGTTGTGCTAAGAACACAGACTTCTGGTATGCAAATTAGATATATGGAGGATAGAAAACCGCCATTTAGAATGATTTCAATTGGAAAAGTTTACCGTCCAGACTACGATGTGTCCCACACGCCGATGTTCCACCAGATGGAAGGGCTTATGGTTGGAGAAGATGTTTCTTTTGCTAATTTTAAAGCGATTTTGGAAAATATCGTGAAAAAAATATTTGGAGAAGACAGAAGAGTAAGATTTCGTCCACACTTTTTCCCGTTCACAGAGCCATCAGCTGAAATGGATGTAGAATGTGGAGTTTGTAAAGGAGAGGGATGTAGAGTTTGTAAAGGAACTGGATGGCTTGAAATTCTAGGAAGCGGAATGGTAAATCCAAAAGTTTTGGAAGGTGTTGGAATTGATCCGAAAAAATATCAAGGTTTTGCATTCGGGCTAGGGCTTGAAAGAATTACGATGTTAAAATATGGAATTGACGATTTGAGGGCGTTTTTTGAAAATGATGAAAGATTTTTGAATCAATTTTAACAGACAGGTCTGCTTGTTATTGTATATCAAAAAATTTAAAGGGAGGTTAAAAATGTTGTATACAGTTGATGTAAATTCAAACTTAATAAATGAATTTAAAAAAGAAGTAAAAAAAAATGGAGAAAATGAAAATGAGGTGCTATCTGCTTTATTGAGAGAATATTTGGAAGATTTAAGAGATGCCAAAGAATTAGACAAGGTGATAGAAGAAAGTGATGGAGAATTTTATTCCAGTGATGAATTTTGGGATTTGGTAGGTGTATAATGGCTTATACTGTAGAATATGATAAAAGAGCATTAAAAAGTATATTGAAACTGGATAAAAAATCTCAAAAACAAATAAAAACTTATATCAAGGAAACAATTGAAAAACTTGAAAATCCACGTAGTCAGGGAAAAGCACTACAAGGCAAATATAAGGGAAAATGGCGATATAGAGTTGGAAATTACAGGATTTTAGCTACAATTATTGATGAAAAGATAACAATTTATGTTTTTGATATTGGGCATAGGAAAGAGATTTATAAATAAATTTGAAAAGCGGAGAAAAGCATGAAAATACGCAGATTTGAAGAAAAAGACGCTAAAAAAGTATCTGAATTGATTGTGGAAACATTACGGAAAACAAATATAAAAGATTATTCTGCTGATTTAATAGAAAATTATGTAAATAATTTCCAGCCTGAAAATGTTCTTAAAAGAGCCTCGTGGACACATTTTTATGTTGCCGAAGAAAAGGGTAATATTATTGGATGTGGGGTAATTGCACCATATTGGGATAAAATTGATGAAAGTTCTTTATTTACTATTTTTATCTCGCCTGAATATCAAGGAAAGGGAATAGGACGAAAAATCATTGAAACATTGGAAAAAGATGAATATTTTTTAAGAGCCAAAAGAATCGAAGTACCTGCATCTATTACAGCTGTCCAGTTTTATAAGAAAATGGGATATA
The DNA here is from genome assembly GCA_963548925.1 of uncultured Leptotrichia sp. Classification (GTDB taxonomy): domain Bacteria; phylum Fusobacteriota; class Fusobacteriia; order Fusobacteriales; family Leptotrichiaceae; genus Leptotrichia. The sequence goes on along the minus strand of CAUUWI010000035.1, from coordinate 6,857 downwards.
GTTGCAAAAATGGAGTGAACAAAGCAGATAATAAAGGAATTGTAAGAATGGAAAAATTTAGATAATAAATTACTAATTTAATTGGAAGGTTAAAAATGGAAAATGAATTAGAAATAAAAATTGATGATGAATTTGCAAAAAAAGTTTATGATGAAATTTGGGCTGAATATAAAAAAACTGCACAAACAAAGGCTTTTACAAAAATTACATTGACGGAAGATGAACTAAAAATAACAGATAGCAAAGTTATGGGATTGCCCTATATTCCTAAAGGAGCAGAAATCCCCCAAACAGCTAATGGCGATAAAATGATGATGATTTCACAGATTAACTGTGATGATTTACAAGGGCTCGCAGATTTTCCACAAAAGGGAATTTTACAATTTTTCGTGCTAAATGATGAGGATGGATTATTAGGGCTTGATTTTGATAATCAGACTGTTCAAGATAGTTTTCGTGTGATTTATCATGAAAAAATCGAAGAGTTTTATGATGAAAATGAGTTAAAAAATATTTATAATCCGTATAATTTTGAAGAAAGCTACATTACAAACAATAACGAAAGTTATAAAATGAACTTTGAATTGACAAGCGAAAAGGAAAGATTTGAAGACATGTTTTATGATATATTCACAACAATCTGCAAGGAAAAAGAATTAAAACAAACACAGGAAGATTGGCTTTATAGAAAATTATTGAACTTTATGCAATATTCAGAAAATTATTATTCACAATGTGATGGATTTGCCTTTTTTACACAAGAAGATCCGAGAGAATATAACGAAGAGTATAAAAAATTTGATACAGTGTTATTTCAACTTAATAGCGAATTTGACGAAAATACTCGGAATTGGAAAGTTTGTATCGGAGATGCTGGCGTAATAAACTTTTTTATAAATCGTGAAAAGTTGAAAAATAAAGATTTTTCAGAAATTCTTTATAACTGGGATTGCAGTTAAAAACAAAAATAGGATAATTTGAAAGATGAAGGAAAAAATATTAGGAAAAACAGTTGGAAAAGCTGGAATTTCACAAGTTCTAATTATAAAAACTACATTTATTATGGCAATTTGTATTATTTTGGGATTTTTCCTTATAATTTCGTCGCTTGTGAACTGGGGGAAAAATTATTTTGAGTTTTTATTCTGGATTGGAATATTCATTATATCACTTGCACCAATTCAGTTTTTATGGCTAAAAATGGAAGAAAATTCAGTTGGAAAATATATTTTTTATGAAAATGGCTTTGAAGATGTCTTGAAAAAGAAAAAAATATTTTTTAAAGATGTAAAAAATTATTTTTACTTGAATTTGAAAAATGGTTCTGATGATGTTGAATTTATCGTTATTGAAATAGAAAATCAAGAAAAATTAGAAAAAATTACAATAAATTTGAAATTAAACAAATTGGCTTCAAAATTATTTGTAAAAAATTATGTTGAATCTGTTTTGAAAAATGAATTTGATAAAAAAGTTAAAAATCAAGATGATTTTGAATTTAAGTTTGGAATTATTGAAGAAATTGATTCTGCGAAAAATAAGATTTTTAGCTTGAATATGGATAAAAATTTGGAAAAAGTCAAAATTTCTGAATATATTTTTTTAGATAAAAATGGAATTAGAGTGGAAAATCAAAAAGGCAAGATTTTGGAAAATTATTTTTGGAAAGAGATTGTAAAAATTTCGGTTTTAGAAAAAGAGAAAAATGAAGATATACAAATTGAAAGTGAAAATGGAGAAGTAATTTTTTCAAAAAATATGAAGTATATAGAAAAACCTGAATTATTTATAAAAGTAGTAAAAACATATTTTTTGATTTTAGATTTGTAGATTAATAATTCTTTTTTCATATTTATTTTTAACGCAAGGGCATCAAACGCCATGCCCTTGCATCCCCGCTTTACGCAAAACTTTCTTATAAAAGAAAAAGAAGACTCGCTTTTGAATATAAGTTTTTCTAATATTGATAAATAGATTTTATTTAAAATATTTTTCAAAAGCTCAAACAGTTCTTTTTCCTTTAACGAAATTTTGCTTAATATTTTATTTAACTAAATTATCTACTGAAATTTAAGTTAAGAATGTCGTGATTTTTTTGGAATGAAAACGATTGTTTGAGCGAAGTTTTACGTAGCGAGTTTCGTTTTTGTTTCAAAAAAATTCTTAGACAAGCCGGGATTGCAAAGGGGATGGCGACTGTTCCCCTTTGCTTTTAAAAAAGATAAGTATAAATTGTAGGAAAAATATTTATTAATAATAAAAAAATAAAACAGATAATATATTTGAAATAAAAAAAAGAAAAATAAGGAGAAAAAAAGAATGCTGATTTCGTTGAACTGGTTAAAGCAGTATATAGATTTAGATGGAATAGAAATAAATGAAATGGAGAATGCCCTTACTATGATTGGGCAGGAAGTGGAAAAAATCGAGGTTCTGGGAGAAAACTTGGAAAATGTTGTAACGGCACATATTGTCGAAAAGGAGATGCATCCTGATTCAGATCATTTAACGATTTGTAAAGTGGATAATGGGAAGGAAATTTTGCAGGTTGTATGTGGTGCGTCTAATCATAAGGCTGGGGATAAAGTTGTTTTAGCACAGGTTGGAGCAAAACTGGCTGAAGACTTTGTTATTAAAAAAGGGAAGATAAGAGGTGTGGAATCAAATGGAATGCTTTGTTCAGAAGAAGAACTAAATATTGGCAAGGATTCTGATGGGATTATGATTTTACCTCAAGATACGCCTGTCGGAGTACCGATGAAAGAATATTTGGGAATTAATGATACTGTGTTCGAGCTGGAAATTACGCCAAATCGTCCTGATTGTCTATCGCATATTGGGATTGCAAGAGAACTGGGGGCTTATTACGGGAAGGAAGTTAAATATCCTAGTTTTGTGATAAATACTGAAAGTAGCGAAAAAACTTCTGACAATATTTCAGTTGAAATTGCAGACAGCAATTTGTCGAAAAGATATGTGGCTAGAATCATTAAAAATGTAACGGTTAAGGAAAGTCCAAAATGGCTTAAGGAAAGAGTAGAATCTATCGGAATTAGAAGTATTAACAATATTGTAGATGCTTCAAATTTTGTTATGATGGAACTTAATCAGCCTAATCATGCTTTTGACCTTGATAAAATTGAAGGTGGAAAGATTGTTGTGAGAGCAGGGCTTGAAAATGAAAAACTGGTTACGCTTGATGAACAGGAAAGAGAGTTAAATAGTGATGATATTGTAATTTCAGATGGAGTGAAGGCTGTGGCACTTGGTGGTGTAATGGGCGGAGAAAATTCACAAATTACTGAAAATACAAAAAATATCCTTCTAGAAGTGGCGAACTTTAACTCGCAAAATGTGAGAAAAACGTCAAGAAGATTGACTTTATCAAGCGATTCTTCATATAGATTTGAAAGAAGAGTGGATGAGGAGAATGCGGTTAATGTGATAAATAGACTTGCAAATTTGATTCAGGAAGTAGCAGGTGGAGAAATATTGGCTGGAGCTGTTGACAATTATCCTGTCCCTTATAAGAAAAAATCTGCTGAACTTAATTTTGAAAGACTGAACCGTTTCGTTGGGAAAGTAATTCCTCGTGAAACTGTTATTGGAATTTTGACTAGACTTGAAATCGAAGTTGTAGATAATGGAGAAACTTTGACATTGACTGCACCAAGTTACCGAGATGATTTGGAAAATGAGCAGGACTACTTTGAAGAAATCATCAGAATGTATGGTTTTGACAACATCGAAAACATTTTACCAAAACTCGATATTAGCGAACAGCCAGTTATTGACACAACAAAACTTTCTACGCAGGTAAAACTTATTGCAGCAAATGCAGGACTTAAGGAAGTTATCAACTACAGCTTTGTGCCAAAAGATGCGATGGAAAAAATAAAATATACAGTTGCACAGGAAAAACTGATTGATGTGTTAAAACCAATTACAGAGGATTTTGTAACATTGCGTCCGACATTGCTTTACAGCCTTATCAAAAACGCAAAGGACAACATTAACAGAAATGTTGCAAATATCAGATTCTTTGAAGTAAGCAGAACTTTTGAAAAAGCCGAAGAATTGGCAAAAGAAGAAGTTAAATTGGGAATAATTCTGGCTGGAGAAAACGACAAGACATTGTGGAATCCAAAACCTGTTCCTTACGATTTTTACGATTTGAAGGGAATTGTAGAAGAAATCTTTACACAGCTTAAATTTAATAACTATATGATAAAACGTTCTGAGCAAAGTCAGTTCCACCCTGGACGTTCAGTTGATGTGTTTGTGGGACGTGAATTAATTGGAAGCTTTGGAGAAATTCATCCAGATGTGCTGGAAAACTTTGATTTAGGGAAAACATCCGTTCTAGTTGGAGAATTTAACATTGACTTGATTCAGAAATATATTGGTAAAAAGGTAAATTATCAAGGAATTGTAAAATATCCAGCTGTGCCAAGAGATTTTGCATTCGTTATGAAGGAAGAAATCCTAGTTGGAGATGTCTTAAAAACAATCCAGAAAGTAGACAAGAAAATAGAAAAAGTGGAACTATTCGATATTTATCAAGGTGTCGGAGTACTGCCAGGAATGAAGAGTGTGGCAATCAGCGTAGTTCTAAGAGATAAGAGTAAAACACTTGAAGAAAAAGAGATTGTAGACATTTCCAACAAGATTGTGGCTAAAGTTGAGAAAGATTATGGGGCGGTTTTAAGACAATAAAAATTATCATGAATTTATGAGGTGATTGCTATGAAAAATAAAAAATTAAAAATAATAATTTCATTAATTGTCTGTATTATTTTTACAGCATGTGGTAAATCACAAAATTCTAATAAAAATATTTATGAATATAAAACAAAATATGTGGGCGACAATTCTAAAGTAACAAATATTTTATCAAATTTAAAATATCCCAAGGAAACAAGCTATAATTCTGTTCAAATTTTGTCTGAAAAAGAGCCTTATGGAATACTTGTGAAATTAAATATAAATTCTAGAAAAATTCCTGAAAAAAATGAGTTTCTTAAAAATTCGGCTGTGTTATTTGCTTTAATTGAAAATTTATCATTTGTGAAATATGAAGATGTTTCAAATAATAAAATTATAGCCGAATTTACGAGAGATAAAATTGATAATTACTTGAAGGCTGAAGTGAATAAAAATACTAAAGAAATTGGGATGAATAAAAAGGAATTTGTAAAATATTTGAATGAATAAAAGTTACAAATTTTAAATAAAGAGGGGGAAATTGAGGTGTTAAAAATAGTAACATTGCCATTTGATGAGAAAATGGAGGAATTTGAGCAGGAAAAATTGGAAAGAGTGCTGGGGAATGTGCAAATTTTGAAGTATCAGGCTGAACTGGTGAAAATGGAGGGGAAATATTACTGGACGGCTTTTGTTGAGTGTGAAAAAGCAGATAAATTTGATAAAAATTCTGAAAAAGATAATTTTACACAAGATGTGAAAGAATTTAAAGAGGCTAACAAAAATTATATGGAATATTTGACGGAAGATGAAATGGAGCTGTATAAGATATTAAAGGAATGGCGGGCAGGAGAAGCACAGCTGTTGGGCTATCCTCCGTATATTATCGCTTCAAATCAGCTTTTGTCAGACATTGTAAAGACAAATCCAAAAAGCATTGAAGAACTTTCGCAGTTAAAGGGAATGGGAAAACGCAAAGTCAGAGATTATGGGGAAGAAATTTTGCTGATTCTGGAAAATTTTTATGATGTAAAGATTTAAATTTTTAAATCATACCTTCTACTTTACAAAAAAACTGCACCTCTTATCTTGCTTGTATCCAAGATTTTGGGTGTAGTTCAGAAAATACAAAACAACACAGAATACACAAAATATTTACGATACTAAAATATACGATTCAGAATTTCTTACAGCACGTGGAGAAATTATGAAAAATAATAATAAAAATACATCGCTAACTGCAAAAGAATATGAATTATTAATGACTTTTAATGACCTTATACAGAAATGCAGGGCGGATTGTTACTATTAAAATAGCTAAGATGATAAAATTTTAAAATAAAAAACATTCTTTACCAAATAAATCAGTATAATATAGAATATTAAATTATTGTATTTCTTAATTTGGAGGAAAAAAAATGAAAAAAAAATATGTAATTTTTTTAAATGGAGAATACAATTATTCAAAAAAATTCATGGATAAATTAATTTTAGAAAATACAATTTGTTTTTGTGCTGATGGTGGCGCAAATTTTGTGTTTAAATATGGAAAATTGCCAAAGGTGATTGTTGGAGATTTGGATTCGATTGATAAAAAAGTTTTGGAATTTTATAAGAATAAAAATATTTTAATAAGAAAATTTCCAAAAGATAAGGATTTTACAGATTTTGAATTAATTTTAGAAGAAATTAATAAAATTGAAAAAAATAAAAATTATTCAGAAAAAATTTTTGTTGTTGGAGGACTTGGAAAAAGATTAGATATGACTTTGAATAATTTATTTTTGATGGAAAAATATAAAAATCTTGTTTTTCTACAAGAAGACGAAGAAATTTTCTACACGGAAAAATCTTTCATTCTAACAAATAGAAAAGGATATGAATTTTCAATCATCTCAATCAGTGATAAAATAGAAAAACTGACTTTAAGAGGATTCAAATTTGAAACAGATAAGGTAAACATAAAAAGAAACAGTTCAAGACTTGTAAGTAACGTAATTTACAAGGATAATGCAAGCGTGGAATTTGAAAACGGAAAATTAATAATAATAATATGTAATCTTCATCATAAGAAAAAAAGTATCCTTTAACAAATAACAAAAATGGCGTCCCCGGTTGGACTCGAACCAACGGCCCTCTGATTAACAGTCAGA
>CAUUWI010000034.1:0-14470 GCA_963548925.1 uncultured Leptotrichia sp. | reverse complement strand
TATAAAAGATATTTTTAAATAAAAAAGAAAGGAAAGATAAAAAAATGAAAAAAATTGAAAGAATTACATTAATTGTACTGGACAGTGTTGGAGCAGGAGAATTGCCTGATGCAAATTTATTTGATGACTGTGGATCAAATACTTTGGGGAATATGGCGAAAGCGTATGGTGGAATGAGATTACCAAATATGGGGAAATTGGGACTTGGAAATATTACTGAGATTGAAGGGACTCCAGCTGTGGAGAAGGCTGAAGGAGCTTATGGAAGAGCGATTGAAGTATCACACGGAAAAGATTCTACGACTGGGCATTGGGAGATTGCTGGTGTACCGCTTGAATGTCCGTTTCCGAACTATAAAGATGGATTTTCAGATGAAGTTATAAAGGAATTTGAAGAAAAAACTGGAAGAAAAGTTATGTTAAATAAGCCACTTTCAGGAACAGTGGCGATTGATCAGTATGGGGAAGAGCAAATAAAAACAGGTAACTGGATAGTTTATGGTTCTGCTGATCCTGTTTTCCAAATTGCTGCGAATGAAGAGATTATACCTTTAGAAGAACTTTACAAGGCTTGTGAAATTGCACTTGAAATTTGTAATGAAAAATCGCCTGTGGCAAGGGTAATTGCAAGGCCTTATGTTGGTAAAAAAGTAGGAGAGTTTAAGAGAACTGCAAATAGACACGACTTTTCAATTGATCCACCGAAAGAAAGTATGCTTGAAAGACTGGAAAAGGCTGGACTTGATGTGATTGGAATTGGTAAGACGAGTGATTTATTTAATGGAAAAGGAATTACAGACAATAGAAAAGCTAATCAGGATAATTTAGATGGAATTAAGAAAACAATAGCGGCATTGAAGGAGGACACAAAAGGTTTGATTTTTACAAATCTAGTTGATTTTGATGCGGTTTACGGACATAGAAGAAATGTCGAAGGATATGTGAAGGCTTTAATCGAATTTGACAACTGGCTGCCTGAAATTGAGAAAAACTTGAAAGATGATGAAATCCTGATTATTACAGCTGATCACGGAAACGATCCTACATATAAGGGCACAGATCACACAAGAGAGTACATACCAATAATGATTTGTGGTAAGAATGTTAAGAAGAATGTAAATATTGGAACTAGAAAAACTTTCGCTGATATTGCGGCAACTGTAGAAGAAATTTTGATGGGAAGTGAGAAAGAAGGAAGTTTTGCGAAGGAGATTTTGGAAGATTAGAAAAATAGAAAAGGAAAGTGAATAAATGCCAAAATTAATAATAAACAACTTAAACATAAATGGATACTGAAAAATAGAGATTGACTAAAGAGTAATGATTAATGAAGGATGGGAAAAAATTGGAAAAGAAACAGGAAGAAGAAAGATGGCTGAGTTGGGCGATTGAGCTGCAAAGTCTGGCTCAGGCTGGACTTGCATATGGGAAGGATAAGTTTGATATTGAGCGGTTTGAGAGGATAAGGGAGATTTCGGCGGAAATAGTGGCTCATAAGACTGATATTTCAATAGATAAAGTGAAAAATCTATTTTGCAATGAAGTGGGATATCAGACGCCTAAGATTGATACAAGAGCTGCGATTTTTGAGAATGATAAAATTTTACTTATTCAGGAAAGTAATGGAAAATGGGCATTGCCAGGTGGCTGGGCAGATGTTCACCTTTCGGTTAAGGAAAATGTGTTGAAGGAAGTTAAGGAAGAAGCTGGGATTGAAGCTAGTGCAGAAATGATTGTAGCCTTGCTGGATGTAACAAAAAATCAAGGGAAAGCAATTCCTTATGGTATAACAAAAATTTTTGTATTGTGTGAATATGTTAGCGGGAAATTTGAAAAGAATATAGAAACGATTGACAGCAGATATTTTAGAATTAATGAATTGCCAGAACTTGCGACTAATAAAACTACAGTTGGGCAGATACAGATGTGTTTTGAAGCGAATGGGAATAGGGAAAATTGGAAAGTAATTTTTGATTAAAAAATATAAAAAAGACTAATCTATAACTTCATAAGTTCTAAAATAGTCTTTTTTTATATATTGAAATTAACTTTTTTTACTTTTAAATATTTGTTACAAATTTATTTTTAAAAAATTATAATTAACGAGTACCTTTTTTATTATGATCTTTTTGTCTTTCTTTATATTTTCTAACTTGTCTTTCCAATCTGTCAGACAATTCATCAATTGCTGCATATAAATCCTTATCTTCCGCTTCTATTTTTATTTTTGTACCACTTGCGTAAACTAATCCATCAGCTTTGTGAATAGGACCTTCAGATTTTGTATCTTCGACTGTTAGAACAACATCGACTTCTGTGATAGCATTTGAATACTTAGAAATTCTGCTTATTTTTTCTTCAGTATAGTTTCTAATTGCATCTGTAATTTTAAGTTGTTTTCCGCTAATAATGATTTTCATAAATCACCACATCCTTTCATCTATGTCAATAATATTGTACCTTGAAAATATTAAATGTCAATAGATGAAATAAAATAATTAAAATTTATGTACAATTAACTATTAAAAAAATATATATTATTTATTAAATTTGGTTTATATAAAGTAGGCTTAGTAAACTTCAAAATTTTCTTATGAATATCAATTTATTGTTGTCTTTAAAAAGAAAATATTATAAAATTTTAGTGAAATAGAATAAAAATATAAAACGGAGAAATTTGAAATGAAAACACAAAAAGTAAAAGAATTTTTTAAACAAGATACAATTTCACTTGCAAAAAATTTACTTGGAAAATTGATATTAGTAAGAAAGAATGATAAAGTATTAGGAGGATATATTGTAGAAACTGAAGCTTATTTAGGAATTGAAGATAAAGCCTGTCACGGTTTTGAGGGGAAAAGAACGCCTAAGGTTGAAGCTCTGTTTGGAAAATCGGGGACAATTTATATTTATACGATGCACACTCATAAAATGCTAAATTTTGTCAGTTGTAAAGAAGGAAATCCGCAGGCAGTATTGATTAGAGGAATCGAGCCTGTAATTAATATTGAAAGAATGATAGAAAATAGAGGGAAAAAGGGGTTTCTGATAAGCAATGGACCAGGAAAATTGACAAAAGCTATGGAAATTAGCGATGGATTTAATATGAATGAAATCTGTGAAATTAGGAAAAATTTAGGAAAGAAATCGTGTGAATTAGACTATAATCTTGAAATTATGAAAGAAAATGTGGTTTATATTAATTTTAAGAATAGTAAAATTCCGAAACAGATTAAAACTTCAGCACGAATAGGTATTCCAAATAAAGGAATTTGGACAGAAAAAGAACTACGATATTTTGTAGCTGGAAACAAGTATGTGTCAAGAATGAAAAAATCAGATTTTGATGATAATTGTTGGAAGTAAGAGGAAAAAAATTTGAAGGTATTGAAAAAATGGTAAAATTTTGTTATACTTTTATTGTAGGGAAATTTTGCAATAGTCTAAAATTTTAAAAATAATTTTTAATTATTTAAAATAATTTACTGATAGTGTGTAAAGTTAAATTTATTGTGGAGGAAAGATGAAAAAAAATTTTTTTGTCATAAAAATGTTCAGGATATTTTTTACGGGACAAATTGTAAAATTGTCTACTTTGTTATATAAAAAATATAAAAAATTAAGTATATAAATATATGGAAAATCTAGGTGAATTTTTTTACTTGGATTTTTATTTTTTATAAATTATAAAAAGAAAGAAGGAGAGAAAAAAATGAATTATAGAATCTTTGTAGAAAAAAAAGAAGATTTTAAAGTGGAAGCACAAAATTTGTTTAGCGACTTAAAGGAAAATATCGGGATAGATGGGCTTACAAATGTAAGAGTTTTGAATATTTATGATATTTTTAATTTAGGTCAAAATGATTTGGAAAAATTGGAAAAAACTGTATTTTCTGAAATAAATGTTGACAATGTTTTTAGATCGTTTAATGAAGTATTTAAAGAAAAAGATTCGGAAAATGTGTATTTCTCAGTGGAATTTTTACCAGGGCAATATGATCAGAGAGCGGATTCTGCAATTCAATGTGTAAATTTATTGATTGACGAAGACAATGATATTAACGTAAAAAGTGGGAAATTGATAATTTTATACGGAAAAATTTCTCCTGATGAGCTTGCAAGAATAAAAAAATACTATATAAATGAAGTTGAGGCAAGAGAAAAAGATTTGAACGTTCTGAGTGAAAATGTTGAATCGGAAAATAAAGAAGATGTTATTGTTTATGACGGATTTACTGAAAAAACAAAAGAAGAGATTGAAAGCCTTAAAAATGAATTGGAATTAGCAATGACAGTAAATGACTTATTATTTATTCAGGAATATTTTAAAAATGAGGAAAAAAGAAATCCTACGGAAACTGAAATTCGAGTGCTGGACACTTACTGGAGCGATCATTGTCGACATACAACTTTTGAAACAATTATTGATGATATAAAAATTGAAAATGAAACTTATAGGAATATTATCGAAAAGGCTATTAATGAATATTTAGAAAGCAGGGAATATGTTCATGCTGACAGAATTTCTAAAAAGCCGATGACTCTTATGGATCTTGCTACAATTTTTGGAAAAGAGCAGAGAAAAAATGGAAACTTGCCAGATTTAGAAGTTTCGGATGAAATAAATGCTTGTTCGATTTATATTGATGTGCCAATTGAGAGAATTGATGAAGATGGGGAAAAGAGTACAGCTACTGAAAAATGGATTTTGCAGTTTAAAAATGAAACTCATAACCATCCGACAGAAATTGAACCATTTGGAGGGGCTTCTACTTGTATTGGTGGAGCAATCCGTGATCCATTATCTGGGAGAACATTTGTCTATCAGGCTGTGAGAATTAGCGGTTCTGCTGACCCGACTGAAAAAATTGAGGATACAATGGCTGGGAAATTGCCGCAAAAAGTTATTACACAAGTGGCTGCATATGGATTTTCTTCATATGGAAACCAGATTGGGCTTGCGACAACCCACGTAAATGAAATTTATGATGAAGGATATAAGGCTAAAAGAATGGAACTGGGACTTGTCGTAGGAGCAGCGACTGCTGAAAATATTATTCGTGAAAAGCCTGAAAATGGAGATATCGTAATTTTACTTGGTGGAAGAACTGGAAGGGACGGAATTGGAGGGGCGACTGGATCGTCTAAGGAACATACAACAGAATCTTCGGAAAAATCAAGTGCAGAAGTACAAAAAGGAAATGCAATAGTTGAAAGAAAAATTCAAAGACTTTTTAGAAACAGAAATGTTACAAAATTGATTAAAAAATGTAATGATTTTGGGGCTGGAGGAGTTTCGGTCGCAATTGGAGAATTGGCTGACGGGCTTGAAATTGACTTGAATAAAGTAAGAGTGAAATATATTGGGCTAAATGGTACAGAACTTGCTATTTCAGAGTCGCAGGAGAGAATGGCAGTTGTTATTGAAAAACAAAACTTGGATAAATTTATAGAATTTGCAAACGAGGAAAATCTGGAAGCATATCAAGTGGCCGAAATTAATGATTCAAACAGACTTGTTATGAAATACAATGGAAAAGCAATTGTTGATATTTCAAGAGATTTCTTAAATACAAACGGAGCTGCTTCAAACATTAATATTACAATTGAAAATACGCCAAAATTGAACTTGAACAGAGAAATTGAAGGAAATGACTTTAGAAATAAATTTATAAATAACTTGAAAGACTTAAATGTCGCTTCACAAAGAGGGTTAGTCGAAACTTTTGATTCAACAATTGGAGCAACGACGGTATTAATGCCATTTGGTGGAAAATATCAGTTGACTCCTGCAGAAGTTTCAGTACAAAAAGTGTCGGTAATTAATGCAGAAACTGATGTCGCTTCAATGGTTGGATATGGATACAATCCTTACATTGCAAAACAAAGCACATTCCACGGTGGTGCTTACGCTGTGATTGAGTCAATGGCAAAAGTTGTCGCTGGTGGAGGAAATTACAAAAATATCAGATTTACATTTCAGGAATATTTTGAAAGACTGGGACAGGATTCCAAAAAATGGGGTAAACCATTATCAGCATTATTAGGAGCATTACACATACAGAAAGCCTTTGGATTGCCGTCAATTGGCGGAAAGGACTCAATGAGCGGAACATTTAACGAAATTTCTGTACCGCCAACATTGATATCATTTGCAGTAAGTGTTACAGATGCAGAAAATGTAATTTCTAGTGAATTTAAAAAAGCTAGAAACAATGTGTACTTGATTACAACGCCAAATGATGAAAATGATTTGCCAAAACTTGATGAATTAAAGGCAAACTTTGATTTTATAACTGAAAATATAAGAAATAAAAAAATTGTATCTGCTATGGCTGTGAAAAATGGTGGAATTGCAGAAACCATTGCAAAAATGACATTTGGAAATAAGCTTGGTGTGGATGTTACGGCGCAAATTGGTGAAAATGACTGGTTTAAAGTGAATTATGGAGCATTTATTGTGGAAACTGCTGAAAATATTGACTATAAAAATGCAGTTTTACTTGGGAAAGTTGCAGATGAAGCGAAAATTACTATAAATGAAACAGCTTTTGATTTGGATGAATTAATCGGAAATTGGGAAAGCAAGCTTGAAAAAATTTTCCCAACAAAAAAAGAAGTGGCAAAAGAGCATGAAATTGCACATTGTGAAGGCTTAAAATATGAAAAATTGAAAAAAATTGAGCATGAAAATATAATTAGCAATATTTCAAACACTTATGCAAAACCAAGAGTATTTATCCCGGTATTTCCAGGAACAAATTCAGAATACGACTTGGAAAGGGCATTTAACCGTGAGGGAGGACTTGCAAAAATTGGAGTGTTTAACAACTTGTCGCACAATAATATTTTAAATTCGATTGATAATTTTGTCAAAGAAATCAATAATTCACAGATTTTAATGCTGCCGGGGGGATTTAGCGCAGGAGATGAGCCAGATGGTTCTGCTAAATTCATGGTTGCTGTTTTAAAGAATAAAAAAGTAAAAGAAGCTGTGGAAAACTTGTTAAAACGTGACGGATTAATCTTAGGAATTTGTAACGGGTTCCAAGCATTGATAAAATCAGGATTACTTCCTTACGGAGAAATTCGTGAATTGAACGAAACTTCGCCAACATTGACTTTTAATGCAATTGACAAACATATGTCAAAAATTGTACAAACAAAAATTATTACAAACAACTCGCCTTGGCTTTCTGATATGAATGAGGGAGATATTCACTCTGTCGCAATTTCTCATGGTGAAGGAAGAATCATTATTACAGAAGAAGAATACAAAAAATTATTTGAAAACAACCAAATTGCAACAAAATATGTTGATTTAGACGGAAATTCAACAATGGATTCACAATTTAATCCAAATGGTTCTTATTATGCGATCGAAGGAATGCTTGCTTATAATGGAAGAATTTTTGGAAAAATGGGGCATTCTGAAAGAAAAGGCAAGAATGTTTATAAAAATATTTGCGGAAATAAGGAACAAAATATCTTTAGAAATGGAATAAAATTTTTTAAATAGAATAATGTAAGGGCATTGCAATTGATGTCCTTGCCAAAAATCTGAAATAAAAAAAGTGGATGTTTAAACAAAATTGTATAAAAAATAGGAGGAATAATAATAATGAAAGTGGCAATATTTTTTGGAAGTCAGTCAGATACTGATAAAATGAGAGGTGCAGCAAATTGCTTGAAAGAATTTGGGATTGAGTTTGAGGCTTATGTATTGTCGGCTCACAGAGTTCCTGAAAAATTGGAGGAAGTTTTGGCTGATGTGGAAAAAAGAGGTGCAGAAGTAATTATTGCTGGAGCTGGGCTTGCGGCGCATTTACCAGGAGTTATTGCTTCAAAGACAATTCTTCCAGTTGTAGGGATACCTTTAAATGGAGCGATTGGAGGGCTGGATGCGCTTTATTCAATTGTACAGATGCCAAAGTCTATTCCTGTGGCTACAGTTGGGATTGATAATTCGTATAATGCGGGGATGCTGGCTGTGCAGATTTTGGCGGTGAAATATCCTGAAATTAAGGAAGAACTGATTAATTTTAGAAAAGAAATGAAAGCTAAATTTATTGCTGATAATGATAAAAAAGTTGAGTTATAATCTTTAATATTTGTCTAATATAATTTAATTTAAAAAATAAAAGTAGTAAGGGGTTTTTGCCCCTTGTGGGAAAATATAATAAATTAAAAATAAAAAACCAAAAATGGAGGAAATAAAACAATGGAAAAAAGAGAACAAATTTACGAAGGAAAGGCAAAATCAATTTTTGCAACAGATAATGCGGATGAAATAATTATGTATTTTAAAGATGATGCGACTGCATTTAATGGGGTTAAAAAAGATCAATTGGAAGATAAGGGGATTTTGAATAATAAAATCTCTACATTGATTTACGAATATTTGATAAAAAATGGTGTGAAAACTCACTGGATTGAAACTTTGAATGAAAGGGAACAATTATGTAAAAAGGTAGAAATTGTGCCTTTGGAAGTAATTATTAGAAATAGGGCAACTGGAAGTTTTGTGAAAAGATATGGAGCAGAAGAAGGGAAAATTTTTAAAAAGCCTACGTTTGAGTTGTCATATAAAAATGATGATTTAGGGGATCCATTATTGAATGATGATCATGCTTTGGCGTTGGAATTGGTGTCTGAAAAAGAATTGGCTGAAATTAAACAGCAAACTTTTTTAATAAATGATTTGTTATCAAAACTGTTTGATAAAATGAATTTAATTTTGGTGGATTACAAAATTGAGTTTGGAAGAGATAAAGAAGGAAATATCTTACTTGCAGATGAAATTAGTCCAGATTCAATGAGACTTTGGGATAAAGATACACTTAAAAAATTGGATAAAGATAGATTTAGACAAGATTTAGGAGATGTAATGGGTGCTTATCGTGAAGTTTTAAGACGTTTAGAAAAAGCACTGGCAGAATAGTTGTAGCAGAATAATTTTAATGGAGGGAAAAACTGTGTTTAAAAGTTTAAATGAAGAGTGTGGAGTATTTGGAGTTTATGGACATCCTGATGCGGCAAGACTTACTTATTATGGGCTTCACAGTCTTCAGCATAGAGGGCAGGAAGCGGCAGGAATTGTAGTAAGTGACGGAAAACGTGTAAACGGACATCGAGGGCCCGGATTAGTATCAGAAGTATTTAATGACGATAGAATATTTAACCGTCTGGAAGGAAGCAGTGCGATAGGACATGTCCGATATGCAACTTCTGGAAGCAGCAGTGGACGTAATATTCAGCCATTTTTATTCCAATTTTTTGACGGAAGTATAGCTTTGGCACATAATGGAAACTTGATTAATGCCAGAACATTAAAAAGAGAATTAGAAAAACAAGGTGCGATTTTTCATTCTTCATCTGATACAGAAGTATTGGTTCATTTAATAAGAAGAAGCAAGGAAAAGGATTTTTTGAGCCAGTTAAAAGATGCATTGCATCAAGTAAAGGGAGGTTTCTCATTTTTAGTTCAAACTCAGACTGAATTGTATGGGGCGGTAGATCCGTTTGAATTTCGTCCTTTAATTTTAGGGCAAACAAAAAATGGAGCGTATATTTTGGCAAGTGAAACGTGTGCATTGGAAATCGTGGGAGCAGAATTTATTAGAAATATAAGATCTGGAGAAGTGATTATCATTGATGAAAGTGGGTATAGAATTGAAAAATATACTGAGAATACTTTAACTGCAATTGCGGCGATGGAATATGTCTATTTTTCAAGACCTGATTCAGACATTTCCGGAGTAAATGTACATTCTGCCCGTAAAAGATGTGGTAGAAAATTGGCACAGGAAGCACCAGTTGAACACGCAGATATTATAATCGGAGTTCCTAATTCATCATTGTCAGCGGCAAGTGGATATGCAGAAGAAATTGGAAAGCCTTATGAAATGGGATTAATCAAAAATCAATATGTGGCACGTACTTTTATTCAGCCAACTCAGGAATTGCGAGAACAAGGTGTCAGAATGAAATTATCTGCTGTAAAAAGTGTTGTAAAAGATAAAGTTGTAGTTATGATAGATGATTCAATAGTTCGTGGAACAACTTCAAGCCGTATTGTTCAGCTACTAAAAGAAGCAGGAGCGAAAGAAGTGCATGTCCGTATCGCCTCGCCAGAATTTAAATTTCCTATTTTTTATGGAATAGATGTTTCAAATTCATCAGAATTGATTTCAGCAAATAAAACGGTTGAAGAAATAAGAGAGTATATAGGGGCAGATTCACTTGCATTTCTTAGCATAGACGGACTGATTGATTCGATAGGACTTGATTTTGATGCACCATATACAGGGCTTTGCATGGAATGCTTTAATGGAGATTATCCAGCGGGATTGGGAGATTATGAAAAAGAATTTTATGATTCGTTGACGCCAATTCAAGAAGAGGCTTTGAAAAAATTAGAAAAATAAAAAATTAAAGAATTTGTATAAAAATAGGAGGAAAAAATGTCAATTTCTTATAAAGATTCGGGAGTAGATAAAGAAGAAGGATATAAAAGTGTAGAAAAAATAAAAAATGGTGCAAAAAGTACGTATAATGCCAATGTTATGAATGATTTGGGAAGTTTTGGGGCTTTATACAAACTTGGAGATTATAAAAAGCCTGTGTTAGTTTCTGGAACTGACGGAGTTGGGACAAAATTAAAAGTTGCATTTGAAACAGGGATTTACAACACAGTTGGAATAGACTGCGTGGCAATGTGTATAAATGACATTTTGTGTCATGGAGCAAAACCGTTATTTTTCCTAGATTACTTAGCTTGCGGGAAATTAGACTCAAATGTATCATCTGAAATTGTAAGCGGAGTTGTGGAAGGGTGCTTGCAGTCAGAAGCTGCCTTGATTGGTGGAGAAACGGCTGAAATGCCGGGATTCTATACTCCGGGAGAATACGATATTGCAGGATTT
The DNA here is from genome assembly GCA_963548925.1 of uncultured Leptotrichia sp. Classification (GTDB taxonomy): domain Bacteria; phylum Fusobacteriota; class Fusobacteriia; order Fusobacteriales; family Leptotrichiaceae; genus Leptotrichia. The sequence continues at coordinate 3,545 of CAUUWI010000034.1, read as the reverse complement.
GCAGTAGGGGCAGTAGAAGAGGATCAAATTGTGAATGGTTCAGATGTTAAGGAAAATGACGTTTTAATTGCAATTCCATCGAGTGGAGCACACAGTAACGGATTTTCACTAATCAGAAAATTATTTACTGACTTTACTGAAGTTTACAATGGGAAAACAATTGGAGAGCATCTATTGACTCCGACAAAAATTTATGTAAAACCAGTTCAGGCTGTAATGAAGGAAGTAAAAATCAACGGAATGGCCCACATCACTGGTGGAGGGCTTATCGAAAACGTTCCAAGAACAATACCTGACGGACTTTGTGCAAATATAGAAAAATCAAAAATTCAGATTCACGAACTGTTTAAGCACGGCGCATTTTCAAGAGTGAGTGAAGAGGAAATGTGGGGAACATTTAATATGGGTGTAGGATTTGTATTGATTGTAGACGCAAAAGATAAGGAAAAAGTGATTGAAATTTTAGGACAAAATGGAGAAAATGCTTATGAAATCGGATATATTGAAAAAGGTGATGAAAAAATATGTCTAAAATAATCGAAAATTCAAAAGATAAATCAAAAAATAAAAAAACACGTATAGCAGTCTTTATATCAGGTTCAGGCTCAAATTTACAGTCAATCATCGACAACATCGAAAATGGCAACTTAAACTGTGAAATTTCCTATGTAGTAGCCGACAGGGAATGCTTCGGACTGGAAAGAGCTGAAAAGCACGGAATAAAAAGCATAATGCTTGATAAAAAATTATTTGGAAAAAATTTGTCAGATGAAATAAACGCTATTTTGGAAAATGATACAGAAAGAACGGATTACATCGTACTCGCAGGCTATTTGTCAATTTTATCAGAAAGTTTCATAAACAAATGGAATCGTAAAATTATAAATATCCATCCATCACTTCTCCCAAAATACGGTGGAAAAGGAATGTACGGAATAAAAGTCCACGAAGCTGTAATCGCAAACAAGGAAAAAGAAAGCGGCTGCACAATTCATTTTGTAGACAATGGAATCGACACAGGAGAAATCATAACAAATGTAAAAGTCCCTGTTTATGAAGAGGACACACCTGAAATTTTACAGAAAAGGGTGCTGGAAAAAGAGCATATTTTGTTAATTGAAGGGATTAAAAAGTTATTGGGACAATAATTTTGAAAAGTAAAGGAATGAGTTAAATATGGATTTAGAGGGAATACTAGTAGTTGTTGCGATGATTGCGGGAGGATTAACTGGATTCTTGATGGTAAAATTTATTCAGAAAAAAATAAAGGATAAAAATAGGAATAATTAGAAGGCGTAAAAGTAAAAATAGATATACGGTAATATTCTAGATAAATTTCTTTGATTAAATATTACCGTAGCTCTGGGAAATAGAAACATAAAAACTGAGAGGAGATGAAAATGAAACCTAAATTTTTAATTTTGATGCTGTTAATTTTTAGTTTTTCAATAATTTATGCAGCAAATGGCGATGAGGAATTTAAAAAAGGAAATAGTTATATTGATGAAAAAAAATATAATGAAGCGGAAAAATATCTTTTGGAAGCATTGAAAAAAGGCAATACACAGGCTTATAACGCTTTAGGATATTTATATTCTGTTCAAGGTAAGTTTGAAAAGGCAGAATACTATCTTTTGAAGGATTTAGAAAATACTAGAGATGAAAAATTAAAAGAAAGAATGAAAATTAATTTGGCATATATTTATATAAAGCAAAACAAGGAAAAAGAAGCAGAAAAGCTGTTAAGAAGCATTAAAAATAATGATGCTACGGTATTTAATACATTAGGAATCCTTTATTATAATAACCAAAATTATAAAAAAGCAATAGAATATTATAAAAAAGCATTGGATAAAGGAAATGACATTTCAATAAGTAATTTAGTAATAAGTTATAGTGAAATTGAAGAAGCAAACGATGAAATAAGAGAATTGGTAAACAAAGAATATAAAAGAGGAAATATATATACTTATGGATTTTATGGAATAGCTAAAATTTATGATGAAGGAGCTGAAGAAGGTAAAAAAATATGTGAATTAGGTATTAAAAAAGGTGATCCAAATTCATATCTCTGTATGAGTGTATTTTATGAGAAAAAAGGTAATAAGATTAAGTCTAAAGAATTATTTGAGAAATATAAAGTAGAAATGGGAAAATTGGAAGATAAATTGGAAAAAAATGAAAAATAGAAAGAAATTTTTTAAATAGGATTTATAATATTCTCCATTAAAATAATGGATTTGTTATAAATTCTGTTTAGCAAGAAGTCTTGACTTCTTGTCAGAAAATAAATAAAATATTAGTTCTATTTTTCGAATGAGTATTAGATTAAATAAATATAATAAAAAATAGAGAGTTTTTTGAATAGCATTTTCAATTTTCTCTCTATTTTTATTTAGCCTAATTTTTCAAATTCAAAAATTTTATAAATTATCTTGAATAAACTTTTGTCAATTTAGCAATTCTTTCTGCCAATTCATCTGTCAATACACCGTCTTTTAATCTCCATTGCCAGTTTCCGCTAGCAAGTCCAGGGGTATTAATTCTGGCTTCACTTCCTAATCCTAGGAAATCTTGAATTGGGGCGATTGCCATGCATGCAACAGAACTCCACGCACCTCTTATTGCATCCCAATGGATTTCATTATCAGATCTTGAATTTAAATAATCTCTTGCAAATTGTCTATCTTCTTCATTGGCCTTTGTGAACCATCCGATTAATGTGTCGTTATCGTGAGTTCCTGTATAAACTACACAGTTTTTTGTGTAAGTATGAGGCAAGTAGTCATTTTCTTCTTTAGAATCAAATGCAAAACCTAGAATTTTCATTCCAGGAAATCCAGTTGCTTCTCTCAAATCAATAACTTCTTGTGTCATTAATCCCAAATCTTCAGCGATAATCGGTAAGTCTCCTAATTCTTCCTTTATTTTATTAAATAGGTCAATTCCAGGTCCTTTTACCCATTGTCCGTTTATTGCAGTATCATCTCCAAATGGAACTGCCCAATACGCTTCAAATCCTCTAAAGTGGTCAATTCTTATGATGTCGCAAGTAGAAAGGTTAGCTCTAACTCTGTCTACCCACCATTTATAGTTCAGTTCTTTTAATTTATCCCAGTCGTACAAAGGATTTCCCCAAAGCTGTCCCGTAGCACTGAAATAATCAGGCGGAACACCTGCAACTTTAACGGGTTTTAGTTCAGGATCGAATAGGAAAATTTCTGGATTTGCCCATGCATCAGAACTGTCTACTGCAACGAAGATTGGTATATCTCCGATTATTTTTATTCCGTTATCATTAGCGTATTTTTTTACGTTATTCCATTGAGTAAAGAATAGGAATTGAATAAAATTATGATATTCAATTTCATTAGCTAATTCAGCTTTGTATTTATTTATAGCAGATTCTTTTCTAGTTCTAATGTCGTCTTCCCATTCATTCCAAGGAAGTCCGTTAAAGTGATTTTTTAAAGAAATATAAAGGCTGTAATCATCTAGCCAAGAGCTATTTTCAGCTTTAAAAGTTTCCAATTTTTCTTTTAATT
>CAUUWI010000033.1:0-14479 GCA_963548925.1 uncultured Leptotrichia sp. | reverse complement strand
CTTACGGAACAGGCGTTATGGAAAAAAGAGATATGGATATAAAAAAGGATTGTGTTGACACAACGGTAAAATCTATAACTTTTTTTGTAAATTATGGAAAAGACGATATTATTTTATTTGATGAAAATTTGGGAGTTGGTGCAACTTTTGGAAGCGGAGAAGAAACGGATTATGTGTTAACGTTGCTCCATAAAGGCTATAAAGGCAGATATTTTGCAAATGATATAATTTTTCATCCAGCCAAAAAAGGAAATTACAAAGATTTACAACGTGCCTATAACTACGCTTTAGGATTTGGAGCTTTGGTAAAAAAAGAAGTGGAAGGCAGAAAAAATAAATTTTACATTTTAAAATATTGGAAACGGCAGTTTAGAAGTTTTGTAGGACTGATTATTACTGGGAATAAAGCATATCACAAAGTTGTGATGAAGGGGAGAAAAAACGGGTATAAACATTATGAAATTTAAAGATGGGAGAAAATATGGATAAGATAAAATGCTTGATAAATATGATAATAGCTTATCTAATTTATCCGTTTAGCAAAAAAAAATTCAAAAATAGAAATATATGGCTTGTGGGCGGAAATGCTGGAGAGCTTTTTGTGGATAACGGACGTGCGATATATGAATATTTACGGGCAAAACAGGAAGAAGAAGTATATTGGGTAGTAAATAAAAATGCAAAAATTGCTAAAAAAATTCCTGGTGAAAAGCTAATAAAAGGAAGTGTAAAAAGCTATTTGTATTTTATGAATGCAAAAGTAGCATTATTTTCTCATTCAATTTCTGCGGATATTGTTCCGTACTTGTTTGTAGTCCCGTTAATAAATAAATTTCACGAAAAAGTGTTCAAAGTATTCCTAAATCACGGAACAGTAGGCTTTAAAGTACGACAGGCAATGAACAAAAAAACGGCAAAAGTTGCAGAAGCACTTGTAAAATCCTATGATTTGAATATTTGCGATTCAGAATTTGAAAAAAAGGTAAAAACGGAAATCTGGTGGGAAGTACCAAAAAAAAGTGCTGTAATAACAGGCTATCCACGATACGACAAGCTTTATAACTTACAAATTATGGAAAAACAGATATTTTTTATGCCAACCTGGAGAAATTGGATAAAAACAGAAAATACAGAAATAGAAGATACAAAATATTTTCAAAACATTGCAAGTTTTATTACAAATAAAAAATTAAATGATTATCTTGAAAAAAACAATATCAAACTAAATATTTATATACATCAGTTAATGCAGGACTACTTAAAAAATTTTGGAAATATAAAACTTGGAAAAAATATAAAAATATTGCCAAAAGAAGTGAATATTACCGAAGAACTTCAAAAATCAAAAATTTTAATAACAGATTATTCCAGTGTAGCCTATGATTTTTATTATCTAGACAAGCCAATTGTCTTTTTCCAGTTCGATAAAAGTGAATATGAAGAAAAAGTTGGCTCGTATGTGGATTTAGATAAGGATTTATTTGGTAAACAGGCTAAAACTGTAGAAAACTGCGTAAATGAAATTATTAAAATTTCGGAAAATAATTTTCACTACGATAAATTTATGAAACAGAAATCAGATAAATTGAAAAATAAATTTTTGAAGTATGTAGATAAAAAAAATTGTGAAAGAGTTTATGACGAAATATTAAGAAGAATATAAAAAAGGAACGTGAGAAAAATGACTTTAGAAATAACGACTCCCGCTGTACTGTTTCCTACTGTATCATTGTTGTTGCTGGCTTATACCAACAGATTTTTAGCACTTACAGCGATTGTCAGACAGATGGATTCAAGCGGAGAAAATAAACACGAATTTTATCAGGTGAAAAATTTGAGAAAAAGGCTGAATTATATAAAAAAAATGCAGTATTTTGGAGTTTCAAGTTTATTAATGTGTGCCATTTCGATGTTATTTCTATTTTTTCAGATAGATTTTGTTGGAAAAATCAGTTTTGCGATTAGTTTAGTTTCTTTAATTATTTCACTATTGTTTTCATTGCTGGAAATTCAAATTTCGCTGGAGGCTTTAAAGATTCATTTGAATTATAATAGTGAAAATGAAAAAAATGAAGGATAAACTTGTTTGAAAACTATATGTATAGTAAAACTGCTTTAAAACTGAACTCAAAAGTTATGGCTATTTTACTCAAACCCTAAATTTATATAATTTTAGTAGTTTAATTTAAAATAGGTTTGAATATATTTAGAATTGCAATAAAATAAATAAAAAACCCGAATTATTGAACATATAAATAATACATATTTTGCTGGAGAAAAAATGAAAGAATTTTTGTTAAATTTAGAAAATAAAGATAAAATTGGAATTTACAGATTTGATACTGATGGATTTTCTGTTGGAAATATAATAAAAATTTGGGACAATTATTTACTTTTAAAGTCTTATGATACTCAAAATGATGAAGATGGAATGAAAATTTATCAAATTGATAAAATTCAAAGAATTATTTTGGATTCAGATTATATAAAAAATTTAGGAACTAACTTATTAGATAAAACAGAAAGCAGTTATGAATGGCTGTACACAAAAAACTTAAATTCTATTGACGCTATTTTAGAAAATATTATAAAAGGTAGAACTCTAGTTTTTTTACATTTAAAGGACGAAACAACAGAAATTTGCTATATTGCTAAAAAAATTGGAGAAAACTATCTTCTGGAAATACTGGATTATAATTTAAATGTAACTTCTACAGAAATTATTTCTAAAGATTATATTCGTTTGATAAAATTTTTTGACAGGAAAAAAATAAATAAAGATTTTGAGGTTCACAAAGTTAAATTATTTGTTGGAAAAACTTATATCGGAAATATTGTTATGGAAAATGGAAATTTTTTAGTTTTAAAAGAAATTCCTGATTTTGAAAATGAAAAATTTGTAACAGTTATCCAAAAAGAATTTATTGAGGAAATATCTAAACCGTTTACTGGGGTTAAATATATTGAAAAAATAAACTTAAATAAATATTTTAAAAATATTAATGAACTAGATTATCTTTCAATTTTAAAAATTTGTCAGAAAAATAATTTATTTGTTTTTATTGACAATGAAGATTTTGAAGACAGTAAAGTTGTGATAATAACAGGCTTGGAAAATGAAAGGTTACAATTAAAAATATTAGATAAAAATTTACAGTTTGTTGAAATTTTGAATATAAGTTATTCAGATATTCATATTTTGTATATAACAAATTACTGCTATAAAAAGTTGACCCAAACTTTTTAAGTTAAATGTTCTAAAATAAAAAATTTTCATATCATTTGAATAAATTACAAAAAATTGATATAATTATGATGTAAAGTAATTCTAAGTTTAAGTTCAAAAATTTGGACAGATTTGTTCATAATTTATTGAATTATTAAAGATAAAAAACATTTATTGTTAATTTATTATTTTGAAGGAGGAATAATGATTTCGTTAATTTTGGCAGCTGGAAAAGGAACTCGAATGAAATCTGAGCAATCTAAAGTTCTGCATAAAGTAAATGGTATTCCAATGATTAAAAGAGTTGTTAATGTACTGGAAAATATTGGAAATGATAAGAATATTTTTATTCTTGGACATAAAAAGGAAGATGTTCTAGCTGAAATGGGGAATGTTGACTATGTTACACAGGAAGATCAGCTTGGTACAGGGCATGCAGTTTTAATTGCAAAGGATAAAATTCAGGAATATGGTGAGGATGTGCTTATCACTTATGGTGATACACCTTTATTAAAAGAAGAAACATTGGAAGAATTAAAAAAAGTGTTTGAGGAAAAAAATCTTGACTGTATTGTGCTTTCGTGCAAAGTGAAAAATCCGTTTGGATATGGAAGAATTATTAAGGAAAATGGTAAAATTTCAAATATTGTGGAAGAAAAAGAAGCAAATGAAAAAGAGAAAAAAATAGATGAAATTAATACAGGTGTGTATATTTTCAAAAATGAAAGTTTGCTTTACGCAATAGAAAAAATTGATAATAACAATTCAAAAGGTGAATATTACTTAACCGATGCTATAAAAATCTTGACAAATGAAGGCTATAATGTGGATAGTTTTCAAATTGAAGATGAAGATGAAATTTTGGGAGTAAATTCAAAAGTTCAATTGGCACAAGCAAGTAAAATTTCAAGAGGTAGAAAAAATATTGAGCTTATGGATAATGGTGTGATTCTGATTGATCCAAATACAACTTATATTGAAGATAATGTTGAAATTGGGCAGGACACAGTTATTTATTCAAATGTAACAATTCAAGGGAATACAAAGATTGGTAAAAATTGTGAAATTTTAGGAAATACTAGAATTGAAAATTCCGTAATTGCTGATAATGTAAAAATAGAGGCTTCTGTTGTGGAACAGTCTACTCTTGAGGAAGGCGTAACTGTTGGACCATTTGCACATTTACGTCCAAAAGCACATTTGAAAAAAACTGTACATGTAGGAAACTTTGTGGAAATAAAGAATGCTACTCTTGAAAAAGGTGTGAAAACAGGGCATCTGACTTATATTGGAGATGCTGAAATTGGTGAAAATACAAATGTTGGTGCAGGAACGATTACTTGTAACTATGATGGGAAAAATAAACATAAGACAAAAATTGGTAAAAATGCCTTTATTGGAAGCAATTCAATAATTGTTGCTCCAGTGGAAATTGGAAACGATGTACTTACAGCAGCGGGATCTGTTATTACAAAAAATATTCCAGATGAAGCATTGGCATTTGGACGGGCAAAACAAGTAAATAAGGAAAAAAAATAAAAAATTTCAGAAAGAGAGAAAGGGAAATAAAATGATAACATTAACAGAGGAAGATAAAAGCAAAATAAGAATATTTGCAGGAACATCAAGTGAACGATTGGCACAAAAAATTGTAAAATATTTAGATATGGATTTATCATCTGCTGACATTGTGAGATTTGCCGATGGAGAAACTTTTGCAAAATCAAATGAAAGTGTACGTGGATGCAAAGTATTTATTGTTCAGTCTACTTCAAAACCTGTAAATGAAAGTATTATGGAACTTTTAGTCTTTATTGATGCAATTAAGAGATCATCAGCCAGAGAAATTATTGCAGTAATCCCTTATTACGGATATGCAAGGCAGGACAGAAAAGCAAGCCCGCGTGAACCGATTACATCAAAGCTCGTTGCAAATTTATTGACTGTAGCAGGGGCAACAAGAGTAATTACAATGGATTTACATGCAAGACAAATTCAAGGTTTCTTTGACATTCCAGTAGACCATATGGAAGCATTGCCTATTTTAGCAAAACATTTCATCAAATATGGATTTAATCCAGAGGATACAGTTATCGTTTCACCAGACGTTGGTGGAGTAAAAAGAGCAAGAGGACTTGCAAACTGGCTGCATACACCGCTTGCAATAATTGATAAGAGACGTGCAAAAGCAAATGTTTCTGAAGTTATGAACATTATTGGAGATATAAAAGGGAAAAAGGCCATTTTAATTGACGATATGATTGATACTGCAGGAACAATCTGCAATGCCGCTCAAGCCTTAATTGATAAAGGAGCAACGGAAGTTTATGCGTGTGCAACGCATGGTGTTTTTTCATATCCTGCAATTGAAAGATTAAAAAAATCGGCTTTTACGGAAGTTGTTGTAACTGATACAATTGAATTATCTGAAGATCAGATGTTTGACAAATTAAAAGTTTTATCGACAAGTAAGATGTTTGCTGAAATAATAAAGAGAATAGCAACAAGTAAACCTATAAGTGATTTATTTGAAATGCCTGTTGATGATGACGAAGATAAATAAATATAAAAACTTTTGAAAGATGTGAAAAAGTGAAAAAAAATTTAGAAAATTCTAAACTAAAAAATGAAATTCAAAATGCAGTAACTGCTTTAAAAAATGGAGGAGTTGCCGTATTTCCCACAGATACTGTCTACGGAATCGGTACTTTTCCAAAAAAAGAATTTGTAGAAAAAATTTATAAAATAAAAAAACGTGATTTTTCAAAAAAAATAATTGCGCTAATTAGCAACAGAAAAATTTTATCCAATTTAATAAATGAAACATCAGAAAATATGGACAAAATTTCAAATATTCTAAAAAAATACTGGCCAGGCGAATTAACAGTAATTTTTCGTGCTAATCAGAATTTTACAAAAAAATTTGACAAAGATATGCAAACAATCGGAATTCGCATTCCAAAAAATGAAATTGCTTTAGAAATAATAGAAAATTCTGGTGGTGTTGTCTTGACGACAAGTGCAAATATTTCAGGAGAAAATTCTGTCACTAAATTTGAAAATTTAAATGAAAATTTGTTAAAAAATGTAGATGTTGCTATTTCAGATGAAAGTATTGAAAATTTTGAAAAAATAAACAATAAATTAACGGGAAAGCCTTCTACAATTATTAAATATGAAAATGGAAAATTAATATTACTGAGAGAAGGAAATATTTCGTTTGAAGAAATTTTAAAGGAATTTCAGATTTAAAGTTGAAAAATCAAACTGATATAACTATTAAATTAATAATAAAAATAAAAATTGGAAGGAGTTTTTATGGCAAAAGTAATAAATCCTAATTCAGTTAGCAATATGGATTTAATAAATGCAAAGGCACAAGCTAAAATGCAGCAAATCGTACAAAAAATTGGAAAAGGAAAAAGAAAAGTCAATGTTACATTTTCAAAAATGTCAAGAAGCTATTTGGTAAGATTAATTGAAGAAATGAGAAAAATGATGAGCCAATATGAAAAACAGTTACCAAACGTATTTAGTTTCTTCAAGTATTTTGAAAATGAAGTTAAAATTACAAAGGAAAATAAAAAGGAAAAAAATAAAACAGTAAAACTTTCTTATGAAGAAGTTGACTTTTTTAAATTGCAATTAAAAGAAACATTAAAAGGAATTGACGCTCAAAGAGCTGCTTTAAAATGGTATAACTTAATAAAAAAAGCATTGTTTAAAACGTTGAAAAAACAGACAGAAGTAGTTTTGGAAGAATTTAACAATGGAAGCGTTAAAAAGAAATAAATTAAAAAATTAAACGGAAAAAATGGGAAGGGAAATTGAGGACAATGAATAATAAAATAAATGAAAAAGTGAACATTAAAGAATTTACAGATAATAGAAAAAATAATATATTATCCAATAATGTTATTACTTATGTGAACGAAATAATAAAAGCTGGTCTTGCAGAATATGCCAGCGATATTCACATAAAATTTGACCTGCTGGAAGGCATGGAAATAAAATACCGAATTGACGGTTATCTTGCAGAAAGTCAGAAATTATACGAAGCTGTAAATAAAAAATTATTGGAAAAAAATATTACAGAAATTATTGCAAGAATAAAAATTTTATCAGAAATGAATGTTGCAGAGAAAAGAAAGCCGCAAGATGGTAGCTTTTCTTTTTTATTGAGTTCCAATAAACGTTACGACATAAGAGCCGCCTATATGCCTACAATTGGCGGAGAAAGCATAGTTTTACGTATTCTGGAAAACTATCTTGAAAATATAAATCTTGAAACTTTAGGATTTTCTTCTCAAAGTGTTCAAATGCTCAATGAAATTATGGCTAGAAAATATGGCTTAGTTTTAGTCAGCGGTCCTACAGGTTCAGGAAAATCTACGACATTAAAATCTTTAATAGAACTGGTAAATGACGGAAGGAAAAAAATTATCACAGTTGAAGATCCTGTCGAGAGTAAAATAGACGGAACTGTTCAAATACAGGTAAATCAAGGAATTGGCGTTACTTTTCCAGAAGTTCTGAAAGCCACACTAAGAAACGATCCTGACATTATTGTAATTTCAGAAATCCGTGATGAAATAACAGCTGAAATTGCAGTAAGAGCCGCTTTAACAGGACATTTAGTAATTTCTACAATTCATACAAATGACGCAGTTTCCACATTAATCAGGCTAGTGGATATGGGAATTCCCAAATATTTAATTTTAGATTCATTAATTGGAGTAATTGGACAAAGACTGGTTGGAAAGATATGTCAAAAATGTTTAGGAAATGGATGCGAAAGTTGTTCAAACGGTTACAGCGGCAGAATTTCGATAAATGAAGTGCTTGTGTTAAATCAGGATGTAAGAAATGTATTAAAAATGGATAATCATCTCGGTTCAGAAAGTAAAGAAAAACTAAAATTGCTGAATCAAAAAAATGAGAATCAGAGATGCTTTATTGATTTTATGGAAGATGCTGATGAAAAAATTGAAAAAGGATTGATTTTTGAAAAAGAAAAAGTAAATATTATTTTTTAAGAAATTTATGGAATAAAAAAAGACCTATTACTAAGTCTAAAAGATAATTTTTAGTTAATAGGTCATTTTTTTGTTTTTTGGCTCTAGGGAAAAAAATAAAAAAACAGCTAAATACTTTTATCGTGCCCTCCTAGCGTGCATACTTAGCCATTTTTGAAAAACCACTTTATATTTTTTAATTTTATTACTTATTCTCTTGTTCCCATTTCCTTATCAAGTAAATACAATGTAGCACTGTTATTATCAACATCTAAAGAAACAATTTTATCAATTAATTTTTGAGCTTGTTCCTCTTCTTCTTCCTGCTCTTCAGCAAACTCATTTAAAAATACTTCAGCCCCATAATCTCCTAATTCTCTTGCAAGTTTGTGAATATTTTCAATAGACGCTGTTACAGCTTCTTCGTGTGCAAGTGCAGCTTCAAATACTTCTTTAACCGATGTAAAATCCATTTTAGGCTTATCCAATGCAAAAAATTCAATTTTTCCATTTCTTTTTAATACATAGTTATAGAATTTTCTTGAATGTTCAACTTCTTCTTTTGCCTGATTATCCATCCATTTTGCAAATCCATCTAAAGCTCTTTCATCAAAATATGCTGCCATAGCCTGATATTGATAAGACGCTGCCAATTCCATATTTATTTGATTGTTTAATAATATTTCTAATTCCTTATTCAGTTTCATATTTCTCTCCAGTTTTATTTCAAATTTTTAATTTTGTTTTTCTAAGCATTTTTCACAAGTGCCTTTTAAATAAAAATGTGTTTCATCAATTTCTACATTACCTAATTTTGATAAATCCAATTTTGATAAATCTACATCGAAATCAAATATCTCTCCACATGCCTTACATTTAAAATGTCCATGATCTGCTGTTACTATATCATATCTTACTTCATTTTCTTCAATAATGATTTCTTGAATAATATTACTACTTACAAATATATTTAGCGTATTATATACTGTAGTTTTAGATAGAGTCGGCATTTCAGGGGATAAATTTTGAAAAATATCGTCAACTGTAGGATGTGTATGATGATCTAGTAGATATTGAAATATTTTCATTCTCTGTACTGAGGGTTTTATTCCATTTTTCTTTAAATATTCACCAACATTCTTTATATGCATTTTTCCTCCTTATTATAGTTTGATTTTAATTATACTCAAACTCTGTAGTAAATAAAATATTTAAACTAAATATTATTGTTTGAGTAATATAGTATAAATTCAAAAATTTATACTATCGCTACTTAGCTTTGTATCCATTTCAATTTTATACCTTTTTCTAAGTTTTGTCAATATATTTATTTATTTTTAGTATCAAAATTTATATTTTTTGAATTTGTATTTAAAATAATTTTACTATAAATTACAATTTTTAGAAAGATACATTTCTAATTTAACTAAAATTTTCCTATTAATGTTTTTATAAGATATTAGAAATCAAAAATGTAAAAATTGTTTTAACATTCGGTTCACTTTCTACAAAAATCTTAATATTATGCCGTAATGCAATTTCTTTTGCAATTGCAAGTCCAAGTCCCATTCCATTTTTATTTTCCTCTGTGTTTGACTTATGATAACGGTTAAATATTTCTCCGATATTTTCAGGATCTATTCCTTTTCCATTATCTGCAATTTTAAGTTCATATTTGCCGTCTTTTTTTTGTAAAAAAATATCAATTTTCTGATTTTTATTTGAAAATTTTATTGCATTGTCCAAAATAATTATTATCATTTGCCGAATTCTCTGATAATCTCCAATAAAAAGATAATTCTCAAATCTTTCATTATTTTCAGCTATAAAATTAATTTTTATATTTTTTTTAGCTGAAATCTGTTTCATGCTTCTAATCGCATCATTTACAATTTCAAATAAATTTATTCTACTTTTATCAATAGAAAAATCCGTATTTTGAAGTTTTGTCAAATCTATCAAATCATTAACCAACCTTTGCAAATGAACACTGTCTGATAAAATTTGTTCATTATATTCCTTTAACTGCTCAGGTTCACTTATAATTCCATCACAAATGGCTTCCATAGAGCCACGAATTACTGTAATGGGAGTCCGTAATTCATGAGAAATATTTGCAATAAAATTTTGACGCATTTTTTCAAAACGTTCACTTTCTTTAGAACTTTTATCCAGTTGTAATGCCAGTTTGTCAATACTTTGGGCAAGCTCTCCAATTTCATCGCTTTGATTTACATCTGTAGTCACTTCATAGTTTCCTTGTGCCAGTTCGGTTGTAGCGTCACGAATTTTATTAAGCGGCTTTATAAAACTTATTGAAAGCCATACAGCACTGATACTTGCGAGAATAAGAGCTGCTAGAATACTAAAAATTAGAGTATAAATTCCACTTTCAAGAGCTGAAGACATATATTTTACTGGCGAATGAAGCAAGACAACTCCTTCAATTGTATTTTTATTTTTTATTGGAACTGCCACAGTAATTGAATTTTCATTCAAAAACTCATTAAAATTTTCTGTTGTGGTAGTTTCTCCAGCAATTGCCTTTTTTATCGTTTCTTCTGCATTTGGTGGTAATTTTAAATATGAGAACGACTGCTCCTTGTCATTTCTTCCTTGCACAATATTTCCTGTTTTTGCGTCTACAATCCATACTTCCGCCATTGCGATGTTCTCTATCATTCTCATACTTTTAAAAATTTTTACATTGTTATTCTTTTCATCTACTATCCGATGTTTGTGAAAATGTTTTTCTTCAGGAAATTTGTCAAAATTTTTTTCTTTTATATTTTTTTTATTCTCATCTTTTCTAATATTCTCAATAATATTATTTTCAACTGTTTTCCCTTTTATATTTCCAACAATTTTAGGATTTTCCCTATTTCGTTTTAAAAATTTTTTTTCATTTTCTCTTGGATTATCCAAGTTTTCTTTTTTTCCTATATCACTTCTTCTGTCAAAATCATTTTCAAACCACATTTTTGATAAAGTCATAGAAATTTTATTTGCTCTTTCTTCCAAATTTTTTTTATGAAGACTGACGGTATTCTGAATATAAATATATCCAAAAATACTCCCGATTACAATGGAAAATAGCAAAAGCGACAATCCAAAATACGAAAGCAGCTTTATAAATATTTTGTTTTTAAATTTTATCCCTTTAAATTTTTTATTTCTTATTTTCACACTATCTTCCTTCTGCCACAACTTTATCCATCCAGCTAAACAGCTCTGTCAAATCATAATCTCCCGAATGTGGAGTTGCCCAAGGCGATGCAAAATCAACTTTTTTCCCAAGATTTTCTAATTTTATGACAAGTATCGCAGGTATTGCAAGAGAAGTATCCTTGTCAATCGCACCGTGTCTTATTCTCCAGTATTTTACTTTTGTATTTGACAAATAATTCATCGGATTCATCATTTTTATTATTTTCTTATCAGCCATCGTTCCGTTCACTGTCGAATGTTCCAGCATATATTCTGTAAAATGCTTATTATTCGTAGTTTCATCTCCAAATTCATTGTTTTCTCCTGTTGACAAATCAACATTATCAAAGGCTCCAGGCGTTTTCTGCCTTCCCATATAAGCTATGTATTTATCATAATCCAAATCCACAACTTTCCCATTTTTTATGGTTAAAAATTCAAACTCTGACAAATCAGTCCCTTTTTTCAAAGCCGTATTTGCAGAATCAATATAATATTGCTTAATCTGCTCTTTAAAACTTCCATTCCCATTCTCATCCAATGTCAAAAGTTTCCCATTTTTATCTTTCAATTTTAAACTGTTTACATAAGCAGGGAACATCTTTTTCAAATCATTTGAACGAGAAATTTCATCAGCAGTCAATGTACCTTCAGTATATTTTCTTTCCACATTGTAATCTAACATTGAAATTTCTATTTTTTTATACGTTTTTACATCGTTAAACATCCATTCATAAGCTGTATTTGCATTCTCCAAGTTAGTTATTGGACAATAAGCTGATACAGCATAAATATCATCTTTTGCATTCAATGCACCAATTTCCTTTAAATATGGCTCATAATCCCTATTATTCCCAGTTGCACCAAGTAAAGCCGAAACTCCTCCTCCAGCACTTGTCCCATTGGAAATAATTCTATCCGCTCTTCCTGGCATTTTATCATCATTATATCGTAAATATCTCACAGCCGCCTTTAAATCTACAATCACAGCAGGTGCCTTTCCTGTATATTTCCCGTCTTTTTCCAAAGTTCTACCTCTAGCTCCAGGACTTGCCACAACATATCCATTTGATAATGCGACTAATGAAGCATCAGGCTGTCCATCTCTTCCATTTCCAGGCACTCCAGCGGCTCCAGGCATATATCCTCCAACTGTATTTGGGGAAAATATTGGTGCAGTTTTTGTATTATATTTTCCAACTGATTTATTTTTAAAATATTCTTCTGGGATATAGATATTTATAGTTTGATATGCAATATCAACGGGTTTTGCTATATAAACTATATTTTCATAAGCACGATAAGCTATTGTCTTCCCATTAACAGTCGCTGTTTTTATCGTATAATTTTTATTTACATCAAAATTTAAATTATAACCATTTTCTGTTTTATTTGTTATCATATCTTCGGTTATTACTTTTTTATTCATAGGTGCTCCTATTTGTGGCTTTTCATCTTCATTCTTATTTACTTCAACATTTTTATAATTTTTACTAGAATCTACTAATCCTCTTTCATTATCAGTAGCCATTGAAAAAGCTGAAATCAATAGATTTAATATAATTAATTTTTTTCTCATAAATTCTCCTTCTATTTTACTACATTTTATTTTTTAACAAAAACCTTATAATATTTCCCATTAGAATAATAGATTTTAACCCTTTACCAGAAAATAAATAAAATATCTTTTCAATTTTTTTAATGAAAATTACTATAAACAAAAAATAAAAAAAGGACATAAGTATAAAACCTATGCCTTTTAACTATTATAATTATTATATTAATTCAATAATTGCCAATTCAGCTGAATCTCCACGTCTAACAGCTGTTTTGATGATTCTTGTATAACCACCATTTCTTTCAGCGTATTTAGGTGCAATTTCATTAAAGATTTTTGCAACTGCTCCTTCATTTCTTAAAAATGCAAAAGCCTGTCTTCTCAAATGTACTCTTCTTGCTGCATCAGTTGAATTATTATATTTTTTCCCTAAAGTAATTGCTTTTTCAGCGAATTTTCTTAATTCTTTAGCACGTGTTACAGTTGTTTCGATTTGCTCATGTTTCACTAAAGAAATTGTCATATTTTTAAGCATAGCTAATCTATGGTCTGTTCTTCTACCTAATTTTCTGTATGATTTATTATGATTCATTTTCCCTCCTCGTTTAAGATTTTATTCTATATTCTAGTTTAATTTTTTTTATGATTACTCTTCACTGCCTACGTTATCGCCTAAATCGTAACCAAGTTCTTTCATTTTATCGATAATTTCATTTAGTGATTTTTTCCCTAAATTCTTAATTTTCAATAATTCGTTATAAGTCATTGAAGTTAAATCTGAAATTGTATTTACTCCCGCTTTTTTTAAACAGTTATAAGAACGTACCGTAAAGTCAAGCTCCTCAATTTTCATATCTTCAATGTTATTTTCACTTTCGGTATCAGTTTCTGCTACCTCGTCCTCATTATCTCTGTATTTACTCATACTGTTTCCAATATTTGTAAATGGTTCCAAATGCCAAGTTAATAATTCTACTGCATAAGATAAAGCATCTTTAATTTCAATGCTTCCATCTGTCGCAATTTCCAAAATTAACTTGTCATAGTTTGTAACACGTCCAACCATAGTGTCCTCAACACTATAATTTACTCTCTTGATAGGTGTATAAATCGCATCAACTGCCAAATATCCTATTGGCCATCCATCAGTATTAATTTCATCAGAAACTACAAATCCTTCTCCAGAATCCACAAGAAATTCTATGTCAATCTGTTTATCAGTTGTTATTGTCATAATAACTTGCTCAGGATTTATAACTCTTAATCCAGGTTCTACATGAATATCTGCCGCTGTAATTACAGCCGGCCCTTTTACAGAAAGTGTCATTTTCTTTTCGCCAGGTTCGTCAGCTTCAACTACTATTTCCTTCACATTCAAAATAATATCTGTAACCGCTTCTTTTACACCTTCAATTGTTGAAAATTCATTTAATACACCTTCAATTTTAATTCCTTTTATTGCAGTTCCTGGAA
>CAUUWI010000032.1:0-14528 GCA_963548925.1 uncultured Leptotrichia sp. | reverse complement strand
TTTGTATTGATACCGCAGATTGACTTATAAATAAATTTTTTGCAGCTTTAGTAAAGCTTTTTTCCTTGCAAGCTTCAAAGAAAATTTTTAAATGATGTACATCCACAGTTATTTCTCCAATCATATATTTTTTATATTATTATAACTCATACATATATTTTTGTCCAGTAAATATGACATTGGAAGAATAAAATAATTCATTAAAAATTACTTTGATTAATGATTGGATTTCTTTTTTAAATAGCTTATAATTTTGTTCAAAAAATTTTGGAACTTGTTTTAAAATTCACGAATATTATATCATTATTTATTTTGATAATCAAATTATTTTTTTATAAATATTTTTAAATCAAACAAAAAATTATAGAAAAATTAAAGATTTAATGATAAAATACATTTGTTAACATAATTAAAATATAAAAATTTTAGGAGGAAAAATGGTAGAACAATTATTTAAAGAACTATCTTTATTGGAAGAAGTTGAGGCAATAGCATTGGGAGGATCACGAGCGGGAGAAAATTATGATGAAAAATCAGATTACGATGTGTACCTTTATGTAAATTCACCAATTAACGAAGAAAAAAGAAAAAATATTCTAAAAAATTTTTGCAGTTATATGGAAATTGGAAACAGCTTTTGGGAGTACGAGGACAACTGTGTCTTAAACGACGGAATTGAAATTGATATTCTTTATCGAGATATGGAAGATTTTATGAAAGGAATCGAAAGAGTTGTTATCGAATGTCAGCCAAGCAATTCTTACACAACTTGTATGTGGCACAATCTAATCACTTGCAAAATCTTATATGACAAAAATGGAAAACTTGAAAAATACAAAAATAAATATTCAATAAACTATCCAAAACAGCTAAAAGAAAACATTATAAAAAGACAGCTGGAATTAATTGATTCTTCAATGCCAGCATACCCAAATCAAATAAAAAAAGCAATCTCAAGAAAAGATTTTGTTAGCATAAACCATCGAACAACAGAATTTCTAGCTTCATATTTCGATTTATTATTTGCGATAAATGAAATAACACATCCAGGTGAAAAACGATTAGTTCAATTTTGTAAAAAACAATGTAAAATTTTACCTGAAAATTTTGAAGAAAATCTGAATTTACTTTTTTCACATATGTATTCAGAAGAAAAACAACATTTTTTAATGGACGATATTCAAAATATTGTAAATAATATAAAAAATATTTCTTACTAAATTTTTAAAATAGTTTTCATTATTCAATTTATAGGAGATAAATCATTTCTTTAAAAAAAATTTAATAAATATTATTTTCTTGCATTTTTTGTTAAATACTTGTATAATAAGAATCAATAAAAATAACTATAAGTAATAGCAGCAAAAAATATAATGATGTTTGGGAAAATCCATCTATAAAAAAAACCTTTTGGAAACACATATTATTCAAAAGGATAGTATGTGTTTTTCATTTGTCTAAAAAATAGGAAAAAATTTAATGAATAATAAAAAATAAAAATTATAAGGAGGAAAAATTTTGGAATTTTTTAGAAATTTTCAGTTCGGAATAAATGAATTAATGTGGCTAGGATACTTGTTGCTTAACTTTACAGTGGTTATTTTGGCTTATAGATTTTGGGGAAAAGCTGGACTACTTTCGATTGTACCGCTTTCAATAGTTGTTGCAAATATTCAGGTTGGGAAAATGATGACATTGTTTGGTGTAGATACGACTATGGGAAATATTGCATTTGGAGGGATTTATCTGGCATCGGATATTCTTTCGGAAAATGAAGGGAAGAAATATGCCAGAAAAGTTGTTTCGCTTGGATTTGCCTCAATGCTGTTTACAACGTTTATTATGCAAATTGTTTTAAAAATACAGGTTGCACCATCGGATACTATGCAAGGTGCTTTAAGTCAGGTGTTTGGATTTATGCCAAGACTGGCAATAGCAAGTGTAACAGGATTTGCAGCCTCACAAGCCTTCGACATCTGGTCCTATCAAGTAATAAGAAAATTACGTCCAAGTTTTAAGGATATATGGATCAGAAATAATGCAAGTACGATGTTAAGCCAGATACTTGATAATATAGTATTTTCATTTATGGCATTTTTAGGTGTTTATTCAATGAAAGAAATAATTGTGATTATATTTTCTACATATTTTCTAAAAGTAATAATTTCGCTATTGGATACTCCATTTGTGTATATTGCAACAATTTGGAAAAATAACGGAAAAGTAAATGAAGATTAATAAAAAGGAATAAAAATGATAAGATATAGTGTAATAAAAGAAAAAAATCCTAGAGAAATTGTACTTTTAAAAGGATTTAGCTGTGCATACGGAAAATGTGCGTTTTGTAATTATATTTTGGACAATACAGATGATGATGAAGAAATGAACAGGGTAAATCTGGAGGTGATTAATCAGATTACTGGTAAAAAAGGGGCTTTACAAGTTATAAATTCTGGCTCCGTCTTTGAGCTTAATGATTTTACGCTTTCTAAAATTAAAGAAGTCTGCCTAGAAAAAAATATCAAAATATTGTATTTTGAAGCATATTTTGGATATATAAATAGGCTTAATGAAATTAGAGAATATTTTAGTGATCAGGAAGTTCGGTTTGCTATTGGAATGGAAACTTTTGATAATGAATTTCGTACAAAAGTGCTTACCAAGAATTTTGTTACAAATAATAAAGTTTTGGAAAAAATAAAAAAGGAATATAAAATGGGGCTTTTTATGATTTGCATAAAAGGGCAGACAAAGGAAATGATTTTGCGTGATATAGAGCTTGCTCAGGAGTATTTTGACGAAATTGCACTTAGTGTATTTGTAAATAATGATACAAAAGTGGAGCGGGATGAGGAGCTTGTAAAATGGTTTTTGACAGAAATTTATCCAGAATTAAATAAAAAACAGAATATTGAAATTCTTGTTGATAATAAAGATTTTGGAGTGTATGTGCAGTAGATATTTGAAATTTTTAAAAGAAAATTTTCTAACGAATTTATGTTATCAGTATTTTTATTATAAAATAAAAATTTATAATTAAAAAGATTTGCCCTAAAGATAAAATTAAAAATTAGGGCAAATGCTATGGCAAATACAAAATATAACTTTATAAAGTGCCTTTTTATAACTATTTTTTCTTAGTTTCTTGGAATTTTGCCCAAACACCAGTTTTTGTTAAAATACTTTTAACAGTTTCAGTTGGCTGAGCTCCATTTGATAAATATTTTAAGATTTCTTCTTCTTTCAATACTACTTGCTTTCCTTCTTCAGCAAGTGGATTGTATGTTCCTAGGTAAGCAACTGCTTTCCCATCTCTTCTTGTTAAAGCTTCCATAGCTGCTATTCTATAAAAAGGAACTTTTTTTCTTCCTAATCTAGTTAATCTTAATTTTAACATTAAATTTTACCTCCATTTATTTGATAACTCGAAATCTATTATTTTAAGTATATGTAATTATACTAAAACTTTTTTAAATTGTCAAGTTTTTTTTCTTTACAACAAAATAAAGACATAATATTATTTTTATATAAATCTTTTCTCTTGATTAAACTTTATGAGCTCTTACTCCATATTTAAAATATTTTTTCCAGTAAGGACTTTGAAGTGAAGACACTACAACCCCTTTTGAAGATGAAGCATTGATAAATATTGAATTTCCAACGTAAACAGCTGTATGATCTATTCTGTTATCAGGTCTAAAATACACAATATCTCCCGATTTTAAATCTTTTCCCGCAACTCTTGGCCCTTTTTTTATTTGTTGAGTTGAAACTCTTGGTAATTCCTGGTTAAAAGTTTCACGGTAAACTCTACGTGTTAAGGCTGAACAGTCAATACCGTCTTTTGAATCTCCGCCTAATCTGTATTTTGTACCTTTCCATTTACTGTATGAAGTTAAAAGTTTTTTTTCTATGGCAACTTTACGTTTTTCCTTAGCTGAGCCTGAAGCCATTACTTTAGTATGCTTTTGTCTTAATTCTGACATTTTAGTTTCAAGAAGAGGACTTGTGTTTTTTGATGGGATGCTGTAAATCCCTGTATTTTTTCCACTATGGCTTTTTTTAGCGCTTGAATTTTTATTTAAACTGCTGGTACTACTAACCTTTTTACTTTTTGTGGTCTTTGCCTGTAAATTTGAACTTACAAAGGCTGATACCACACAGACAGCTGTTATAAACTTATTTTTTTTCATATACTTTTTTTAATTCCTTTCAAAATTTATTTTATTGTCATAGCAAAACTATTTTAAACTCAAATATTATATTTATGTAATTTTTATCAGCTTGATTTTATTTATTTGAGAATTTTTCAATACGATAATTGTATCATTTATTTAAAAAAAAGTAAATTGATTATTTCTGCCAAAATAAAAAATGCCAAAGTTAGTTTATAATCAATTACCTATATTTACTGACTTAGCTGAAAAATTTTAAATATAAAAAAAGTGCCATTTACCTCATAACAGATATTTTTTCATTCTAGATAAAAAATATAAGTTGCAAGTAAATAGCACAAAACATAAAAATATTACATTTCTTTAAATGTCAATGTTTTTCCATCATCTGTCGTAAAAGTTAAACGGTTATTGTTTAATTTAATTTTTTTTGAATTTTGTAAAATATTTAAATATTGGCTTTCAAGTTTCATAAAATTATCTGGTCCTGCCATTTTTGTAGATCCGATAGGGCCAACTACAATGTTATCTGATGTCATTACATAATTTGAAAAATAGTTGTTTACTCCTGAGTCACCGTGTATTCTGTCTTCTGAAAAATTAAGTGTAATTCTTATTTCGTTTGTTGTTAATATCTTTCTCATATTTTTGTCAGAAATATCAATAAGTTTCCAGCTAGTATTCAATAATTTTCTTTTCAGTCCTGAAAGAGAAAGTGAATCCTTGTCTCTCTGATTAACTGCATTTGGATTTTTGAAAGTCCAAATATCTCCAGCATTATTAACCAAAGTTAAAGTATCTTTATTATGCTTAATTACCGGATTAGATTGTAAAATATCAAAAAAGTCTTGTTCAAGATTCATCAAATCCGTAGGACCTCCCATCAAAGTTGAAGTTACTGTAGCAGAAAGAGTGGAATTTCTGTTAATTTTATAATTTCCTGAATATCCGTTAATTCCACCAGATCCATTAATTTTATTTTTTGAAAAATTAATTGTAATATTTGTATTTCTCGAAATATAAGAACTTCTTCCATTTTTCCTGATTTCTGTCAATTTCCACGAAGTTTCGTTCAAATTAGTGCCAACAGTTACTCTTTTTTTCACAGCCGCATTCAAAAAAACACAACAAAAAATAAAAATTGTAAAAATTTCAACTAAAAAAACTCTTTTTTTCATTTTAAAAACCTCTTTTCATTATTTTTTATCTTTTCCTTTATTAATTAAATACTATCATATTTTTATTAAAGAATTATGAGAATTTTTAAAATTATTTGTTTTTTATAAATTTATGATAAATCCAATCTACCATAATGGTAATAGCATTGTCCCCAGATACATTTGCCGCTGTTCCAAAACTGTCCTGTGTTATATAAAGAGCGATTAGCAGTGAAGCTAATGGACTGTTTGAAGCGATTCCAACCATTCCTAGAAATGGAAGTGCAGACATTATTGCTCCACCTGGTGCTCCTGGTGCGGCTACCATTGCTACTCCTAGAACTAATATAAATGGGAAAATTGTTGAAATGCCATAAGGCATATTGTTCATCATAAGAACAGTAATGACACAACTTGTAATTGTGATGATACTTCCTGCCAAGTGGATTGTGGCACAAAGAGGAACTACAAATTCACGTATTTCAGGTGATGTTCCATTTCGCCTTGCACATTCTAGATTTATTGGGATTGTAGCGGCTGAAGATTGTGTTCCAAGAGCTGTGAAATAGCCTGGAATCTGATTTTTCATGCAAACAAATGGATTTTTTCCTGAAAGTCCTCCAGCAAATGTAAATAATGCTGAAATATATAAAACGTGTAAAATTACTACACAGATGAATACTTTTAAAAAAATAGAAAGTGTTGCAAACATTTGTCCACTGTAAGTCATATTCATAAATGTTCCAAAAATGTAGATTGGAAGCAACGGAATAACTGATGTACTTAGTAATTTTGTAATTATTTTTGAAAATTCACGAAAAAGATTGTAAGTAGTCTGCCCTTCCCCCTTGTTTCTAAGCCAGCTGATTGAAAGTCCCATTATAAATGCGAAAACGATTGCTGAAGTTACATCAAACATTGGTGCAAGTGGAATGTCAAAATAAGGTGTTAAAAGATTTTTTTCAGGGTGTTCTACTGCTTTAAATGAGGCAAAATTAAGAATTTTTGGAAAAATATTGGTTGCCATAAGGTAAGCTAAACTTCCTGCAATAATTGTAGAAAGATAAGCTATTAAAGTAGTAATTCCAAGTAATTTTCCCGCTCCTTGTCGCAAATCTGAAATTCCTGTCACAACAAATCCGATTATCATAAACGGAATAACGAATGACAGATATTTGCTAAATAATGACGAAAAAGTTACAAAAACTCTAATAACTGGACTTGGTAAAACTAATCCTAGCAAGATACCAAGTGTTATTGCGATGATTAAACGTGGCACAAGACCGATTTTTTTCATAATGCTATTTTCTCTCCTTAATAAATTTATTTTTTACATAACTAAAATAAATCCCGCAACCCAACCTCAATATTATTAATTAACATATGGTAGTAACATTTACAGTAATTTGTACAGATGTAACAATACTGGGATTAATCATAATTTTGTAACTTCCCCGCATTACTTCACTCTATAAGATATTTTTTCCCCTAATATCCAAAGGTTTATGCTCACCTTAATAATATCTACACCTAAAATCTATTTTTTTAAGAATTATATTTTTTATTCTTCAATTAAATCAATAGTCCAGTTTGCCTGCTGTAGTTTTGTATCAGTTTCCCTGATTTCTTTAGATAATTTATCCAGTTGTTTCTGCTGTTCTGGCACATTAATCGTACTAAAGATTTTTATTTCTGTTGCAGAATAAAGATTTACTTTTTGGCTTGCTATTTCGATAAATTCACGTAAAATTCCTGCTTTTTGTGAAAGTGTATCCTTTTTTGCAATTAATTCGACTAATGAAATTCCATCAATTTTTGAAAGAGTATTAGTTTTGTTTATTTTTATTATTAATTTATTTAATTGAGAAATTAAGTTATTTAACTCAGTTAATAAAAATTCAGGATTTTCGGTAGGTTTTTCATTTTCCTGAACTTTGGCATTATTATTAAGTCTTGTTTTTAGCTGTGCAATTCTTTTTTGAATATCGGCACGCAAAATAAGAGCTTCGGCAATTTTCATTTTATTTATCCTCCCATTTTTTTATATAGTTAAAGTATAATAGAAAAATTAGAAAATGTAAAGGGGATTTTCACGTACAAATATTTGTTACAATAATTACAAAATTATGATAAAATTAAACATAAATTTTGAGAAGCAAAATATTAATTACTAAAAATTTTGAAAATATATTTAAATAGAAGAAACTATAGAATTGTCAAAAGGTAAATTACTAAATATTTAGAACGAATGTTTAGCATTAAAAATATTAAATTTTATGAAGATTTCTTTAAAAAAAATGAAGATTTGAGTGAAATTAAAAATCTATTAAAGATACAAAATATACAAGGGACGCTGTGAGGAAGAAGTTAGAAACAGTTAATGTTAGGGAATATTTTTTAATTTGTTATTAAGAATTGGTGCGAGTGACGGGAGTCGAACCCGTACGGCTACTGCCACTATCCTCTGAAAATAGCATGTCTACCAATTCCATCACACTCGCAGAATTATTATTTTTAATTAGATTTGTTGAAAATTATTGGAAAAAATATTTTTCTAAACTTTGTCATATTAATACTCTTTACAGCAGATCCGTTCAATAATCTATAGTTCAAAATTATAAATTATACAATTTTTTTCTTTTATTTCTGTAATATGTAATACTATCCTAAATTTCTATGCTCTATATAAATTATTCTTAGGATCCTCAATTTTACATTCAGTGATTTATTTCAATTAGTACCCCTCAATAGCATCCTTTAACAACATCGTAATCAAAGACATTTTTATACCCTGTTATCATTAATTAGCCTTTCTTTAGACAAAATATTCTCCGTTTTGAATCCCATTAAATATTCTGGATTTATTTTATATATTTTTGATAAAGCTACAATTCTGTCAATAGGAATACAAGATATTTCACTGCTTTCATATCGTTGTAAAGTTGTTACAGAAATTGAGGTTAAATATTTTTTTTTCATATTATACCCTTCTTTATAATTATACTCTATTTTTTTTAAAACGCAAAATAAAAACTTTAAAAAAATCTTTTGAAGCTATAAATTTTTAGTAAATTTATTTCATAATTATAATATTCATATACAATAAATAATTTTTATACACTCTTTATTATTTAACAGTTGGACTTATCTACTATCATTTTATAAGTTCTTATCTTCATTTAGCTTATATCCCCCATTATATTTTAGATTTTTATTTTCTTAAAAAATTCAATTATTTTAGATATAACTGTATGATTTTTCTAATATATACCACGTAATTAAATTAAAATCAAAAAAAATAAATAAAAGTTTTCCTTCAATTTTAGTTATCTTTATGTTATAATACATATTGATTTTTATGAGTTTCATAGTAATATTTATAAAAATTAATATAATTAATTTAAAATTAAAATAGGAGAATACATCATGACAAAAAATTTATTAAAATTAAAAAAAGATTTAAAGTCTTTTGCGAAAAAATGTAAAGATTTCAAGTATACGGATTCTGCATTGGTTTCATTTTTATTATGCGGAAATTGGTTATCTGTTAATTTATTTTCAGCAGGCATAGATAAAAGCATAGAAAGTCAGAAGTAGGAGATTTTCACATCAATCAAGACTATAAATCAAAAAGTTAAGGAAACGAGACAGCAAAACAATAAATTATTAAGAAATACAAATCTTGAACTGATTCAGTTAATGGAACAGGGGGATTATGTTATAAAATCACCTTGGAGCAGCTGGCAATATGGAATGAATTATTTTTATAACAATTGGCGTGGGACTTATAAAGGTAGAGGGGATAAGAAGGAGAAGTATCCATATGAAGGAATGTTTGAAAGAGACACAAATGAATTTAATAGATATGTTACTCCTGAAAGTCCAAATTACAGCCTTTTATCGAGAGGAAGAAATCCAAGATCGGCATCTTCAAGCAACAGAGAAGGAATCAAGTCAGGGTATGGTATAGCAAGTAATATAAGACAACCAGAACCAATCGTTACACTAGAATTGACAGCAGGGATAAAACCTAGAAATATATCAAAAGAAGCAATAACAATCCCAGCTAAAACAGCAGTTACACCAAAATTACCTAAGGCAATTGATTTTACACCTCCAAAACCTACTATTAGCAATCCAGATGTTCCAAATTTACCAGCACCGCCAACTTTTAATATACAATTGGGATCTTATTGCAATAATATTACTGGTTGTAATTCATATAATACAAATGGAGGACAATACGGATATGGAACTGCTTCTAAAATAGGGACTCCACGTTCATATTCTTCAAATGGTAATAATACAATTACAAATATTACAAATAACGATCCTTCTTTGAGGTACGGATGGGCAAATAATTCAGGAGGAAATAGTGCACTTTTATATTCGTACTTTGATGTTACAGGTAATACAACAAGTGGAACTACTACTTTAAATAATGATTTAACCATAACTTCTATAAATCCTCTTAATGGAGCTCAAAGAGCTAATGAAAGTAATGCTGGAAGAACATATAATGCTCATGACTTTTTGGTTGGTGGCTCAAGAATAGCAACACTCGATAACGTTAAGGATGGAACATTAGTAAATAAAGGGAAAATAAATTTAATAGGACCATTAGTGGTAGGATTTGAAGTTCAAACTGATAATGTAGGTTCTGGAACAAGAAAAATAGAAAATCAAGGAACTATAACAGATGCAGCTGAGCCAAATGATACGAAATTACAGACACTTCTCCCTGTTGGAACATCTAAAAGTTTAGAACTTGCAAATTTTGGTACATCTAATCCACCAATTACTGTTAAAAATACAAAAGGATTTACAGGATATAAAATTGGTTTGATTTTAACATTAGAAAATACTGAGGTCAATAATTATAATTTAACAAATAATAAATTAGGAACTATCAGTTTTAATGGTGAAAATTCAATTGGAATTCAAATTTTTGCTCCACATGGTTCTTTTTCACCTAAGGTAGTGGTAAAAAATGGTGGAAATATAAATATGGGGGGAAAAGAAAGTTACGGTATGAAATGGTCTTCAAGAACATCAAGTGCAAGTACAATGGATAATGATAATACAGGGACAATCAATATAAGTGGAGATAATGGAAATGACAATTCACTTTCTTCTGGAATTGCAGTTATTGAAAATGAAGCATATAAAAACAAAAATTCAACAATAAGAGCATGGAATAATAAAGTTACAAATAAGGGAACAATTAATGTTTCAGGTGGAAAAGCAAACACAGGTATGGTTCTTATTGTAAATGCAAATGATGACATTACTAATACTTCAAAGGGAACAATTAATGTGCACAGCGAAGCTAAAAAACAAAATATTGCGATGAGAGTAGAAAAAGGTAAAGTTTCAACAGATGATGTTTCTGGAAAGAATCCTAAAGCTATAAATAATGGTAATATTTATTTGAGTGGAGATTCTTCAATGGGATTGGTTTCAACAGATGCTGACGTTACCAATGCCACTGGTGCAAAAATAAAAACAGCTGGTGGAAAGACAATTATTAATGGAATAGGTATAGTTAATAAAGGGGGAAAACTTGAAAATGAGGGAGAAATAGAATTAAAAGGTACTGGAGATTCAAACAATGTTGGGATATATATGGCAAAAGGTTCAAATAATCCAAATGGGACTTCAACAGGTAATATAACAGTAACGGGAGATGGTTCAACAGGTGTGCTTATTACAAATGGTACATTAAATTATGCTGGAGCTATAACATCTCAAGGTAATGGAGTTGCAGGTATAATCGTTGGGGACAATAATACTGAGAATGCTGTAGTAAATGCATCTGGATCACTTCCTAGCTCTATTACTGTAAATAACGGAACAACAGCAGCGGGTGTGTATACTGATTCAAAAAATAGAGTAAGAGGTTCTTACGGTATGGTTGTCGGAAAAAATTCAAAGTTCAATCAACCTAATACAAAAGTAGATATAAATGTTACAGGAAAAGAATCAATTGGAATATATGCAGGAGAAAACTCTAAGGTAACCATAGGCAAGCATACTGTAAAAGCATATGATGGGGCGGTTAACTATGACGCTTCAGATGCTTCTACAATAACATTAAATGGAACAGGAAATGCTGAAACTGGTAAAAAATCATTGTTGTTTTATAATGGTAAAAATGGGTCAGGGAAATTTTTAATAAATTTTCATACGGATGCTACTATAAAAGGTGATACAGATGTCAATAAAAGGGGAACCGCATTTTATTATGTAGGAAGTGGTAATAAATTTGATAAGGCTGCAATAACAAGTTGGGCAGCAAATAATTTTGGAGGAACTTTAAGTAATCTATATTTAACTATGGATCCAGGTTCAAGATTATTTATAGCGCAAAATGTAAAAATGGATTTAACAGATACAACAGCTAGTGGATTTAGTACATATACTGGAGCACATATTACTGACAATGGTATGAAATCATTTATGCTCTATCTAAGTGAGCTTTCTATTAATAATCACGTAAATTTAGACAATGCTTCAGACCCTTACAATCAGCTTGAAATTTCAAATTCAAAAATAACAAATGAAAATACTAAAACTATAACAGGAACTAAAGCTGATCAAGTCGCCATGGCTCAAGAAAATAATTCTAGTTTATATACTAGAGATAAAGTGAGATTAACAAATAAAGGAAATATAAATTTAAGTGGCACAGGTTCTACAGGAATGTATACGAAATTTGGAGAAATTATTAACGACACAACTGGAAAAATGCAACTTGGAGACAACTCTACAGCAATGTACGGGACTTATGATTCACAGTTGACAAATAAAGGTAATATTACTATTGGTTCAAGTTCAACAGGTATGTATTCAGAAGGTTCTACTACTAATGCTGGATTTATAAAAAATGATATAACAGGAATTATTGAAACTACGGGAAATGATTCAGTCGCAATGTCATATAAACCTGATGCCACACTTGCGGCGGGAACAGTTTTAGAAAATGCAGGAAATATAAAAATGACAGGAGATAGAAATACTGCCATTTATGCGACTGGAACACCTGCTTATACCGCAAAAAACAGTGGTACAATAACTTTGGGAGATTCAGCTTCGATGAAAAATCCTAATGTCGGTATTTATACGGATTCTCAAAATGTAACTATGGAAAATACAGGTTCAATAATATCAGGGAATAACACAATAGGAATGTACGGATATAAAGTGCAAAATTCAGGTAATATAACAGTTGGAAATTCAGGAATAGGTATTTATTCTCAAAGTGGAGATGTAAACTTGACAGGCGGAAATATAACAGTTGGAAATGATGAAGCTGTAGCGGTTTATACGGCAGGAACAGGACAGACAATAACAAATAGTGGAACGACACTGAATATAGGAGATAATTCAATTGGAATAGTAAATGTGGGAGCAGGAAATACAATTGTAAGTACAAATACCGTACCTACAGTAAATTTAGGAAATAAAGCAATTTACATTTACAATAATAAAGCCACTACTGTGGTAAATGATACAAATTTAACTTCTACAGGAAATGAAAATTACGGAATTTATTCAGCAGGAACTGTAACAAACACAGGAAACATTGATTTTTCATCAGGAATAGGAAATGTTGGAATTTACAGTATTAGCGGAGGAACAGCTACAAATAGCGGAGTTATTTCAGTAGGAACATCAGATATTTCTCCATCGAATCCTGATGACAGAAAATATTCATTAGGAATGGCAGCGGGATACAGAACTACAGATAAAGGAACCGTTATAAACAATGGAACGATAAATATAAAGGGTAACGACAGTATCGGAATGTACGCCACAGGAAACGGCTCTGTTGCAAGAAATGGCGCTACAGGAACTATAAATCTTGGTGCAGACGGCGTTGTAGGAATGTATTTGGATGAACAGGCAAAAGGATATAACGACGGTGTAATTCAGACAATCCCAACTGCAGCTGGAGAAAAACCTAAAGCAGTAGTAGGTGTAGTTGTCAGAAAAGGTGCGACACTTTATAACACAGGAACAATACATATAGAGTCGCCAGACGGCATAGCGATGTTTCAAGCAAATGGAGGAATTATCCACAATACAGGAACAATAACATTAGGAGCAAGTGGAGCTGCTGAAAATGGAGAAACAGAAACAGGAAGTCCGGGAACAGCGACATCAAAAGAAGCAGGAGCAGTGAAAATAGATGCACCAAAAGGAGCCGCAGAAGCTACTATAACAGTAAATGGAATACCAGTAACACCTGAAGCTGTAACACTAACTGTAGGTGAAAGAGATATGCTAACTTCATCACTTGGAATGTATATTGATACTTTAAGGGGAACAAATCCGATAAGAGGCTTGGCAACTGTAACTGATGCAGCAGATTTAATCATTGGTACAGAGGCAACAAAAGTTTCAAACAGCAAATATATAAAAGTAAGTGATGACATATTAAAACCATACAATGATACAATCGACCAAAGCGGAATAACAAATTGGAACATCTATTCAGGTTCTTTCACATGGATGGCAACAGCGACATTAGGAGGTCCTTCAGGTTACATAAATAATTTATATTTAGCTAAAAGACCATATACAGAATTTGCAGGAAATGAAATAACGCCTGTAAATTCATCAGATACATACAATTTCTTAGATGGATTGGAACAAAGATATGGTGTAGAAAGTCTAGATTCAAGAGAAAAACAATTATTTTTGAAGTTGAATAATATAGGTAAAAATGAAAAAATCCTATTCTATCAAGCAACTGACGAAATGATGGGACACCAATACGGAAATACGCAGCAAAGAATCAACGAAACAGCTTCATTACTGGATAAAGAATTTACTTATTTAAAACATGACTGGCGAAATCCGTCTAAACAAAATAACAAAATTAAAGTATTTGGTATGAGAAATGAGTACAATAGTGATACAGCGGGAATTATCGACTACAGAAGTAATGCCTACGGAGTGGCTTACGTTCATGAAGATCAAAAAATTAAGATGGGTAACTCAAGTGGTTGGTATGCAGGAGCAGTAACAAATAGATTTAAATTTAAAGACATTGGAAAATCAAGAGAAAATCAGACTATGCTTAAAGCTGGAGTATTTAAGACAATGTCACCGAAGAAGGATCATAACGGGGCATTACAATGGACAATTGGTGCAGATGCCTTCGTAGGAATTAATGATATGAGACGTAGAT
>CAUUWI010000031.1:0-14581 GCA_963548925.1 uncultured Leptotrichia sp. | reverse complement strand
CTGGCAAGGGAAGGGGAACATTTGGCTGTGGCGATATTTCTTAGTGTGGGAATATTGCAGTTTAATGAAGTGATAACTTCTGTTGCACATCGTTCTATTTCGATACTTGAGAATGAAAAATAAAAAATAGATAGGAGTAAATATTAATGGGGAAAAAATTTTTTGATGAAATTGAATTGTTTTTGTTTGATATGGATGGATTATTATTTGATACAGAAACAATTTATGTGGAATATGGGCGTGAAGTTGCAAAGAAAATGGGATACACAATTACAAATGAGATTATAGAAAAAACAACAGGTCTTACGGATGAACGTGCAAGAATAATTTATAAAGAAGAATTGGGACAGGAATTTCCATATGATGAAATGATGGGGATAGTTAAGGCTCATATTTTTGAGAAAGCTTTAAAAGGTGAAGTTCCATTAAAATCAGGTGCAGAAGAAATATTGGAATTTTTAAAAAGTAATAATAAACAGATGGTATTAGCTACTTCCTCGGATTTACGTATGGCAAATGCATTAACTGAAGGAAAAGATGTAAAAAAATATTTTTCCCATTTTATTACAGCAGAAAATGTAACTCACGGAAAGCCAGATCCTGAGGTTTTTTTGAAAGGAGCAGAAAAAGCTGGAGTATCTCCTGAAAAAACAGTAGTTTTTGAAGATTCGTTCAATGGAGTAAGGGCAGCACATACAGCTGGGACATTTCCGATTATGGTGCCAGATAAATTGAAACCGACTGAAGAAATTATAAAATTGGTTTATAAAAGATTTGATAATTTGTTGGAAGTGCTTGATTATTTTGAGGGGAAATAAATTGTTGACAAATAAATAAAAATTGATAAGCAGGAGTTGTTTTGATTAAAAAAAATAATTCTTGCTTTTTTTGTAGATTATTTGATTAGCTATGCAAAAATTATTTTATCAATAATTTCAAATTGATTGAAAAAATATAATAAATATAGTAAAATAAGAAGTAAAAAGGTAAAATTTTAGTCGGGTTAAATTAGATAGATTTTTTAAATTTGATTGGCTTTAAATTAATAGTTTTTCTAAAAATTTAGGAGGAATAAAATATGGGAAGTAACACTTTTGTAATTGTAGGGACACAATGGGGAGATGAAGGGAAAGGTAAGATAATTGATGTATTGTCTCCAAAAGCGGATTATGTAGTAAGATTTCAAGGTGGAAATAATGCTGGGCATACTGTTATTGTAAATGATGAGAAATTTATTTTGCATTTGCTTCCGTCTGGAATTATTAATTCGATGGGGAAATGTATAATTGGGGCTGGAGTTGTCATTGATATTGAAGTACTACTGAAGGAAATAGATGAATTGGAAAAAAGGGGCAAAAAGTTGGATAACTTGTTTATTGATGAAAGAGCTCATATAATAATGCCTTATCATATTGAAATTGACAAGGCTAAGGAAGAGGCTATGGGTGAAAATAAGATTGGTACGACTCAGAGAGGAATTGGACCTTGCTATATTGATAAAATTGCAAGAAATGGGATTAGAATCGGAGATTTGTTGGAGCCAGAAAGATTTAGGGATAAACTTACTTGGAATGTAAATGAAAAAAACGATATGTTAGTTAGATATGGTAAAGGAACTTTTGACCTAAAAGAACTTTACGAAAAATTTATGAAACTTGCTGAAAAAATTAAATTTAGAATAATTGATGCGGTTGTGGAAATTAATGAAGGAATTGAAGACGGAAAAGTAGTGCTTTTTGAAGGGGCTCAAGCATTAATGCTTGATATTGACTACGGAACTTATCCTTACGTAACTTCATCATCTCCAACGTCTGGTGGAGTAACAGTCGGAACAGGAGTCGCCCCAACAAAAATTTCAAGAGTGCTAGGAGTTATGAAAGCCTACACAACAAGAGTAGGAGAAGGGCCTTTCCCAACAGAGTTAGAAAATAAAGATGGAGAAACTTTACGAAAAGTGGGACATGAATTTGGAGCGACAACAGGACGTCCAAGAAGATGTGGATGGCTTGACTTGGTAATCGGAAAATATGCAGTTTTGATTGACGGTTTGACAGACATTGTATTGACAAAACTGGATGTGCTGACAGGATTTGAAAAAATAAAAGTGGCAGTAGGTTACGAAATTGATGGAAAAGTATGCCATTCTTATCCTGGAAACTTGAGAAAATCTAAAAATTTGAAAATAATTTATGATGAATTAGATGGCTGGAAAGAAGATATTACACAAATAAAAAATTATGAAGATTTGCCTGAAAATTGTAAAAAATATGTTGAATATATTGAGAAAAAATTAAAATGCCGTGTTTCGATGATTTCGGTGGGGCCTGAAAGAAGTCAGAATATTTATAGATATGATTTGGGAGAGTTTGTGAAATAGAATTAAAGATGTACAGTTATAATTTTAATACTTTAATAATTAATTTTTATAAAAGGGAGAGTTTACTATGGTAAATATAATAATGGGTGCAACTAATAAACCGTTAGCTAGCGAAAAGTTAAAAGAATATTTTCAAAATAATAATCAATTTCAAGGAGAATTGTATATAGGGTATCCTATTATAGGAACAGTAGAAGGTGCATATTCTATAGATGCACTTTGGATTTCAAGAGATAAAGGATTAATTATTTTTAACTTAATAGAAAACAAAAATACAGATAACTATCAAAATATTCAAGATGATTGTGCAAATAAAGTTGAGGCAAAATTAAGAGGATATAAAGAATTAATGAACAAAAGAAAATTGTGTGTGGATATAAATGTAATAACATTTGCTCCATTTGTAAAAAACTTGAAAGATTTGAATGAAGATTATCCATTATGTAATAACAATAATTTAGAAGAATTTATTAAAAAATTAAATTCAGAAAATTCGGATTACTACACTAAATTAATTTCTGCACTTCAATATGTATCAACTATTAGAAAAGGTAAAAAAAGAAGAGAAATTTCAAATATTTATTCTAAAGGAGCTAAATTACAAGCTTTAGAAGATTCAATTGCTAATTTGGATAATCGCCAAAGTCAAGCAGTAATAGAAACAGTTCAAGGTGTTCAAAGAATACGTGGATTAGCTGGCTCAGGAAAGACTATTGTTCTAGCATTAAAAGCAGCATATTTACATGCTCAACACCCTGAATGGAAAATTGCAATAACTTTTAATACAAGATCTTTAAAGGGAGAATTAAGAAAATTAATTAATACTTTTTATATAGAACAAACAAATGAAGAACCTAATTGGGAAAAATTACAAATTATACATGCTTGGGGTTCTTCAAGAGGTGGGCAAAATAATGGTATATATTATACTTTTTGCTTTTTGAATAATGTTCCCTATTTTGATTATATAACAGCTAGAAATATGTATGGAATAAAAGATCCTTTTGGAGAAATATGTGAAAAAGCATTATCAGAAGTTGAAAATACTATAGTAGAGACTTTTGATGTTATTTTGATTGATGAAGCGCAAGATTTCTCACCAAGTTTTTTAAAAATGTGTTATGAAATGTTAAAAAGTCCCAAAAGATTAGTTTATGCGTATGATGAATTACAAAATTTAAGAATGCAATCATTACCATCACCTGAAAAAATCTTTGGAAATTTAGAAAATGGAACTCCCAAAGTAAAGTTTGGTATTTCCAAAGAAGGTGAACCTCAACAAGATATTATTCTTGAAAAATGTTATAGAAATTCAAGACCAACATTGGTTACAGCACATGCCTTAGGATTTGGAATATATTCTGATTTTGGACTAATTCAAATGTTTGAACAAAATTCTTTATGGTTAGATATAGGTTATGAAATAGAACAAGGAGAATTGGAAGATGGACAACATGTTGTACTGAAAAGGACATCAGAAAGTAGCCCAAAATTTTTAGAAGCTCATTCAGATATTGATGATTTAATTCAATTTAAAGTTTTTGATACTAAAGAAGAGCAAGATTTATGGGTAGCTGAGCAAATAAAAATTAATTTAACTAAAGATGAGCTACGTTCGGATGATATAATTATCATTAATCCTGATCCTTTAACAACTAAAAAAGCAGTAGGACCAATTCGAAGTATACTTTTCGAACAAGGGATAAATTCTCACACCACAGGTGTAGATACAACTCCAGATGTATTTTTTTCTCAAAATGATAATTCTATAGCTTTTTCAGGAATTTACAGAGCTAAAGGAAATGAAGCAGCTATGGTATATATAATTAATGCTGAGTCATGTTATGATTCGATGTATAATTTAGCCAAAATCAGAAATCAATTATTTACAGCTATAACAAGAAGTAAAGCTTGGGTTAGAATCTTGGGTGTAGGTGAAGATATGAAAAAATTAATCAAAGAGTATACTAAAATAAAAAATAATAATTTCACCTTAGATTTTATATATCCTGATAAATCACAGAGAAAAAAGATGAACATCATTAATAGAGATGTAAGCGAAGGAGAAAAAAATGAAATAAGAAAAAGCAGACTATATGTGAGGGAATTAATTAATAGATTGGAAAACAAAGAAATTTTTAAAGATGACTTAAACAAAGAACAAATTGAGCGTCTTATAAATCTTTTAGAAAAAGGAGAATAAAATTTTATGTTGACAGCAAAAGATGTATTTAAGCATATTAATGACTTGACTAGAGAAATGATTGAAATTACACTTTGTGAAGATCAAAATTTTCCGTCGATAAAAAATCATCCTGGAAAGATTGAAGAAATAAATATTGCCAATTGTAATAACAATAGTTCTATTTTTTTAAAGAATATACCGTATCAAGAAATGTATAGAATATTATGCGAACAAAGAATATTTAATATGAAAATGATAGATGGAGCCTTGATTCATATGCAATATCGTTTTAAAAATAAAAAAATAGAAAATCACAGATTAAGTTTTTTCCCAGCCCCTGATTTAGAGTTATTTCAAAATGAATCAGAAATATATTATGAAGATGAGATTTATAATGATATTCTAGATAAAAGAATAGTTACAGTTCCGTTGAGATTTGATTTTGATATTAGTGAAAAAGTATCTAGTCCGATTATTCATCCAGTATCACATTTTACAATAGGTCAATATAAAAATTGTAGGATTCCAGTTTCTTCTGCATTAACACCGTATCAGTTCTTAAAATTTATTATCATGAATTTTTATAATACTGCATATGAAAAGTATAGTGAAAAAATTTCTATAAAAAAAGATTGTTTTGATGTAACATTGTATCCTGAAGAAAAGGAGATAGTTAATATATGTACACCTGTATATAGAAATAAATAAAAAGTTATAAAAGAATTTGATTACAATTGTGAACTAAACATGTAAAGAGCCTTTCAAGATAAAAGTGGAATGTTTTGATTTGAGAAAAAAATAAATAAAAAATAAAAACAAGTAGGAGGAATTAGAAATGGAAAATATGAGTATATATTCAAATCCGTTGGCGGAAAGATATTCTAGTAAGGAGATGTTACACATTTTTTCGCCTGAGTTTAAGTTTAGAACTTGGAGAAAATTGTGGATAAATTTGGCTGAGGCTGAGAAGGAACTTGGGCTTGATTTTATTACAGATGAGCAAATTGCGGAACTTAAAAAATTTAAGGATGATGTGGATTTTAAAGTTGCAGCTGAGTTTGAGAAAAAGTTAAGACATGATGTGATGGCTCATGTGCATACTTATGGGGAACAGGCGAAAAATGCGAGAAAAATCATTCACTTGGGAGCGACAAGTGCATATGTTGGGGATAATACTGATTTGATTCAAATTAAGGAAGGGTTGCTTGTTGTTAAGAGAAGAATGCTTACTTTAATTGAAAAAATGAGAGATTTTGCATTGCAATACAAAGATTTGCCTACTTTAGGATTTACGCATTTTCAGGCGGCACAGCTTACAACTGTTGGAAAAAGGGCGACATTGTGGCTTCATTCATTGCTTCTTGATTTTGAGGAGTTGGAATTTAGGCTTGAAAACTTGAGATTTAGAGGAGTTAAAGGGACTACTGGGACACAGGCTAGTTTTAAAGAGCTGTTTGAAGGAGATTTTGAGAAAGTAAAGCAATTAGATGAACTGGTTACGGAAAAAGCTGGATTTAGTAAAAAGCAAGGTGTTTCGGGACAGACTTATGATAGAAAAATAGATGCGCAAATCTTGAATTTATTGTCAAATATTGCTCAATCTTCTCATAAATTTACGAATGATTTTAGATTATTGCAGCATTTAAAGGAATTGGAAGAGCCGTTTGAAAAAAATCAAATTGGTTCAAGTGCGATGGCATACAAGAGAAATCCAATGAGAAGTGAAAGAATCTCATCACTTGCAAAATATGTAATTTCAAGCTCACAAACAGGTGCGTTAGTTTTCGCAACACAATGGTTTGAAAGAACACTAGACGATTCAGCAAGTAAAAGACTTTCAATTCCACAGGCATTTTTAGCAGTGGATGCAATCTTAATTATTTGGCTTAACATTATGGATGGAGTTGTTGTTTATCCAAAAGTAATTGAAACAAACATTCAAAGAGAGTTACCTTTTATGGCAACTGAAAACATCATTATGGAATCAGTAAAAAAAGGAATGGATAGACAGGAAGTTCATGAAATTATTAGAGAACTTTCTATGGAAGAAACAAAGGAAATTAAATTGAATGGGAAGCCTAACAGATTAATTGACAGAATTATAAAAGACGGTAGATTAGGACTTAAAGTGGAAGACATGGAAGGAATCTTGGTTTCAGCTAATTATACTGGGTTTGCTGGGCAGCAGACTGAGGATTTTGTGAAAAATGAGATTAATCCGATTTTGGATAGATATAAGGATGAGATTGTGGAGGATAGGGAGGAATTGAGGGTTTAATGAAAAAATGAAAAAGAAAAAACCTCTCACAAGAAGCCAGAACATGGCAAGAATAAAATCCAAAAATACAAAACCTGAAATTTATATTCGTAAATTGCTTTATAAAATAGGATATAGATATAGAGTAAATTGTTCACAGCTTCCAGAAACACCTGATATTTTTATTTTGAAATATAACACAGCGATATTTGTGAACGGGGGTGTTTCTGGCATAGGCATAAAGATTGTAAAATTGCAACTTTTCCTAAGACAAATTTTGAATTTTGGGAATGTGAAGTTAACAAAATGCAACGGAATGAAGAGTATAGGGAAAAATATCTGAAAATTTTGAAAGATAGAATTGAAAGAGTTTTTAACTATGAGGAAGAGGATATTTCGGTGCAGATGGAAGTTGCAGAGGAAAGTGGGAAATATACATAAAATTATAGACTATAAAAAAAATAAGTCTGTAGAGTAATTATAATATTTAACATAAAGGACATTAAACTAAAATTAGCTATAAAAATTGAATTTTGAAACGAATAAATAATAAAAATAAAACTGTATATTTTTTCTATTTTTAAAAGGGAAAGTGTACAGTTTTTTTTAAATGATAATTTTAATAAATTTTTAGAAATATGATATAATTAAAAAAAAATCAAGACAAAAGGAGTGATTACAATGACTAAAAAATTTAATTATAAACCATTAATCGAATATACAGATTATGCTGAAAGAAAATATATAAAACCTGAAAAAGCAGGAGATTTAAAGGAAGATTTGACAGAGGAATTTTTAAAAGGGGTTAAATTGCTTATGCCGTTTTATTTGAAAACGAAGGAAATCTAATTTTGTTTATTTTTACAGGAAGTATTGCAAATGCAGAATATTTGAAGGAAAATGGAGAAGTTTATTATGAAATGCCGTATTATGAGATTAAGTCGAAAGTGAAGGACGCGGATGTGAGAAATTTTGAAAATTTTGAAGAGAGAAACAAGATAGTTATTATGGGAAAGATAAAAATAATGTATACTTTGAGGGGAAAAAATTGGAAGGGAAAAGTCCAAAAGGATTTGAAGAAGAAATGGAGATTAATCAATAAAAAACATGTACCCTAAATTTTTATTAAAGTACATGTCTTTTTTTTAATCAAATCTTCTTCAAATTATTTGAATCAGTAACCAGAATTAGTAAATGGCTCTAAATCCTATTCCGGCACGCACGTTGTTACCCTTAGTGTCGTATCCACCGTTTACAGTAACTCCGAATCTTGTGTTATCCCATCCGAAGTGCAAGTCAAACTTACCATTTCCTCTGTGATTTTCCTTATCTCCACGAAGTTTATAGTAAGGCGCTTTTGTTCCTTTCAGTTTGACTCTATTTTGAACATCATATAATTCACCCAGTTCATTTTCATAAGCCAC
Organism: uncultured Leptotrichia sp.; assembly: GCA_963548925.1. Classification (GTDB taxonomy): domain Bacteria; phylum Fusobacteriota; class Fusobacteriia; order Fusobacteriales; family Leptotrichiaceae; genus Leptotrichia. The sequence goes on along the minus strand of CAUUWI010000031.1, from coordinate 6,338 downwards.
TGTTAAACTGGCTGTCAGTTTGTTTCTTACACCTAAATCCTGTTTATAGTTAAATGATATTCCTGCTTCTGGTCTTGCTGAGAAGTAGTCATTTCCTTTTACTTTCAAAGCCATAGGCCCTGTTTCCCTAAAGTCTGAATATTTTCCATATTCCAAGTTCAAAGCTCCATACGGACGGATACTTGTGTTTTCACTTATTCTGAATTCTTTTCCAATTTCATTTTTAAGTGCGACACCGTAAGTAGTGTATTTTCCTTTTGCTTCAAATACTTCGTCCACTATCCAGTATCTACGTTTCATATCTCCATGTCCTACAAAAACCTCTCCGGCAATTTTCCAAGTTAATGAGCCATTGTAATCCTTCTTAGGCGACATTGTCTTGAACACTCCTGCTTTAATCATTGTTTGCTCTTCTTGTGATTTTCCAATATCCTTGAACTTGAATTTGTTGTAAACAGATCCTGCATACCATCCAGATTTATCTCCAAGTTTTATTTTTTCATTTTCGTGAACATACGCTACACCGTAAGCATTATTTGTATAATCAACAACTCCCGCTGTATCTGTCTTAAATTCACCTCTTTGTCCAAATACTTTAATTTTGTTGCTGTTTTTAGACAGATTTCTCCATTCATTTTGCAAATAGTCAAATTCCTTGCTTAATACGCTTCCTGTTTCAAACATTCTTTGTTGGATATTTGAATATTGATGTCCTTTCATTTCATCAATTGCTTGAGCCAGAATGTGTCCTTCTCCACCTGTCAGGCTATTCAGCTTGTCAAATATTGATTTTTCTTTTGTTCCCAAGCCTTCTGTCCCGTATCTTTCTTCAAGCCCTGCTAAGAAGTTATAAGTTTGGTCATCTCCAGCTTTAGCAAACGTCATATAAGGAATTTTTACCAGATATACTTTATCTAAAAGCCCAGTCGCAGCATTTTTTGTAGGCTGTACCATCCAAGTAAGACTGGCAGCAGTTGAGTTTAATGTTGTTCCAGCTGTTACTACTGAAGCTAGTGCATCATTATATGGTTTTAAAATATTATCTCCTATCTGTATTGCTTTTGCTGTAGTATATTTTGCCACTTCACTTCCGAAATATAAATTAATGTCTGTCAATCCTGTCAAGTTATTAATTCCTTGAATAGGATTTGTATAATTCACTCCGGAAGTGTCTACATACATTCCAAGACTTGTTGCCTTTGATGCAGATGGTATACTTCCTAATCCTATTTTAGACAAGTCTAATGTTGTTATTCCTGATGGTGATGTTACTGTTACCAATGGTGCTTTCGGTGATGGAACATTTGTATCTATATTCGCTATTGGGATTGCATTTCCGTTTGCGTCTGTAACTGTTACTGTTGTTGATCTAGGCGGAACTTTTATTGTAACTCCTCCCATTTCCTTCATATCATCAGCTGTAACTACTTTCATTGGTAAATTTGAAGTTCCTGTCTGCTGTATTCCTGAAGAATTCGTACCAGTTGCATTTTCCACAGCTTTATCTACTGACTGTGTATCTGTCCATATTCCTGCACTCTTAGGATCTGAGGCATTTATAGTTATTGTTCCATAGTTTTTAATATAACTTCCATTTGCCAGATAAATTCCTTTTACTGCTGTAAGCCCTCCTGCTGCAGTCTTGATTGTACCCCAGTTTTCTCCAACTGCTCCTCTGTCAAGATACATTCCGATTGTATTACTTCCAGAAAGATTAATATCTCCATAGTTTATCGCCTTGGAACTTGAACCGACTGCATACATTCCCATTGTATTTGGTTTGCTTACTTCAATAGTTCCTCTGTTTATGATAATTCCTTCATTTGAGATTGCATGTGTTGTTTCATCATAATATCCTGTTGCCATTCCTACTCCAAATTCTTTATTTGCAGTATTTGAAGCACCTACTTTAATTATGCTAAAGTTTGTAGCTGTTCCGCCAGTAGAATAAATTGCTACGTTTCCAGCTCCTGTCGAAAAATCTATTACTCCGTTATTAACTATCGCACCGTTTCCATATAATCCATAATTTCTATTACCAGATGATGTTAATGGAGAATTATTAGTAATATTAACTCCTTTGTTATCTGTATAAGCATAAATTGAATCATTTGCCAATGTAACATTTCCTGTATTTGTATTAACAAATGAACCTGGTGCTTTCAATACAAAACCAAATGTTGAATCTTTTAAATCCATAATAGAACCATTATCAGTTACATTAACAATATTATTTCTACCAGTAAATACCGCTACTCCTTCTTTTCCTGATACACTGTTATTTACAGTTATTTTAGCTCCAATATCTATAGTCACATTTCCAGGTGTTCCAACTTCACCAATAGCAAATATTCCAACACCATTTTGATTAACAGTTAATTTAGAATTCCAAGTTTCTCTTATATTTTTAGCATAAATTCCATAAGAATTATCTCCAATAGTAATTGTTCCATCATTTGTAACTTGATTGTTAGATTCTGTAAATATTCCAATATTTGGAACATCAGTATTTGCAGATAATGTTGAATTTCCTACTTTAATAGTTCCTCCTGCGGCATTTGTCAATACAGAATTTCTTCCAGCTATTCCTGAAGTAGTTGTTCCATAAAGTCCTATTTGGCCTTTTGTTCCTTGTAAGTCAATAATACCTTTATTTGTTGCAATTGCCTCATCAGCATAAATTCCTACTGCTTTTTCTCCTGTAAGTGTTATTATTCCATTTGAATCGTTAGTAGCTGTATTTACTGCTACTGGTGTTATATTTGTAGGAAGTGGAACAGTTATTCCGCTACTATTTGTGTATGTAAGAGGAGCTCTACTACTATTATTATATACCAGTATTCCTTTTGCCCCTTTTCCATCAAGAACTAACTTACCATCATTATTAACTTTTATTCTTCCCTCGTCTCCATTTCCAAATTCATTTCCAACAACATTACCACTCGAATCTTGTCTATATGAAAGTCCTAAAAGTCCTATAGATTTGTTTCCACCAACATTAATCGTACCTTTATTATTTATTTCAGAACCATTTACTGCATATGCTCCAACTGCTTTATCATTTATAGTATTTGATGTATTTGTTTCAATATTTAAAGTTGAACCATTAGAAATATTAATTTTACCATAATCTGTATATAATCCAATTGCTCCTGCTCCAGCATCTGTCCGATCTGAAGTTATTGTAACATTATTTACATTGATTCCAGTTTCACTATTATTATTTGCAGCTGCTGTTGAAGTTACGTAAAGTCCAACAACCGCACCATTTGGAGATTGCATTGCTGTAGCATCACTCGAACTTAATTCAGCTTTTACATCTGCATTTACATCAATAATACTTCTTTGTACTAATAAATTTCTGACATATTTATATGATTGGGTAGCAGTTGATATAGCCGTAGGAATTACAGCTTCACTCTTATCTAGAACTTGATCAATTTTAAATGATTTTCCACTATTTATTCCATCAAGTACTGCAATTTTATAATTAGAAGATGTTCCTCCTATATTTGCCAAATTTATTCCTGAACCAGCAAGTAATGTAGTGTCAAAATTACTTAAATTAAGTGATGTAGGGTTTTTTACTCCTAAAAGAACTACATCATCCGAATTAATATCTATTTTAGCATTAGTTAAATTAACATTTGAAGAATAACCTGTTGAACCATCGACATTAAGTCCTACTGCTTTTCCAGATAATGTAATTTCAGATTTATTAGCATCTATATGTCCTGTATTTTCTGTATAAAAAGCATAACCTTCCCCGTTATATTTTATAGTAGCTCCTTCTACATTCACATTAGAATTTCCAAGTGCATAGATTCCACCACCACCTGCTCCAATTCCATTATTTACATCAATATCAGAATGTTTTAGCGTAACATTGGCATTTCCTTCAGCATAAACTCCAACACCTTTAGCTATACCACTATCTGTTACTTTTATTTTTAGTTCACCGTTTGTAGAAGATGGATTTGTATTTGCATTTTTACTATCATCTGCCGTTACTGTACCATCTTTTGCATAAATCCCACTAGCACCGTCATTTCCTGTAATACTTACATTCAATCCCGTTGCACCAGCTGCTAATTTTATATTAGAAGTACCACCAGTTACATTATATAACCCTACAGAATTTTTACCTGTCACTTCTATTTTACCATCAGAAGTTCCTGATGTAAGTACTGCACCTGTTAATGTGGTAGTTCCTGCATTATATATACCTACATTTCTACCATCAGTGCTTGTAAGTTTTATTTCTCCACTATTTTCTCCAGTTGAAGCACCAGTAACATATAATCCAATACTTCCAGCACCTGCCATTTCAATTTTACCAATCATATCATTTGTTCTAGCTGTATCATTTTTTGTTCTTCTATTATGATTTGTTGCATTATTTGCATCTGCTGCTATCAAGACTCCATTTTTCACATTTCCTCCATTGTATGCAACAAGTCCCACTGTATTTTTTAATCCAGCATTTGTTTGATTAATTATTCCATAGTTTATAACTTTTTGATTGCTACCATTAGCAAGCATAACTATATTTCCCGCAGCTTCTTCTATTGTTTGAGCAGGATTTAAAGGATTTGCATGTGTTGTGTATCCACCATTTGAACCATTAATAGTTATTGTACCTTGATTTTGCATTCCATAAGCATCTGTTCTTAATAAAATATTCTTTGTTGCTCCGTGTCTAGTGTAACCAGGTGTAGAATCAGGTGTTGTACCTGTATTTCCTATATCGAAAGTTCCGATATTTCCAGTTTGTGAATTTCCTGCATTATCTGTAAAAGTATCAAAGAAAATAAAATCATTTGTATTATTATTAGAATATCCTGCCATTCTTAAGATACCTACATTTTCATGACCTTTTACATCTACATTTAATGAAATATAATTTGAAATAGGATTATCTCCTATAAGTCTTTCATAATTTTTGTTTCCAGTTGTTGTAAAAACCCCTTGAGCAATTGTATCTGTATTGCTGTGACTTTCAGCAACATTAGCTGATAATGATTTTTGAATAGCAAGTCCAACATTATGAGTACCATAAACCGCTACTGTTCCACTTCCTCCAAATACAGTAGCATCATTGTAGTAAGTACCCGCTGTAGCATGTGCCGTTAGATTTCTCATTCTAAACCCGTAATTGCTGTTATCATTTACAACAATATTCCCAAGTTCTACATCTACAGGAATCGTTGGAGAAGGATTATAATCACCAAAGTCTATTCCTATACTTTCAGTTGTTGTATTATTTCCTGTTCCTACTGTTATTGTTCCTCTATTAATAGTTTGTTCATTATTTTGCTTTCTTAATCCATTTCTATCATCTGCTTGTGATTCAATATCAATCATAATTCCTATTATCTGTTTTCCACTTGTCAAGTTCATTTTACCATTATTCGATATTAACCACGTTGAATATCCATTTGAGAAGTCAGCAGTAGTATTAACAGAAGAATTCCACAATTGATGTTCTACCCCTATTGTAATTCCAGAACCATTAGATTCTATATTTAAATCTCCATTCAAACTAGAAGTATAGTTTTGTCCAAATCCAGTCCAACTAGTAGAACCAGGAGCGTAAACTGTACGTTCAGAACCATTAATAAACCCAGCAGGGTTATAACTTATAAATATTTTCTGACCTGTAGAATTTGTTTTAAACGTATAATTTCCATTGTAACTTACACTTCGTGGACGTAAATCATTAATGAAAGCATTTTTTGATCCAAATGTTTCTGAATTATTAATACTTACTGTAGCAGCAGGTGCTAATGACCAGCCTTTTCCACCTTCTTTAGCAGTTACACTTGCTGTTAAACTTCCTCCTGTTGCATTAGAAGCACTATCTGTCATTTCAGCTACAAAATTATTGGCATTATACGTCTCAAAATTCTCTATTACTACTGTCCCAGATCCTGTTGAATATTTATAGTCTCCTATCCTACCTATAGCATCTCCTTGTCCAAATCCTGTTCCAACAAAGCTTAATGCTGGTGGAGTAAACATACCTATAGAAGCTGGTTCATTAATTACAATTCTTGAAATACTTGGCACTGTTCTTGTTTCAAAATTTGGAAATCCTCCATCTGCTCCAGCTACAGTAAATGTTGGTGGCATTTTTTCTATATTTTTAGGCTTAACCGCCGCATCCACCGGAATCGCCGAAATAGGCTCTATTACTCTTTTCAAGGAAGTTCGCCCATAGTCTGCACCTGCGTAATTTCCAAATTTATTATTTGGATCTCTTTGATAAATTATATTTTTTGTTTTATCTCCTCTCCCCTTATAAGTCCCATTCCAATTATTATTAAAATAATTCATTC
>CAUUWI010000030.1:0-15191 GCA_963548925.1 uncultured Leptotrichia sp. | reverse complement strand
TATAACTTCACCTCTATTTTTTTATTTATATTTTCTAATATTATATCAATTTTAGTTAATTTCTGCAATTTTATTTTTTTCTATTAGAATTATAAAATGGATTATTGTTAATGCTCAAATAATTGAATTTATTCCCAAAAAATCATGACATTTTTAATTTAATTATAAACAGTTACTTTGGTTAAAAAATCGAAACTCATGTAAAATTCATAGAAATTTAATATAAATAAAAAATAAAAAAATAATTACAAAAATACTTTGGTTATCAAAATAAAAATATTTAATTGTAAAAAGTGCAAAAACATTATATAATTAAATAAAAATAACGTGTGTTATAAGTTATGGAAATATATTTTAAATATGAAAAAATTAGGCTGAGATAGATTAAGTAGATATAAGTCATAGGTTTGATTTTAAAAAATTTACTATAAATAATAAAGGAGGTTTTATGTTTGAAAAATTTCGAGTGAAGAAGTTATCGAAAATTGTGCAGACGGTTGTTACACACTTTTTTGAACAGATTACAAAAAAAGATTATTTTTCGGCTTTTTCTAAAATAAATTTTTTGAATATAGAAAATATTGCCTTATTATATGAAAAAAATAAAAATATTGTAATAAGTAAAAGTGACGAGTTTTTAAAATTGCTGGATAAACACATTTCCAATTCAGGTATAGATTTATCATTTTTGGAAAATGTGGATATAAAAAAATTAGTTGAAAATTTTGAGAGACTTTGTGCCAATGGATATAAAAATTTTATTGAAAATGACATTAGAAAAAAAATTATTGAAAGAATTACAAAATTAATAGTTTTACCAAAATTACATTTGTTTTCTTATATTATTTTGAATTATACATCAATAAGTAAAAATATAAAAATTAGTAGAGCTCCTCCATATGATTTTTACAAGTAATTAAAAATATTATTTATAAAAAAATGGAGGAAATCAAAGTGAATGAAATAAAAGAAATCAAAGAGGAAAATTCGGAAATTTTAGATGAAAAAAAGAAGATAGAATTAAAAGGGATAAAAATTGGGAAATATGTTATTGAAAAACCGATAGTTCAAGGTGGAATGGGTGTTGGAATAAGCTGGGACAGGCTTGCTGGAAATGTGGCAAAAAATGGGGGACTTGGAACGGTAAGTGCAATTTGTACTGGATATTATCAAAATATGAGATTTGTAAAAAAAGCAGTAAATGGTAGACCTTTAGGAACAGAAAATACCTACAATCGTGAAGCTTTGTTTGAAATATTTAAAAATGCAAGAAAAATATGTGGAGATAAACCACTTGCATGTAATATTTTACATGCAATAAATGATTATGGAAGAGTGGTGCAGGATGCACTTGAAGCTGGGGCAAATATTATTGTTACAGGAGCAGGACTTCCGTTGGAACTTCCGAAACTTGTAAAAGATTATCCAGATGTGGAAATTGTGCCAATAGTTTCATCAGCCAGAGCCTTGAAAATAATCTGTAAAAAATGGAAAGCTGCTGGAAAAATGCCAGGAGCAGTAATTGTGGAAGGTCCTAAAAGTGGTGGACACCAGGGTGCAAAATATGAAGAATTATTTGCACCTGAACATCAACTGGAAGCAATTTTACCGCCAATTAAAGAAGAACGTGATAAATGGGGAGATTTTCCGATTATTGCGGCGGGAGGAATCTGGGATAATAACGATATAAAAAATGTTATGGCACTTGGAGCAGATGCCGTTCAAATGGGAACAAGATTTATCGGTACTTACGAATGTGATGCAAGTGAAGTGTTTAAACAGGTTTTACTTGATGCAAAAGAGGAAAATATAGTAATTGTAAGCTCTCCAGTTGGTTATCCAGGACGTGCTGTAAAAACAAACTTAATTCAAACTTTAGAACCTAATACAAAAAAAATACAATGTATAAGTAATTGCATATTTCCGTGTGGACGTGGAAAAGGTGCAAGAGCAGTAGGATACTGTATTGCAGACAGCCTTGGAGATGCTTATTTAGGAAGGCTTCAAAGTGGACTGTTTTTCTCAGGAGCAAATGGGTGGAAATTGAAGGAAATTGTACATGTTAAAGATTTAATAGATGAACTTATGACAGAAATTGATTAATATATAGAAAATCGGAACAAGGGGTGAACTAAAATCCCCTTGTTTTCTGTGTATTTTGGTTTAATAATTATAAAGTTTGAATTTTGCAGTAAAAGTTAAGATTTATAATGATTGTCTCTTACTGAAGAATTGAAATATTTTGGTTTTTTGAATAGTCTAAAAAATAAAAATAACAGATGGAGAAAACAAATGGCTAGAAATGTAAATATAAAAAGGATAATAAATATTCTTTTAGATAAAGATGTTAATGAAACAGAAGAAAAAAGTAAAAAAACGGTAAAAAAGATTCAAAAACATGAATCAATGAAACCAATGACGAAAGATAAAGAATTAAAGGAAATTAACGATGCAAATCTTTTATATATTCCACTTTTACAACATATTGGAAATACAGCAATTGAAATGGTAGAAATAGGAGATTATGTAAAAAAATACGAAAAAATAGGAGAAATTTCTGGAAATATTTCAGCTAGTATTCATTCACCAGTTTCTGGTGATGTTGTTGATGTTGTTGAACATTTTATTCCAAATGGAACTAAGGTAAAAACTGTTATCATTGTAAATGATTTTCAAAATAATGAAATAGAACTTGAAAAAAGAAGAGTTGAAGATTTGAGAAAAATCAAAAAAGAAGATATTTTTAAAATAATAAAGGAAGCTGGAATAGTGGGACTTGGAGGAGCTCAATTTCCAACTCATATAAAATATGACATAAAATTTAAAAAAGTCGAAACATTTATAATAAATGGAGCTGAGTGTGAACCATATTTGACTTCAGATTATTCACTTATGAAAAATTTTACTAAGGAAATCTTGAATGGAATAAAAGTTATAGAAAAATTATTGAATCCAAAGGAAATTGTAATTGGAATTGAAACAGAAAATAGTAATTTAGTTGAAAAATTCGAAAAAATTGCAAAAGAAGAAAAAGTTAATTTAAAAATAAAGTTACTTCCAACAATTTATCCACAAGGAAGCGAATTACAGCTTATAAATACTGTAACAGGGAAAAAAGTTAAAAAAGGGGAAATTCCACTGAATCAAGGTGTAATTGTGAGCAATGTTGGAACGGTTAAGGCAATATATGATGCATTTTTTGAAGGAAAACCGCTTGTTGAAAGAGTTATTACAATTTCTGGAGAAAAAGCGAGAAATATTGGGAATTATAAAGTAAAAATTGGGACACCGCTTTATCATATTGTGAATGAGTTGGGAATTAAGAAAGAAGAAAAAGTGATTTTTGGCGGGCCTATGATGGGAATTGAAATTTTTGATTCTAGAACGCCAGTGATAAAAGGAACTTCTGGAATATTGTTTTTAAGTACAGAAGAAATTGAGAGAGAAACTTGCATTTCATGTGGATACTGTGTTGAAGCTTGTCCAATGAATCTTATGCCTTTTGAGTTTGCAGATTATTATGAAAATGGTAAATATGAAAAAATGATAAAAGCCAATATTCAAAATTGTATTGAGTGTGGAGCATGTGAATTTATCTGTCCGTCAAGAGTACCTTTAATTGAAAGTATAAAAAATGGAAAGGCAATTTTATCAGAAATGGAGGGAAGTGAATAATGAAAAATGAAAAATCATTGCTGGAGGAAATACTGAATGTAAAAGATAAAAAAATTAAAAATAGACTTTTAGATAACGATGACATGATTTCTAGTCCAGAAGATGAAAAAATTCAGGAAAATATTAATCAATCTAAACTGAATAACAATGAAAAAATACAAAATGAAAAACTTAAACGAAAAAAAATAATAAGAAAATTTTTTAAAAATAGAAAAATGAAAAAAATATCATTTACTCCATACATTCGTACCGAAGTTGATGTAAGAAATATTATGAAAGATGTAATTATAGCACTTTTCCCAGCCATCATTGCAGCTTGGCTAGTTTATGGAATAAGAGCACTTTTAGTAGTTGTTGTATCAGTTCTATCAGCTATATGGACTGAAAAAATATTTTCCAGAGTATTTTTGAACAATTCGGATTCTACGCAAAATTTATCAGCTATAATAACTGGAATCTTACTAGCTTTAACTTTAGCACCATTTACTTCATTACCAGTTGTTGCTTTTGGAGCCAGTATGGCTATAATCTTTGGAAAACTGATGTATGGCGGAATTGGGAAAAATATTTTTAATCCAGCAGTGGTAGGACGTGAATTTATGACAGTCTTTTTTCCATTAGCAATGTCTTCAGGAGCAATATGGTTTAATAAAGAAGCCTTAAAAATGTCAAATATAAGTTTTTTTAAAAATTTTTCTAAAACTCCGTTTGCAAATTATTTAGACAGCCTGATTTTAAGTCCTTCAGGCTCTTTAGGTTCATATTCTGCATTTGCATTAATTCTCGGAGGATTATATCTGCTATTAAAGAATAGAATTTCATGGCATATTCCAGTAAGTTTTTTTGTCACAGCATTTTTAGCCACAATGTTTCTAAAGGACGGAATTTCTGTTTCAATAGGAGGAATATTATTAATTGGAATATTTATGGCAACTGATATGCCAACAAGTCCAATGTCTCCATCAGGAAAAGTTTATTATGGAATAATGCTAGGAGTCGTAATTATCTTATTGTCAATGCTCGGAATAAAAAATGAAACATTATCTTATGTATTGTTAATATTAAATCCTTTTGCAAAAATAATAAACAAAGTTTTTCGCCCAGTTGTATTTGGATATGATTTGAAAGAAGTTATTAGTGAACAGCTAGGAAAAGCGATATTACTTACATTAGGAATATTTATCGTTGCAATAAGTTTTATTACGTTGCATAAAATAGGAGCTGTTCCATATTTGGTGTATTTGTATATTTTAGTGCTGACTGTAAATTTAACGAGAAATAAAAAAATATAGAAAATTAACTAGATTACACTAGAATCCTTTAATTTCCTATAAAATAATATTTTATTTATTTAATGACAAGGGGTCAAGACCCCTTGCTAATAGTATAAATTTAAAATTCATAAATTATTAAACATAACTGTCCGCTATTTTCTGCAGCTGAACATTGTCAGAACCATCTAAATAAGACTTGATAATATGCTTGCAAGCTAAATATCTTTTTTCATAGCTGTCGGATTTTACTATAATATAAGGAATATCATATTCTTTATACAATTTCTTTAACAAATTCTGAAATTTCTCACGTCTATCATTATCGCCAATCGAACGCAGTCCATCGTTTACCCAAGCCACATTATTTTCCAGTAAAATTGTCAAATCAAATCTATAATTCTGAACAAATTCGCGTACAATTGGATTATCTCGTTTTTCATAAGTTAGGCAAAAAGCCAGAGTAGCGATATAATCTGTATCAATTAATGCGAACTTGTTAGCATTTCTGGCGGCATAAAGCACATTTGACTGATGACCGAAGACTATTTTTTCGTAATCTGAATACTGTAAAGATTCCTCATCTCCACCCAGCTTTTCAAAAACATATTCACGTCCATATTCCCATGCTGAAGTAGTGTTAAAAACATTTGCAAGTTTGTCAATCATTACACTTTTTCCGCTACTTTCCCCACCACAGATTGTAATAATTGGAATTAAATGCTCTCTTACTTCACGTGGTAAGAAATCCCAGTATTTACTTGGATTTTCACGAATTTGCTTGGAATTTACGTTGTATTCGATATAGTCCTTGTCAATTGATTTTGTTTCTGAGCCAAAATGCTTTAAATTGTATTCCTTATCCTCATCACGGTTACTTATGAATACAACATCATTTTTCCAGTCAATTTCATTTTTGTTTTCCAGCTTTTCTCTTTTTTCAATTTCCTTTTTTAAAGCTCTTGCCCATTGTTCCCAGTTATCGCCTTTCTGAGAATAATCATTTTCATCTAATAAGAAAGATGAGATATTGGGCTGATTTTTAAATGTCTGCTTTACAAACCGCAGCCTGTCCTTTGGTGTTATTTCCTTAACAAAATGTGAATTTGAAGTTAGCAGGTCATCACTGTCATCTGAATAGGAAATGACCACATATATCCTGTCAACAATTCCGCTGGCTCTTTGAATTAAATTTACGTGTCCGATGTGAAGTGGAAAAAATTTTCCAATAACTATCCCTATTTTTTTCATTAATTTAGTTTCCTTTTCTTAAATATAGTAATTCTAGTAGATTAATAAAAATCAGTCAGATTCATGATTTCAAAAAAAACTTCCATATTTTGAATACAGAAGTCTTTTTAATTTAATTATTTGTTTCTTTTGGTTGTTCTTCCATTTATGTATGTTTTTCTTCTTTGATATTTTTTACTAATTTTGCAAGAATTCCGTTTAAAAATTCCTTTGTATCGTTGTAAGAATATTTTTTAGCGATTTCCAGAACTTCATTAATTGCTATTTCATATCCTACGTTTTTTATGGTGATTTCATAAAAAGATATTTTTAACAAAACTTTTTCTATTGTTCCCAAACGCTCATAGGTCCAACCATCTAATATATTTTTTATTTTTTCAATTAGAATATTTTCATTTTCAATTATTTCAATAACATAGTTTCGTAAAAATTCGATTTCATCATTTTTTTTTAAATTTTCTTCATTAGTTACATCATTTATTCTTTTTTCGATATTATTATCAATTAATTCGTGTTCAAAAAGAAGTTTAAATATTTCTTCTCTAATTTTTCTTCGTGTCATCAATTTTCCTTTCCAGTTGGGGAAGTTGCAATTTGTGTATTATTTTTTAAAATTTTATTTTCGTTGTTTGTATTTTTTTCTTCTTTCTGAATAGCTGGAGAATCAATGATTTTTTTCTCAATAATTGTTTCACTTAAAACTTTTTTCAATTTTACTTTGCTTCTTTTTACTGTAATTCCAGTTACATGAAAAATATAATCAGATAATTTATTTTGAATTTCTGATAATTTTTCCTTTAGATTATCAACGTTGTAGGTATCCACAGTAGCTTCTATAATAACTGCTTTTCCTTTTGGAAATGATTTAATTTTTGAATTTTTTATGATTTCTTGATTACTTAAAAAGTCTTTTGATGTTTCATTTATAGTTTTAATAGAAACTTCAATTTCTCCGCTTTTATTTTTCACTTTTCTACTTTGAGAATATTTTGTAAGTTTATCAATATAAGAAAGCAAAAATACGACTAAATAAATTATTGATAATATTCCAACTAAAATTTTAAAATTTAAACTGCTTAAATCAATAAAAATATCAAGTTGACCCAAATAATCAGTCCCAAACAGTATATCCGATATACTTGAAAAAGCAATGCCCACAAATCCAAGTATTACAGACAATCTTGCCAAAAATCCTAATATTGCAATCATCAATATGTACTGTCAAAATACACCAAATTTTTTAAAAATATTTTTTGATTCTGTCAAAATATGATGTTAATTGCCAGACTCTCCTTTCTTTCCTAAAATATACTCAAACAACTTTAAAACCGAAATTTTCTAAAGTTTAAAAAAAATAGATTTTATTCGATTTTAAAGTTTTTTTGTCTGAGTGTATTATGATTTTTATTCTTCGATTTCTGCTGTTTCTACTGGAGTTTGAACAACGTCTTTTTTGTCATCTTTAACAATTTTTTGAATGTATACGTTAACTTCCTGAACTTTTAATCCGGTCATATCAGTAATTGCCTTTACTACATTTGTTTGAATTTCTCCTGCCAATGCCGGTAATTTATATCCCATTTTAGCTACGATATACAAATCTATTGTACATTCAGTTTCTCCAACTTCCACTTCAATTCCTTTTCCACCTGAAGATACATTTTGGAAAAATTTAACAATTTCATTTTTTGAAGTTCCACCTACAAGGCTGTTTACTCCTTCAATTTCTGATACTACAGATTCTGCAATTGTTGCCACCACTTCTTGTGATATATTTACATTTCCTAATTCGTTCATTTTCATTCCTCCTATTTTTTTATTTTTATCAAATAATAAAATTATTTGTATATAAAATTAATATTAGACATATTTAGCAATCTGATTTTTTTGACAGGGGGGGATTGACCCTTGCTGAATAATGATTGCTTTATTGTAATTCTAAATTTACTATAGTTATAATAGTAATTTAGTTATTTTATTTTCCAAGAGCTTCTTTAAAATGAGTTTCAATGAAATTTGTATAAATAATTCCGTCATTGAAATCTTTATTGTCAAGGACTTTTAAATGGAACGGTATAGTTGTATCTATACCTTCTATAATAAATTCCTTTAAGGCACGTTTCATTCTGACAATAGCTTCTTTTCTGTCCTTACCTTTTACAATAAGTTTTGCAATCATTGAATCGTAATAAGGTGGTATTTCATAATTTTGGTATGAATGTGAATCGACCCTTACACCGATTCCGCCAGATGGAATATACTTTTCCATAACTCCTGAAGAAGGTAAAAATCCGTTTTCAGAATCTTCTGCATTTATTCTGCATTCTATAACGTGTCCATTAATATTTATATCTTTTTGGGAAACACTTAATTTTTCTCCCGCCGCTACTCTTATTTGTTCTTTTATTAGATCAACACCAGTAATTTCCTCACTTACAGTATGTTCCACCTGAATCCTAGTATTCATTTCCATAAAATAGAAATTCATATTTTTATCAACAAGAAATTCCAATGTTCCAACACTGTCGTAACCTATACCTTTTACAAGCTTTGAAGCGAATTTACCCATTTTTTCACGTGTTCTTGCATCAATTCCGGTTGATGGAGATTCTTCTATTAATTTTTGATGACGTCTTTGAATTGTACAGTCTCTTTCTCCCAAATGAACAGCATTTCCAAATTTGTCGCCAATTACTTGAATTTCTACGTGTCTTGGCTCTTCCACATATTTCTCAATATACACATCTGGGTTTCCAAATGCCGCTTTTGCTTCATTTTGGGCAGCGATGTAATTTTCCACAAGTTCCTTTTCATCGTGTGCAATTCTCATTCCTTTACCACCACCACCGGCAGTAGCTTTTATCATAACAGGATAAGTTATCCATTCTGCAACTTTTTTGGCTTCTTCCACATTTGGCACAATTCCGTCCGAGCCTTTTGTTATTGGGACTTTGTGTTTAATAGCTGTTTCTCTTGCAGTGGCTTTATCTCCCATCATGCTGATTAGTTCAGGTTTTGGACCAATGAATACAATTCCATTTTTTTCACAAATTTCAGCGAATCTTTGATTTTCGGCTAAAAATCCATATCCTGGATGAATTGCCTCACTTCCTGTAATTTGTGCCGCTGAAATAATATTAGGTATTTTTAAGTACGAATCCGCACTACTGGCAGTTCCGATACAGATAGTTTCATCAGCAAGTTTCACGTGAAGTGAATCCTTGTCAGCTTCTGAATAAACTGCTACAGTCGCTATTCCCAGTTCTCTTGCCGCTCTGATTATCCTAACAGCAATTTCTCCTCTATTTGCTATTAATATTTTTTTGAACATTACTGTCTTATCCTCCTAAAAGATTTTTATTTTCAATATTATTTAACTTCAATTTTAAATAATTCCTTTGCAAAATCCACAGCTGAACCATCTGCAACTAATACTTCTTTCAAGATGCCATTTACAGTAGATTTTACATCGTTGTCAATTCCGATTGTATTAATTCTGGCAAGAATTTCGCCTTTTCTTACTGCAGTTCCAATTCTTGTGTTTATCAATCTTATTCTTCCTACATTGCTTGATTTAATAACTTCTTTTTTAGGTAATGTCTTGGCAATATTTTTTTGAACTTTTTTTGTTACAGGCGCTGTAGCGTTTACAGCTTGTCCAGTTTCAGAATTAGTTAATGTAAGTTTTATATTTCCATATTTTATTTTTATTTCAGTTAAATTTTCTTTTTTTAAAACTTGCATTAATTCCTGAATGTCTCTCAGTTCCATATGTCCTCCTTATTTTTATTTATGAATCAAATATTTAGTTTATTAATTTTTTATTATTAAAACTTTTTAGTTTCTCCAGATAATTTTATCATATTGTAAATATTTTTTCAATTTTTTCTTTTTTAAAATTCTAACCTTATTATACCATATTTTATTCTAAAATTTATTATTTATTCTAAATTTTTTTATATTTGAAATACTTTTATAAATTTGTCTATACAAAAAAATTTTTTATTCAAAAAATTGTTGCAAATAAATAAAAAAAGGTATAAAATACATTGTATTTGTAATAATTATTAATTGTTAAGTTTTAGAAAGGAAAATTGAAGAAAAAATGGTTATTGGACTTACTGGCGGAATTGGAACTGGAAAAAGTACGATTAGCCAGATTTTGAGGGAAAAGAAATTTCCAGTTATTGATTTGGATGTTATTTCTCACGAGGTTATAAAATTTCCAAAAGTTATAAAAAAAATTGTAGAAAATTTTGGAAAAGAAATTCTGGAAAATAGCAGTAATTTTGAAAATAAAAATAATGAAATACAGGTTTCACGTGAAAAATTAGGAAAAATTATTTTTGAAAATAGAGAAAAGAGGCTGCTTTTAAATTCAATTATGCATCCAGAAATTTTACGTGTTATGAGAGAACAGGTTTCCAAATACAAAAAAAGTAATAAAATCGTTTTTGTAGAAATTCAGCTGCTTTTTGAAGTCCAATGGGAAAAAGAATTTGACTATATTTTATTAGTTAGTGCAAAAAAGAGTACACAGATTAGGCGAATTTTGGAAAGGGATAATCGCAGTGAAAATGATGCTTTGAATATTATTAATTCCCAGATGTCTTTAGAAGAAAAAAGAAAAAGAAGTGATTTTGTTATTGAAAATGATGGAAATATAGAAGAATTGAAGGAAAAAATTGATACATTTTTAGAATATTTAGAAACTAAATGTTATATTTAACAGGATTTTTCAGACATACCCGAATTTCTTCAAAATTAAACTGAAAAAAACTAAATAATTCAGAATTTGTAATAAAATAATCACAACTTTTTAGTTTGGTTTTAACTATGGAGGTGAAAAATGAAAAAAATATTATTGATATTGCTGATAGCTTTAGCAGCATTAATTGGGTGGCTATGCGTTCCATTTAATATTCTTGTAATTGGAGTGGATGCTTATGCCAATCAGCCAACAGAAGGTTCACGAAGTGATGGACTTATTGTTATAAGGGTTATACCGTATTTAGCACAGATAAAAATGATTTCAATACCACGTGATACTTATGTGGAAATTCCTTGTGAAAATTATAAACAGGACAAAATTACACATTCACATCATTTTGGTGGAACACAATGTACAATTGATGCAGTTGAAAACTTGCTTGATACAAAAATTAATTATCACGTACGTTTCAGATTTGAAGATGTAATGAATATAACAAATTTGATAGATGGAGTCGATGTTGTTGCAAATCATACTTTTAATCAGGATTATTTTGATCAGGAAGTATTTCATTTTAACCAAGGTCAAGTTTATAATTTAAGAGGAAGAATGGCACTTGCATATACAAGACATAGAAAAAGCGATACGGCATTCAAGCGTGATGAGCGTCAAAGACAGGTTATTCAGGGGATTGTCCGAAAAATAGCAGAACCATCTGGATGGAAATATATTCCACAAGTTTATGGCTATACAAAGGAACATATGGAAATAGCAGTAAATCCTATTAAAAGTTTGTCAGCATTGCCAGCGGTTTTGATACACCATTCGGATATTGAGCAGTATGAGATTACTGGAGATGGAAGAATGATTAATGGAGTTTGGTATTTTATTCCAGATGAAGTTTCATTGGAAAATGCAAGAGAAGAATTTAAAAATTAGAAATGTTTAATAATGAAAAATTTAAGAAAAAGAAGGTGAAATATGGAAATAAATAAATCTGAATTTGTAAAATCGGCAGTTGTAGAAAAAGATTATCCAGAATTTAACAATATTGTGGAATTTTCATTCATTGGAAGGTCAAATGTAGGAAAATCTTCATTGATAAATTCTTTAACAAAGAGAAAAAGTTTGGCCAGAACAAGTAAAACTCCAGGAAGAACGCAGTTAATTAATTATTTTCTAATAAATGACAAAATTCATTTTGTTGATTTGCCAGGATACGGATTTGCGAAAGTGCCTGATGCTGTCAAGAAAAACTGGGGAAAAACTATTGAAGGCTATTTAATTTCAAATCGTGAAAAAGTTGTGTTTTTGCTGCTTGATTTACGTAGAGTTCCGTCAAACGAAGATATGGAAATGTTAAAGTGGTTGGAACATTTTGGAATTGAATATTATATAATTTTTACAAAGGCAGATAAATTGTCAAATAATGAGAAATTTAAACAATTAAAAGAAATTAAGAAAAAACTTGTGTTTAAAAATGAAGATGTATTTTTTTATTCTTCATTGAAAAATACTGGACGAGAAGAATTATTAGATTTTATAGGAAAAAGAATTGCTGAAAAATAATAAATTTAAACAAAAAATGTGTAGTTGATCAAATTAAATTGACTGATTACACATTTTTATTATACAATCTATCTTTAAGAAATAAATTATTTTTTTCTATAATTAAGGGCTTCCAGAAGATGCTCCTTTTTTATATTTTCTTCTCCATCCAAATCTGCTATCGTTCGTGAAATTTTCAGCAGTTTGTCAAACATTCTAACTGATAATTTTAAATTGTCAATCGCCGATTTCATAATTTCCTGACTTTCTTCATCAATTTTACAATATTTGTTTAACTGCTTTTTGTTCATATCTCTGTTTAACGTATTTGAATTAAAACGTCGCTTTTGAATTTCACGTGCTTTTATTACTCTTTGCTGAATTTCTTTTGACTTTTCTGAGAGAGATTCATCAAAAATTTCATCTTTTTTCAGCTGGTGCATTTCCACGTACAAATCCATTCTGTCGAGAAACGGACCTGAAAATTTTTTCTGATAACGTTTTATTTCGTGTAAACTGTCGTTGCATAGCGGATTATCGGGAAAATATCCACTTGGAGTAGGATTTGAAGCTGTTATTGTTATGTTCTTTACTGGATAAGTTACACTAAAGTTTGCTCTTGAAATGACAATTTTTCCATCTTCCAGTGGTTGTCTCAACGTTTCGAGTGTTTTTCCTTCAAATTCTCCAATTTCATCTAGAAAGAATACTCCATTTAATGCCAATGTAATTTCACCAACTCTGTTTGCACCACCTACTAGAGCTACTTGTGTTGCTGAATAATGCGGAGCTCTAAATGGACGTTTGCGAATTATTGGCTTATTTTGGCTTAGCATTCCTGAAATACTGTAAATTTTTGTTGTTTCGATTATCTCTTCTTCTGGCATTTCAGGCAGAATTGTATTAAAACGTTTGGCAAGCATTGATTTTCCTGAGCCGGGGTCTCCTATTAAAAATACATTATGTCCGCCAGCCGCTGCTATTTCCAACGCCCTTTTTGCTAAAAACTGCCCTTTCACATCTGAAAAATCAATAGTTTCTTCAACATTCACATCTTTTTCAATTTTTAAATTGTTCATTTTGGATGCTTTTTTTCGTAATTTTTCTACATCAGTTTTTCCATCTAAAAAATCCAGTAATTCCGTTATTTCGTCAACAGGAATAATTTCTACACCTGAAATCAGTTTTGCTTCATTATAATTTTCCATCGGAACAATAACTCCTTCAAAATCCGTTTCCTTTGCCAAAATTGTGGCATTTATTGCTCCATTTATAGATTTTATTTTTCCATTTAGTGAAATTTCTCCTAGAATTAGATATTTTTTTAATATTTCTATATTTGAAATGTGTCCAATATTGGCAAGTATTCCCAAAAAAATGCTCAAATCAAAATGACTTCCTTTTTTCCGAATATTTGCAGGCGACAAATTCACTAATACACGCCTAACTGGAAATTCAAATCCCATATTTTTAAAGCAGCTCCTAATCCGCTCCTTACTTTCGGAAATCGCTTGATCCCCCATTCCAACTATATTAAACACAGGCAGTCCTCTGGATAGGTCAACTTCGACTTCCACAACATAAGTATCAACTCCCATATAACTGCAACTAAATAAACTTATTGCCATAACCTCACCCTTTTAATTTTTTATTAATAATTAATTATAACATTTTTTATATATTTTGTAAATAAAAAAGAGAAAATCTTGCAATAAAGACTTTCTCTAAATATATATGGCAGGTAATTTTAATGATTTTGTTAGTTAAAGATTTTATTTATTATTTTAAGTATGCGTTTAACATCCACAAATCTTTTTCGTATGTGCTGATATATTCGTCAACTAATGCAGAAGTTCCATAATCATTTTCTTCGTCAGCCACAACTTTTATTTCTTTTACTAATTTTAACATTGCTTCAAATTCTTTTTTTACGTCAGCTACTGCTTCTGGAATAGAAATTTCCTTATTTTCAGCTTCCTTAATAGTTGTAACTTCCAAGTAGTCTTTTAGAGTTCCTAAAGGACGTCCGCCTATTGACAAAATTCTTTCTGCAATATCATCAATTTGTGTATTTATACCGTCATAGTATTCTTCTAATTTTGCATGAACAGAGAAGAATCCAGCACCAGTAATGTTCCAGTGGTAATTTTGAACTTTTCTGTAAAGTACGTTTAAATTAGCTAAGTAAAGATTTAATTTTTCAACTGTTTTTGACATTTTTATCACTCCTTAAAAATTGTAATTTATTTATATTTGTATTTATTACAAATTTATTATAACAAAATTTAATTAAATTGTCAACACATTTTTTTAGATACATTTATGTTATTTTTATTTTTTATTGTATTTGAATTGGCAATATTTCTCATAAATCTATATTTTAATTATACTCTCATAATTAATAAAAATCAATTTTTTTTCTTTTTTAGATATTTATTTGCTAGTTTTTTATTGCTATTTCTAGTTAATAGATAAAAATTTTGGGAGTAAAAAGTGGTAAAATACAGATTTAAGTTATTGAAGTTTTAATGGTGATGTGATAAAATTTTAGAAGAAATAATTGAGAAAAAAATTTATAAAAATAGAGGTAATTTAATGAAAAGAGATAAAATTGGTTTTTTGATATTTCATGTATTTGTTATCGCATTTGTGCTGTTTTTGAAAAGTGCAGTTACTTTTGAGAATGAGGCGTTGGAGATGAAATTTTTGGAATGTCTGCTTATGGGTGTTTATAT
>CAUUWI010000029.1:0-15742 GCA_963548925.1 uncultured Leptotrichia sp. | reverse complement strand
GCACGGCTTCCAGCTTCCCTTGCTATATTTTTTATTTCAATTATTTTTTCTTCAATTTCAGGAACTTCTAATTCCAGCAAGCCACGAAGCAATTCTTCAGACTTTCTTGAAACAAAAGTTTTTGTAAATTTAGTCGATTCTTCCACACTTCCAACATAAATTTTGACTCTTTCATTCTGCACAAAATTATCCGCTGGCGACAATTCCTTAAATGGCACAATCGCTTCAAGCCCGTTTATATCAATGTATAAGTTCCCCTTTTCATCGGTTTTCCTAACATTTGCCGATACAATTGAATTTTCAATTTCCTTAAATTTGTTAAAAATATTTCTTTTTTCACATTCTCTAACTTTCTGCACAACAATCTGCTTTGCATTCTGAATCGCATTTCTTTTAAAACTCTCCGCATTAATTTCCAAATCCAGAATATCTCCCAGCTTAGCACGTTTTTTCACAGAAATTGCATTTTCCAGGCTGATTTCCTCATCTGGATTTTCCACATTTTCTACAATTAGTCTTTGTGAATAAACCTTTACATCTCCGCTGTTTCTATTAATTGTTACTTTTACATTGTCCTTTTCGCCATAATTTTTTTTATATGCCGCAAGCAATGCAGTTTCTATAGTTTCAAGTAATTCTTCCTTTAATATTCCTTTTTCTTTTTCAAGCTCATCAAGTGCTTCCAAAAAGATTTTCTGATCTCTTCCTCTCATTAGTTCTCCTCACCGTTTAATACACCATTTGGTATTTCATATATCAAATTCGCCTTCTTTAATTTCAAAAGCGGTATTTCCACAACTTTCCCCAAATTCTCATCCAAAAGGAAAATCGTATCATTTTCAAATTTTTCAAGTTTTCCTAAAAATTTCTTTGCCCCATCAATATTACTTTTTGCCTGAACATTGATTTTCTCCCCCAAAAATCTCAAAAAATCCTTAGGCTTCTTCAATCTACGCTCAACCCCTGGAGTAGAAACCTCCAAAAAAAACTTCTCATCTATCAGGTCATCAGCAACCCCGTCAATCTCACGACTAAAATCAATACAATCATCAAGTGTAGTCGTACTTCCATCTTCCTTTTCCACATATACTCTCAAATAATTATACCCACCATCCCTGACATATTCCAAATCCGCCAATTCCAGTTTCATCTCTTTTAAATGCAATTCGATTCTCTTTTCAAACTCATTTAAAATCTGCTCCATAAAATTACACCTCATATCTAAAACTAAAGAGTGGGATAACCCACTCTCTACCTAAAATCATTTTCTGTAATTATAGTAACATATTTTTGTTTTTTTTTCAACCCCCTTAAATTCACTTTAAACAAAATTCATTTTATTTTTGTAAAAATTTTGTTTTTATAAATTCATGTTGATTTTGAATTTGTTTTATTTTTTCTCTATTTATTTTCTTTTGTTCTTCAATTGCATACTCATAGTATTCTGGAATTAACTTTAAAATATATTCTTCCATATATTTAAGATCAAGTACTTCGTTTAAAATTGGTAATTCTAATAACTGTTCTCCAATTTCTGATGTAAATTTTTTATTATAATCATAAACATCTTTAATAGATTTTTTAAATGAGGTAATAACATAGAGTGCTATTACTTCATTAAATCCAGAAAATAAAGGAATTAATTTATTGACATGACTAAATCCAATAAAATCTTCTTTTTGATAAAATATTGTTTCCTCTGGATTAACTGTATCACTAAATGTTATTACATTCCCGTTATTCAAAGCTTTATAATTACTGAATCCAATTATTCCGTTATTTTTAGAACTATTACCTACAACAGGAACTGTTCCTTTGTCCATTATCAAATCATCGGAATTATAATTTTTATAAATATTCGTTGTTTCTCGTTTAAAAAATTTTGATAATTTAACTTTTTTAAATTCCATCATTTTTAACCTCCAGACTATTTAAATAACCAAAATAACTCCTAAAAACATCAAAAAAATCTTTTTTTTCAGGTTTTATATTTTTTCGATTAATATAATCTATATACATGTACTTTCCTTTTGTAAGTTTTTTTTGAATAAATTTATCGAAATATTCATCATTTGATATCAAAGATAAATCCCTATAATCGCTTTTAATAAATTTTACTATACTATTAAAAATTTCATTTGTTTTAATTGAAGCTATACCTTTTGAATTTCCTTTAGTCTTCACCTCATCTTTTTTCACTTTTATAAAATTAACATAATTATTATCAAAATCATGTGGAATTTTAGCTTGAAAAATAAAAATTGCGACATCTGTTCCTTTATTGCCAGATTTCGTTTTAAACTGCCCTAAAGGTAAATCAATGACTGTTAATAACCTATTTTTTGAAAAAATTTTTTCAACATCCTCACCACCTTTATTAAATGTAGATTTTGGAATAATGATTGAAGCTAAACCTCCTTTTTTAAGATTTTGAAGCCCATTTTTAACAAAAAGTGCTTGCTTATCATACGGTGGATTAAATAACAGCTTCGTAAATTCAACTTTTTTAATAATAGTTTGCCCTCTATTAAAAGTATCTTTTTCTTCTAAAACAAATATTTCTTTAAAGTCCTTTCCAGTTGTTAAATCCTTTTGAATATCCGAATTACCATGAAAAATATGACTTTTTCCATCACCGTGTAATAGCATATTCGTTACAGCTACAGCATACATGTTATTATCATAGTCTACTCCCCATAATTGATTCATTCTTATATGTTTTTTTATTTTAATCTTTTCATTTAAATTTAAAGATTCATCTTTATCTACACATTCATCCATTATAGTCATTGCAGAAATAAGAAACCCAGCAGTCCCTACTGTTATATCTAAAACATAGTCATCAGAATTAATATCTATTATTTCTGACATAAATTTTGTTAAATGAGAAGGTGTTAATACTATATCTGCACTTGCTCCACCAACATTCATATATTTTGTAAAAATATCAAAAAGATTTCCTAATAAATCAATATGGCTGCTTTTATTCATCAGATCTATAAGTGAATAGCCTATTGGAGATTTTTTTAATAATTCTTTAGTAATGATTTCCAAAGGATAGCCTTCTTTTTCTCCTTTTTTATTAATCAATATTGTTGAAATCTTTTTATCATCTTTAATAAATGAGTATTGTTTTAACAATTCTTCTATTTTTTCATTACTAAGTTTTTCTTTTAAAAATGACTTTATTCTTGTATATAAATCTATAACTCCATCGGGTTTTTTAAAAGATTTAATCACATCATTATCATAACTTATTCCTAACAATAAACCCGAAACTAGCAATAATCTCTTAAAAGGATCTAATTTTAATTTTTTATCAATTGTATTAGACAATTTTGCGGCAACTGTTCTAATATGACTAATATTTAATTCATTATCTGGGGAAGATAAATTTAAAATTTGACTATTGACATAATCTTCAAATTTATCTTTAGATAACTCTTCCCAGTCATTCCAATTTTCTATATAAATAAAACATATATCATCCTTATACTTGTGAATTTCGTATTTCGAATACTTATCTATGTATTCTGTATTTTTATACCAAAAAATAGCTGTTGCTTTTAAATTTTCGCCTGCAATAGCAATTGAAAATATAGATTTTATTTCATCTGTTTTTGATAATAAATCGTATGCATAAAAACATACATCGGTTACCGCTTTTTTATATAAATTTTCATCTTTACCAATATCGTCAATTTTTCCTAAATCTCTTTCATTTTCTTTATCTTCTATAATAATCATTTTTTCAATTTTGTTATTTTTAGAACCCATAAACATAAAAAATTCATACTCTATTCTTGTTTCTTTTTTATTTTTTGAAAGATATTTTAATCTATTTTTAGGTTTAATATCCATATTACCTTCAGACTTTAACTTATATCCATAATTTATTTCTTTTGCTTTATACCCTATTTTTTTTAATTTTTCTTGCACTAATGAATCTACTGTTTTTTCTGGCATTTTTTTCTCCTCAATTTTTATTTCTTAATAATAAACCTCCGCACCCTTCAAGTTAATCTTCTTCTTCTCAATAGTCCAGTTATCCGATAATTCCGAAAGTTCCCTTTTCATATTTTCCAAAAATTCATCGCTGTCGTAATTCAAGGAAATCAATGTAGGCCCAGCACCGCTTATATATTCTCCCAATGCACCGTGTTTTTTAGACATTTCAAAGATTTTTTCTGAATCGTTTATTAATGCAAATCTGTAAGGCTGGTGAATTTTGTCACCTAAAAAGAAACGTAAGTTGTCATACTCTCCTTTGTTAAAGGCGTTTACGAGTAATCCTAGTTTTGAGATGTTGTTTATTGCGTCAGAAACTAGGTACATTTTTGGTAAAACACTTCTTGCTCTTTCTGTCGATAATTTAAAATCTGGAATCATTACGTAGAAACATAAGTCATCAGAATTTATTAATGAACTGTATACAAGGTTTTCCTTATCGTGTGCAGTAAGCACCATTCCACCGAAGATTGCAGGTACTACATTATCAGGATGCCCTTCCATTTCTACAGCAAGTTTTGCCACTTCATTAATATCCAGCACATCTCCAGCAAATTTATTTGCAATCAAGATTCCAGCGATGATAGCTGATGAGCTGCTCCCAAGTCCACGTGAAATCGGAATATTATTTTTTACAACATTTACTTTATAACTCGGAATATTTTTTACCAAATGTTTTTCTGTATACTTTATCGCCTCAAAAATCAAATTTTCCTCAATCGGAATTGAAAAAGGCTTCCCATTTTCCAAAAATTCAATTTTATCGCTTTCTTCTACTTCAAGCTCCAAAAAATAATCCAATGCAACTCCCAGACAGTCATATCCTACACCAATATTAGCCGACGTTCCCGGCACTTTTACCTTAAACTTTAAACCCATTTTTCCATCCTTTCATTCTTATATTGTTAAATCCAAGTAATGAGCCCATTTTATTTGACTCAGCTCTTTTAATTTCTTTAATGATGATCTACTAACTTCACTATCTACTGTAAGCAGCATAATTGCACTATTTTCACGTCTCCCAACATTCATTGTAGCAATATTTATGTCCTCTTTTCCTAAAGTTGCTCCTACAGCTCCAATAACTCCCGGCACGTCATCATTTCCTAAATAAATCATATTGTCAGAAATTGCCATATCCACATCATGATTCTTTATGCTAATAATTCTTTCTTCATTATTCATTCCAATTGTTCCAACAACATAGATTTTTTTGCCTTCTTCACTTGTTATGATAAATTCTATCGCTGATGAATAATTTTTGTATTTACGCTCTTTTTTATTTATTGAAATGTTGATTCCTCTTTTTTCAGCTAGCGGCTTTGCATTAATATAATTAACTTCTTCTTTTAATGCAGGTTCCAGAATTCCCTTCATTGCTGTTGAATCTACTAGGGCAGTTTCCTGTCCGGCGATTTCTCCGTAATAATTAATTACTACATTTGCGATTGGAGTTTTTTCTATCTGGAAATAGATTTTTCCTAATTTTTCGGCTAAATTTATGAAAGGTTTTACAATTAAAAATTCTTCCCTTCCAATTGCAGGCAAGTTTACCGCTGTTTCCACTATTTCTCCACGAAGTCCATTTAGTACTTGTCTTACAACTTGAGTTCCCACATTTCTCTGTGCTTCATAAGTTGTCGCTCCAATATGTGGAGTTGCAACTACATTGTCAAATTCATATAAGGCGCAGTCTGTACGTGGCTCAACAGTGTGAACATCGTATCCAAAACTTGCTATTTTCCCGCTTCTAAGACCTTCAGCGACGGCATCTTCGTTAAAAAGTCCTCCACGTGCTGCATTTACAAGCCTTGCTCCATCTTTTAGCCTATGAAGATTTTCAGCATTTATCATATCAATAGTTTCTTTTGTTTTAGGCGTATGAATTGTTATTATATCCGATTTTTCCATCAATTCATCCAATGTCTTGGCTTTTTCACAGTTATATCTTTTAAAACGCTCATCCGAAATATATGGGTCATATGCAATAAGCTTCATTCCAAATGTTCTCATTCTTGTGGCAATTAGTCCACCAATTCTTCCAAGTCCGATAATTCCTAATGTTTTTTCAAACAGTTCATTCCCCACGAAAATTTCTCTTTCCCATTTTCCACTTCTTATAAAATTATTTGCTGCAACAATATTTCTTGAAGTCGCAATCATTAGCCCAATTGCAATTTCACAGGCAGAAACTGTATTGCTATCAGGAGTATTTGCCACAATTACTCCATGTGCAGTAGCTTCTGGGATATTTATGTTATCTATTCCATTTCCAGCACGTCCTACTATTTTCAAATTTTTAGCCTTATCCAGCAGTTCCTTATCCACTTTTATGACACTTCTTACAATCAAAGCATCATATTCATGAATTATTTTCAAAATTTCTTCACGTGAAATTCCTACTTTTACATCAACTTTTACGTCTTTTGCACTATGTAATCTAGCAACTGCTTCATCATCTATATATTCTCCAACTAATACTTTATACATAATATCCTCCTTGCATATCCAAATTATTAACATTTTATAAATATTGTAGCAAAGTATTTAAGTTTTTACAAGTATAAATATTCTAAAGGCAAGATGACCACTCAATTTTGAGAATATAAATTTTTATATTTTTTTAGTTTGACATTAAAAGTATTTCAACATATTAGCAAATTTAGTCAATTTCCATTGCTATTTTCTAATTTTCGGGATATAATAAATTGATGTTTTTTGAAAGGAGCTAAACCTGTGAGCAAATATAAGGAAGTTTATAATGATATAAAAGAAGAAATTACAAATGGAACACTTAAGGCCAGAGAGTTTTTGAAAAGTGAAGCAGAACTTGCACGTAAATATTCCTATTCTAAAGACACCATAAGAAAAGCGCTTTCCATGCTTGAATTAGATGGATATATCCAAAAAATTAAGGGGAAAAATTCAATGGTTCTGGAAAATGGACGTTTCAAAAACAGTTTGTCAAACTTGCGGACTTCAAAGGAACTTAATAAAATTGAAAACATAGATATTGCTACAAATTTGATAGGTTTAACTGTTGTAAAAGGAGTAAAAAAAATAATGGACATTTTTAAAGTTTCCGAAGATGTCTCATTTTATAAAGTTTCACGTAACCGCGTGCTTGATGGGGAAGCTCTTGAATATGAAATTACATATTTTGATAAAAGAATAGTTCCGTTTTTAGACAAAAAAATTGTCGAAAGCTCAATTTATGATTATCTGGAAAAAAAACTGCATTTAAAAATTTCGCATTCACGGCGTGAAATAAAATTCAGATATGCCACCGAAGAAGAAAAAGAACATATGGATTTAATGGACTTTAATACAGTCATTGTAATCGAAAGCCATACTTATTTATCCAACGGAACTTTATTTCAATATGGTGTAAACTCGTACCGTCCTGATAAATTTGTATTTTCAACAGTTGCCAAAAGATAGGAGGTTTTTTATTATGAGAATTTTAGTAATCGAAGATGAAGAAAATTTAAATGATATAATTGTAAAAAAATTGACTTTGGAAAAATATGGCGTTGACAGCTGTCTTAACGGAACAGATGCTCTTAATTATATTTTTTCAACTGAATACGACGTTATTGTTTCTGATATTATGTTACCAGGGGTAGATGGATTTGAAATTTTGAAAAAAATAAGGGAACAAGGAATAAAAACTCCCGTTTTGCTACTTACCGCAAGAGATGGAATAGAGGACAGAGTAAAAGGGCTGGATTACGGCGCTGATGACTATTTAGTAAAACCGTTCGCATTTGATGAGCTTATGGCAAGAATAAGAGTTCTTTTACGCAGAAATCCATCAACCAATAATTCCAATGCAAGCAATGTCTTTAAAATCGCAAATTTGACAGTTAATTGTAACTCCCACGATGTTTTTCGGGATGAAACATTTATAAAGCTGTCAACAAGGGAATTTACAATTTTAGAATATATGATTAGAAATAAGGAGCGTGTTCTTTCCAGAGAACAGATTGAACAGCACATTTGGAATTATGACTATGAAGGCGGGACAAATGTTGTTGATGTCTATATCCGATATTTGCGGAAAAAAATTGACAAAGGTTTTGAGCCAAAGCTAATTCATACAATTCGTGGAATTGGATACGTTTTAAAAGTAGAATAAAAATAAGGAAATAACAAAAATATAATGAAAAAAAATTTTAATTCAATAAAATTCAAAATAAGCCTGTGGTATATGGGAATTATGATTTTACTTGTAATATCGTCATTATCTATAGTTTTTTATATAAGTGAAAATATTATTCATTCGAGCGTTCATACTTATTTAAAAGATGTTGTCATGCACAGGCTTGACTATTTGACAATAAAAAATGGAGAAATTATCATTGACAGTAATTTTGACACAATGATTCAAAATGTTGAAATAGCAATTTATGACAAGGATTTTAAATTTCTTTATGGAAATTCGCCAAATGGATTTGAAATGAACAACAAGAAATCCAAAGATGACAAAATCGTTATAATAAGAAGCCATAATCAGAAATGGTATGTCTACAACAAAATGATTAACCTTGGAGATTACGGAAAAGTCTGGATTAGGGGAGTTATGCCAAATATTGGACAGTCCAGCGCAATTGAAACAGTTATTCAAATATCATTCGTTATATTGCCTTTCTTTCTAATACTTTCAGCTATCGGGGGTTACATTATTACTAATAATGCCTTTACACCAATGGAAAAAATTAGAGAAATTGCAGAAAAAATTAACGAAGGAAATGATTTGTCTAAAAGAATCAATTTGGAAAACGGTGCTGATGAACTTCGCACACTTGCCAACACTTTTGACGTAATGTTTGACAGGCTGCAAAAATCCTTTGAAAATGAAGTCCAGTTTACATCAGATGTTTCACACGAGCTGAGGACTCCAATTACAGTTATCCTAACACAGGCTGAATATGGGAAAGAATACATAAATTCCTTGAAAGAGGCTCAAAATTCTTTTAAAATTATAGAAAAAGAAGGACAGAAAATGTCAAAACTCGTTTCACAATTATTGACCTTATCACGTATGGAACGTGGAAAACAAAAATTACATCTGGAAAATATTAATTTAAGTGAACTTCTCGAAATGACTGTGGAAACTCAAATTTCGTGTGCAAAATCTAAAAATATAAAATTTATTACAAAAATCTCTCCAGAAGTTTATGCGAATATTGATGAAATGATGATAATGAGAGTTTTTACCAACTTAATTTCAAATGCAATTTCATATGGAAAAGAAAACGGAACAATAACAGTCGAATTATTTTCAAAAGGAAACAGCATCATTAAAATTTCCGACGATGGAATAGGAATTGCAGAAGACCAGCTGGATAAAATATGGCTCCGTTTCTATCAGGTAGACTCTTCCAAAAACGGGGATAACTCTGGACTCGGACTTTCAATGGTAAAAAAAATTATAGAGCTGCATAATGGAGAAATTTCTGTAAAAAGCGAACTGGGAAAAGGGACTACTTTTACAATAATTTTATAAAAATCTTTTTTAAATAACTACTTACAAAATTTAAAACTCCAAAATCACTTATATGTATCTAATTTTCAGCTATTATTTTACATATTTGACACAATATACAAATAAATTAAAAAAAATCAAAAATATTCAAAAAAATTAAAAGTTCTCATTTTTCTTTAATGTTTGTGTGATATTATTAAATTGTCAAAAGGAGATGAAAGAAAGACAAATTCTAAAAAACATTACTCGAGTAAAAAATAAAGTTTTTTTGGATAATTTCAAAAACTCTTAAAGTAAAAAATGGGAAAATTATTTTAGTAAAGAGAAAGGAGAAAAGAAAATTTATCAGGTAATTGTATATTGTGAAGAAAAATGAAAAAATTAGATACATGTAAACATTTTAAAAAGAAAGGGATGATACGTTGTGAAATTGAAAAACAAAGTTCTAAAACTAACATTAATCGGGATGTTAATTATCGGTTCTTTAAGTTTTTCAGCTATTAAACAAAGAAAAAAGATAACAACAATTAAAGCCAAACAGACAGCTTTAATGAAAGTCCCTGGAGCAACATTGGCAAATGTTCTTGAATTTGATGATTCAACCAACGGCGACTTTTATAAAGGACAGATTAGCTATAGAGGTGTTGCTTATAATTTTGAAATAAATGTTTATAATGGAAAAATAATTAGCTGGAGTGAAGAAAAAAGTAAGTAAAATTTAGAAAAGAGTTTATGAAGAAAAGAGAGAAATGATATGAAAAATATAAAAATAAAAAAAGGATGTTTTAATTATACAATTACTTTGATAATATTTCTTCTTTCAATTAATTTTTTAGCGAGAGCAAAAGAAAATATCGTCAATTTTGACAAATCAATATTTGTAGCTGTTAATATTAAGTCTTTTAGTGGACAAATAACAGCAAATAGGGCAAAGGCAATTGCATTATCGCATGCTAGAGTTTCAGAATCGTCTGCCAATTTTAAAAAAATAAGACTTGACAATAAAAATGGAAGTTCTATTTATGAAATCGAATTTATTGCAAATAATTCTAGATATGAGTTTGAAATTAATGCAAACAATGGTTCAATTATAAAATTTAATAAAAGATAAAGACTATAAGAAATAAACTGTACCCAAAATCTTAGACATAAACAAGATTGGAGGTACAGTTTTTTATAATATTAATGTTTTAAACTAAAGTTGATACTAAACCCATTTAAAAAATAATACTTTATTTATTTAAGTGATAAAAGATAAAATCAATCCCCTTGCTAAGATTAAAAATTCATAATAAATCTATTACTTAAATGAGAAATATGGGAAATAGTATAAATTACATTTATATCATTCCAAGATAAGCGGCACCTAATATTCCAGCATCATTTCCAAGAGTCGCAGTAACAATTCTTAAATTTTCTAAAGTTGAAGGGAACGCCACATCTTGTAATTTTTCTTTTACACGGTCAAACAAAATATCTCCAGCTAATGAAACTCCACCACCAACTACAACGATTTCAGGATCTAATATACTAAGCAAGTTTCCAATTCCAAATGCCAATTTTTCAGCTTCATAATCTACAATGTTAAGTGAAAATCCATCACCTTTTTTAGCGGCATCAAACACATCTTTTGCTTCCAGTTCTCTACCTTTTGTCATTTCATAAAGCAAATTTTGTTTATTTACTGCAAGACGACTATTTGCTTCACGAATTATTCCAGTAGCAGAGGCATAGGCTTCCCAGCATCCTTTTTGACCGCATCCGCACAATTTCCCATTTGGCTCAATTTTAATATGTCCAACTTCTCCGCCAGCTCCATTTTCCCCACTGACAAGTTTTCCATCAACAATGATTCCACCACCGATTCCAGTTCCAATAGCAAGTCCTAGCACATTTTTATATCCTTGTGCAGCACCTTGCCACATTTCTCCAAGTGTAATCACATTTACATCATTGTCAACCTTTACTGGTTTTCCTAAATTTTTCTCAAATTCCAATGCCAAATCCACTCCATTTTTCCAAGGGAAATTCGCCCAAAATTTAACAATTCTTGAATTTAATACAGGCCCCGGCACTCCAACTCCAACTGACACAACATTATCAAAATTAACATTACTTCCTTCAATTTGAGTAATTAAAATTTTTGACAATCTTTGAATTGTTTCAGAAAAACCTTCCATTGAATCAGTTTTCACAATAGTTGTAAAAATAATATTTCCTTTTTCATCTACAAGCCCAATCTTTGTATTAGTTCCTCCCAAGTCAATTCCTACGTAATATTTCATAGCTCCTCCTAATTATAATTTTTTATTTTATTTTTCACATAATAAAACATCTTTAAAATTAAATATAAAATTATCATATTTATATAAGTTTACCCCATTTTTTTTGCTTTTTCAATATTTTACAAAAAAAAAATTTAATGATATAATACAAATATGTTTTTTAAAATATAAATATGTATTTAATAATAAAATTATGGAGGTTTTTATGAGAAGTTTATCGGGAATACAGCCCAGCGGAATTTTACATATTGGAAATTATTTTGGGGCTATTAAGCAGTTTGTGGAATTGCAGGATGAATATGAAGGTTTTTATTTTTTGGCAAATTATCATGCTTTAACGTCTTCACCGAAAGGGAAGGATTTGAAGGCTAATACGATTAATGTGATTTTGGATTATTTGGCTTTGGGATTGAATCCTGAGAAGTCAACGTTGTTTTTGCAGTCAGATGTGCCTGAACATGCTGAACTATCTTGGATTTTGTCAAATATTTCTCCAATGGGGCTACTGGAAAGAGCTCATTCATACAAAGATAAAGTTGCAAAAGGGATTAAGCCAAATGTGGGGCTGTTTACTTATCCGATACTTATGGCAGCTGATATTTTAATGTATTCACCAGATATTGTGCCTGTTGGGAAGGATCAGAAGCAGCATGTGGAAATGACTCGTGATATTGCAACTAAATTTAATGAAACTTATGGTAAGGAAGTATTTAAATTGCCAAAGGAAAAAATTGTTGAAAATGTAGCAACTGTGCCAGGAACAGATGGAGACAAAATGAGCAAGTCCTATGGAAATGTAATAAATATGTTTGGTTCAAAAAAAGCATTGAAAAAACAGATAATGAGCATTGTAACAGATTCAACGCCTTTAGAGGAGCCAAAAAATCCTGACAACAACATCACAAAATTATATGCTCTTTTTGCAACAGAAGCAGAAGTAGAAGCATTGAAGGAAAAGTTTAGAGCAGGAAACTTTGGCTATGGACACGCTAAAAATGAATTGTTTGACAAATTCATGGATTATTTTTCTCCATTTCAGAAAAAACGTGAAGAACTGGAAAACAATATGGATTATGTATATGAAATTTTGCGTAAAGGTGCCAATAAGGCTAGAAGCATTGCGACTGTGAAGATGAATGAAGTTAGGGATGTAGTGGGACTTTTGAAAAAAAATTATTAAAATTTTAGATATAAAAAATACTCAGACAACAAATTTATCTTACTGTTTGAGTATTTCTCTTTAAAGTAAATTTTTTATTTTTCTTTTTTCTTACTTTTCAAATATTTCTTATAAACCTTCTTAAATTCCAAATCTTCATCAATATTTTTCAACTTTTTTTCAAACAAATCCATCCTATTTTTCATAGTTTTCTCAATGGAATAAAATTGTCTATATTCATCAATTTTAGCATGATTACCGCTTCGCAGGACTTCTGGAACGGTGTAGCCGTCTATTTCTACGGGCCTTGTATATTGCGGGAAGCCTAAGAGTCCGTTGTAAAAAGAGTCGGTTTCAAAGGATTCCTTTTTTATTACGCCTTCCTTTATACGAATTACAGAATCCATTATCACAAGACAAGGCAAGTCCCCACTGCTTAGCACATAATCTCCAATGGAAATTTCTTCGTCCACAAATTTGTCAATTACTCTTTGATCCAGCCCTTCGTAACGTCCTGAAATAAGTACAATTTCCTCTTTTTCTGAAAGTTCAGTAACTTTTTTGTGGGTCAGCCGTTTTCCTTGAGGAGTTAGGAAAATTACGTAAGGTTTTTTTGAATTTGAATTTTCATTGTTATAAAATTCGTAGTTTTCGTAAAAAAAATTCCAGTAGGCTTCTGGTTTTAAAACCATTCCAGCACCTCCGCCGAAAGGAATGTCGTCCATCTGGCTGTGCTTATTTCTGGCATAATCTCTGATATTTACGATGTTAAAATCAATAATATCCTTGTCAATCGCTCTTTTTAAAATAGTTTGGGATAAATACTGCTCAAACAGCTCAGGAAATAACGTAAGTACATTAAATTTCATTAATTTTTACCTTCTTTACATTTTTAATTATTCTCTCATTCCATCAATCAAAATTACTTCGATTTTATTATTTGGAAAGTCAATTTTTGTTACAAATTTATCAATTAACGGAATCATTATTTCTTTTTTTGTTTCAATATCTTCGATAATTAAAATATTGTGTGCAGCGGTTTCCATCATATCTACAACTTCTCCAATTTTTTCATTTTCAGAAAACACTTCTATTCCAAATAAATCCTTTACGTAAAATTCATCTTCGTTTCTTTCAGGCAGTAAATCTCGCCGAATTTTGACTTTGTAGCCATTCAGCTCCTTTGCCTCATCAATATTTTCAATACCTTCAAAATCCAAAATCGCCTTTTTATTGTTCAATCTTTTGACTTTTTTTACAACAGCTAATTTTTTTTTATCGTTTCTTTCCAGTAAAACACGTTCATTTTCGATAAGTTCAATATTTTCAAAAACTGAATTTATTTTGACACTTCCACGTAAATGATGTGTTCCGACAATTGTTCCTATATTTATTAGATTTTCCATTTTTTAGTTAAATTTCTCGCTTTCTTAAATCTTTTTTTTCAATTTTGTAAATTTCTTACTGTCTTCAGCAATCATTTT
The DNA here is from genome assembly GCA_963548925.1 of uncultured Leptotrichia sp. GTDB lineage: Bacteria > Fusobacteriota > Fusobacteriia > Fusobacteriales > Leptotrichiaceae > Leptotrichia. Next base: position 1,318 of record CAUUWI010000029.1, on the reverse strand, counting down.
TAATTCTTCCAAATCTATTCCATCAAAATTAGCTGCAACAGCCGAAATAATTCCTTCAACCAAAGGTGCATCCGCAATCTTGACCTCAACTTTTCCATCAAGCTCCTTTATAGCTTTAACCGCATTAAACACAGAACTTCCCATATCCACAAAGACAAGGACTCCTGCACCATTATCTGCTCTAATTATTGCATTTTTCACATTTTCAATATTTGTTCCGTATACTTCTCTTTTTACATTTCCGCCATTTTCCAATGGAAAATCATCTTGTTTAAAAATTTTCACAAAATTTATTATTTCTTCTGCAAGTTTATTGCTATGGCTTACTACCACAATTCCCACTAATTTTTTATTATTTTCTTCCATAATTGTCCTTTCATAATTTTTGTATATTTTTTAACTTAATTTTCTCCAAGCAACCTGTCCAAAATAATCGAAACAGCACTTCTGACACACAAATGATTATATCGAGTTTTCCCACGGATAGGTTCCAGAATTTTATAAGACAAATCCATAATTTCATTCGTAAGTCCCCAGCCTGTTCCAAACAAAATCAGATACGGCGAATCATCTTCAACCATTTCCTTCCCTAAATCAGCATATCCAACAGTATTTGGAAAAATTTTTGCTGAAGTTGTAATAATTTTTGGCTTCTTCCCTTCAATTTTTTCAATTCTTTCCATTGCACTTTGAACAGAATCTTCGAGTTCCGTATTTTCAAAGGCTTCATTTCGATTTTTGTTAAATTCTATCCCGTTTCCTTCAGTCCAGTAGCCAATAATTCTGCTTGTCAGCTCTTTTTGAGCGTCAACTGGAGTGATTATGAAATATTTTTTTATATCATAGGTTCTGCAAGTTCTGGAAATATCATGTATATCAAAGTTTGTGACAGAAGTCGCCACAACGACGTTATTTCTGTTGTACACAGGATAGTGAACAAGCCCCACATATATGTTATTTCTCATTTTGTATTCCTCTCAATTTTATTTTTTATCTTTCCAATTTTTTCTAAAACCGTAGCCACGTATCTGCTCATTTTCTTCTTCATAAGACAGAGCCATAATAAATAAAAGTACAGTTTGTATCCAGAATATAGCAAAATCAGTAAAATTATGAACTACAATTCCAGCAATTAATGCAATTTTTAAAACATTATTTCTGTCATTTTTCAAAATTTCGTATAAATACCGCAAAAATACTACAAGCAAAGCAATTGTTCCTAAAAGTCCGTAACTTAAAAGTAATTCTACAAGAGCATTGTGTGAATGCGGATATACGTGATTTGTAAACTTATAATAATAAAAATTTCCATGTCCAT
>CAUUWI010000028.1:0-16065 GCA_963548925.1 uncultured Leptotrichia sp. | reverse complement strand
GAAGAGATGCTTCTGAATTAGTAAGAAGAGCAAAAGCTGCAAAATTTGTTGCTGATAACCCAGGATTAGTTTGCCCTGCGAAATGGAAAGAAGGGGAAGCTACTTTAAAACCAGGATTAGATTTAGTAGGTAAAATCTAGGTTTTTTTCAAAAAGTTATAAAATTTTATTTAAAGAGGAGGGAAAAATGGCTTTATTAGATAGCAATATTGTGGAACAGTTAAAAACGTACTTTGATAAAATTAATGGGAATATCGAATTAGTTTCATTTTTAGATGAAAGTGAAAAATCAAAAGAGCTGGACAGTTTTTTACAGGAAGTAGATGCTATTTCAGAAAAAGTAAATTATTTAAAAAAGTCATTTGAAAATGACAAAGCTGATTTGGAAAAAGCAAAAATTACTCGTCCAATATCATTTACAATATTGAAAGATGGAGAAAATACTGGAATTAATTTTTCAGGGATTCCTGGTGGACACGAGTTTAACAGTTTTATTCTAGCTATTTTAGGATTAGCTGGATTAGGGAAAAAATTGGAGGGAGAACAGCTTGCAAAAGCAGAATCAGTTAATAAACCTGTAAATATTGAAACATTTATTTCATTATCCTGTACACATTGTCCAGATGTAGTTCAGGCATTGAACTTAATTTCTGCAAGCAATAAAAACATTACAGCAACAATGGTAGACAGTGCTGTGTTCTTTAAAGAAGCAAAAGAAAAAGATATTCAGGCAGTACCAGTTGTCTTTATAGATGGAGAGCAAAAGTCAGTTGGTGCAAAAACTATTGAAGAATTACTGAATCTAGTTGTAAATGCCTAATAAAAATCAAAAAAAGAGCATGACTTATAAACTGAATGAAAAATCAAAAAGTTAGTAAGTCATGTTTTTTTGTTTATAAATTTAAATTTATTAATATTATCCGCTGTTACGAAGCCCTGTTGCCAAACCATTTATTGAAATATGGATTGCTTTCCGAAGTTCTTCTGAATCATCTCCAGCTCTTGAACGTTTTATTAGCTCAATTTGCAAGTAGTTCATTGAGTCGAAATACGGTAAACGGTTTCTTAAACTGCTCACAAGTTCCAGATTGTCTGCAAGAAGAACATCTTTTTTTGTAATTTTTTTCAAAATATCAATTGTCAAAATCCATTCTTTTTCTATTTCTTTAAAAATTCTCTGTGCAGTTTTCTGATCGCTTGCAAGTTTTACATATTCACGGAAAATTGATAAATCTGATTTTGAAAGTACCATTTCCACATTTGAAATTGTTGATTTGAAAAATGGCCATTCGTTATACATTTCTTGTAAAATTTCTAGTTTTTTATCATCATTGTTAATCCATTTTGTAAATGCTGTTCCGACACCGTACCATCCTGGCAGCATTATTCTTGCCTGAGACCATGAAAATACCCACGGAATAGCTCTTAAACTTTCCAATGTCTGAGTTTTTTTACGTGAAGAAGGTCTTGAGCCTATATTTAATCCTGAAATAAAGTTTATTGGAGTAACTTCAAAGAAAAAGTTTGAAAAACCTTCAGTATTGTAGACTAAATCACGGTAGGCGTAATAGCTTAAATTTGAAACTTCTTCAATAATTTGTTCATATTCTTGCCAATTTGCATCTTCAGTTGTCAAGGCACATGATTCTAAAGCTGCGGAAACTAAGGCTTCCAGATTTTTAAATCCTAAATCAGGATTTCCGTATTTTGCTCCAATTACTTCTCCTTGTTCTGTAAGTCTGATTGTTCCATGAGTACTTCCTTCAGGCTGTGCTAAAATAGCTTCGTAGCTTGGTCCTCCTCCACGTCCGACTGTTCCACCACGTCCATGAAAGAATGAAATTTCCACGTCAAATTCACGTCCAATTGCAGTTAATTCTTTTTGTGCCTTATATAAAGACCAGCTTGAACTTAAATATCCTCCGTCTTTGTTGCTGTCTGAATAACCCAGCATAACTTCCTGTTTTCGTCCTTTTTTATCCATCCATTTTTTTACTAATGGCAAGTTAAACCATTTTCTCAAAATATGAGGAGCCGAAATTAAATCTTCCACTGTTTCAAAAAGTGGCACAATCTGTAAATCGCAGAATTCGTTTCCTTCATTTCCTTTTGCAAGGTTAGCTTCTTTTAGTAAAATAGCAATTTCTAGCATATCTGAAACACTTGTTGCGTGAGAAATCAGATTTTTTTCAATGATTTTATCTCCAAAACGTTTTCTCAAAGATTTTGCCTTTCTATAAATTGCAAGTTCTGAAGCTAATGTTTCACTTTGTGGAATTGTAGGATCGCTTAAAATTCTAGGATCGTATTCAAGTTCTCTTAATAAAATTTCACATCTGGCATTTTCTGATAAACTTAAATAGTCTTCCAAAATATTTGCACTTTTTAGAAGTTCTGCTACACAAACTTCGTGAACGCTGGAATCCTGTCTTAAATCAATTGTTGCGAGATGGAATCCAAATATTTTTGTTGCGCTTATTAAGTTTGTCAATTTTCCTTTTGCCAAAAATTCGCTATTATTCTTTTTAAGGGATTCTGATACAGTTATTAGATCGTTTGTAAATTCGCCTGCTGATTTATAAGGTATATCAATTCCATTTTTTCTTTTCGGAGGCAATAAATCACGGTTGTAATCACAAAGATTGTAAGCTGTTGCAAGCAACCGGTCTCTTATTGTTGTTAAAGCACGACGATATGGCTCACGGGTACGGTGTGGTGAAACTTCTCCTGCGGCTTCCGCTAATTTTTGTAATTCTTCCGTTACGTTTGATAAAGATACCGACATTGACAAATCACGGTAAATTTCCTGTACTTCGTTAAAATAGTGTTGGAATAATTTTATAGCCTGATCTTGTGCAGACTGTTCCAAAGTATCTACTGTAACATAAGGATTTCCGTCTCTGTCTCCACCAATCCACATTCCCATTGTAAGCGGTACGAGAGCTTGAGATTTCATTTCTGAATATCCCAATGTTTTTGAAATTTCCTGAAATTTATTCATCAATGCAGGAATTTCATTAAAAAATGTAATATTATAATAACTTAGGGCATTGCTTATTTCATCTGTTACACGTAATTTTGTTGCACGAAGCATCGCAGTTTGCCACCAAATTTGAATACCACGGCTCAAGTCATTTAACCATTCATTCTCATCAATCTGATTAGATTTTACATTTTCATATTTATCTAGAATATCCGTTAATTTTTTTGTCAAATCCAAAATACTTTTTCTTTGAACTTGTGTTGGATGCGCCGTTAAAACAGGAACAATTGAAACTTTTTCCATAGCTTTCAATATCTTTTCCTGACTGATGCCTTTTTCCTTCAAATGTTTCAATGATTTTTCAAGAGTTCCGATTTGTAATTTGTTGGAAATTTTTGCATATCGCTGTTCATGAGTCTGATACACGTCTTCAGCAATATTGGCAAGTGCTGCAAAAATCGAAAAACTTCTTATTACACGTAAAATTTCTGCATCAGTAAGATCTGAACAGAAAGACGATAAGTTTTTTCTAGCTTCCTGATTCTTTGTTTCATAATATTTAATAGAAGCTTCCTTTAATTTTTCAGTAACTTCATAAATATGTAAACCTGCATATCTAAAAATCGTTTCACCCAAAAGATTTGCAAATAGTTTATTATGAAAAATCAAATTTTCCTGACGTTTATCAAGTTTAACTGATGACAGAGGAGTTATCGGTAAATTTTTTAAATCCATCTATTTCACACTCTCTTTCTTTATATAGTAATTGTATTTATTGTCTAAATTAATTATTTTAAGTATTTTACTTTTTAAATTATATCATAAAAAGACTTTATATTAAATAGCGATTTTAAATTATTCCAAAATGTGCTATAATTTCAATAAAACAAGACAAGGCAAGGAAGAACAGTCGCCGACTCCCCTGAATTTTCAGCTTGTCTAAGCATTTTTTGAAAATAAGATCGAAACTCGCTACGTAAAATTTCGTTAAAAAACTAAATAATAAAGTAGAAAAAAACAATTATTAATTAAAATATTTTAAAAAAAGTTAAAGATAAGATTTGAAAATAGAAATAAAGAAAAGAGGAAAAGATGAGAAAAAATTATGATGTATTGGAATTTTATAAGATAGTTAATGAACTTATTGATTTATCACGATTGGAAAAAACGAAAGAGAAGTTTCTGGATATTGATATTATAAAGGAAAAGTCGGTTTTGGACAGGGAGCTTATGCTCATGAAAGAGATGATTGACTTTTATAAATATGATGACGGACTGGAACTTGCGGGACTTGTGGATATTACTAAGATGATGAATTCCATTGATATTATTGGGTCTTATTTGAGTGCTGAGGATTTGGCAGTTTTGAAGAAAAATTTGACAATTTTTAGAATTTCTAAAAGCAGGGCTAAGAATGTTAGGGATAAATATAGAACGATTTGGAATTTGTTTAGTGATGTTGAGGAAGTTAAGGATATTGAGAACTTTATTTCAGAAGCGATTAATGATGAAGGAGTATTAAAGGATGAGGCTTCGATTGGACTTCGTGATGTGAGAAGGCAGAAGCAGAATATTAATGCGAATATTAAAGAAAAATTCGATGAGCTGATTTCCAATAAAAGTACGCAAAATGCTATTCAGGAAAGAATAATAACACAAAGAAATGATAGATATGTAATTGCAGTAAAGACAGATTTTAAGGGGCTTATAAAAGGAATAGAACACGATAGGTCTGCGACAGGAAGCACAGTTTACATTGAGCCTTTAAATGTTGTTTCTTTAAATAATAAATTGCGTGAATATGAGGCTCGTGAGCGTGAGGAAATTAGAAAAATACTTCTTAGACTTACAGAACTTGTAAAAACGAAAAAGGAAGAAATTCTGGAAATTAAGGAAATTTTGGAAAGACTGGACTTCATTGATGCAAAAACGATTTATTCGGTTAATAAGAAATGTATTGTTCCAAAAATTATTAACAAGGAATATTTGAAACTGGTTGAAGCAAGACATCCATTGATTGATGAAAATGCGGTTGTGCCGATTAACTTTGAACTTGGGAATCCTGAGAATATAATGCTTATTACAGGGCCTAATACTGGTGGGAAAACGGTAACATTGAAAGTGGCTGGACTTCTTACAATTATGGCTTTATCTGGTGTCCCAATTCCTGCGAATGAAAAAACTGAAATTGGATATTTTCACAATGTATTGGCGGATATTGGAGATGAGCAGAGTCTGGAACAAAATTTATCATCATTTTCAGGGCATGTAAGCAAAATAAAAGATATAATTGAAAATGCAAACAGTAAATCGCTTGTACTGATGGACGAGTTAGGAAGTGGAACTGATCCAATGGAAGGGGCCGCTTTTGCAATGGCAATTATTGATTATCTAAATAAAAAGCACGTAACTTCAATAATTACAACCCATTACAGCGAAGTAAAAGCATACGCCTTTAACACAACAGGAATTAAAAGTGCGTCAATGGAATTTAACGTAGAAACATTGTCTCCAACGTACAGACTGCTGGAAGGAATACCGGGAGAAAGTAACGCCCTTATAATTGCAAGAAAATATGGAATTAGCGAAGAAGTGATTGAAAATGCAAAAAGCTACATAAGTGAAGATAATCAGCGTGTCGAAGAAATGCTAAAATCAATTAAGGAAAAAAATGATGAGCTGGAAACAATGCAGGTACAATTGGAAGCAACAAGAACGGAACTTGACAAGCAAAAGACTACTTATGAAGAAAAAATGATAAAACTTGAAAATGAAAAAAATGAAATTATAAAACGTGCTTACGAGGAAGCCGACAATTACTTGAAAAACATGCAAGCAAAAGCCAAAAACCTAATTGACAAAATTAACAGCGAGGAATCTAAAAAAGAAGATGCCAAAAACGCTCAAAGAAGCCTGAATATGCTACGTGAATCATTTATTACGGATAAAAAGAAAAATGTAAAGGAAAAGAAAGTCGTTACTCAAAACGTAGATTTTGCTGTTGGAGAAGAAGTGCTTGTAAAAACAATGAACCAAAATGGAAAAATTTTGAAAATAATGCCAAACAACCGTATTCAAGTACAAACTGGAATATTAAAGCTAGTTGTATCAACTGACGACATTGTAAAAATTCAAAAGAAAAAAACAAACAAATTCAAAAACTTCGCCTCACTAAAACGAACTTCACAAGTACGAGGGGAAATTGACTTGCGTGGAATGAACGCTGACGAAGCAATCGCTGAACTTGAAACGTACATGGACAGAGCAATGCTCACAGGTTACCACGAAATCTATATAATCCACGGAAAAGGAACAATGGTACTAAGAAAAAAAATCCACGAATACCTAAGAACTTCAAAATATGTAACAGAATTTAAGGATGCCAATCAGAATGAAGGTGGAATTGGGTGTACGGTGGCTACTTTGAAGTAAGATTTTTGGATAAAAATATGCTTAAATAAAACTGAAATTTAATACGAGTCTTAATTTTCATTGTAGCTTTAAATGAGTTTTAGTAGAATTTTAGTAGAAAAAATACTAGAAAGGAACTTATTATGATAGAGATTAAACAACTGTTTGATAAGGAAAAAAATGAAGCTCTATTATTTGCTAAAAGAGCTTATTTGGAAAGCAAAGATGAAAGTTATACGGAAATGGGTATGGAAACTTTTTGTAGTTTTGTTGACAATAAACAAATAACAGCTTCGTTTAAAATTTTTGGAGCTTTTAAAGATAATGTTTTAAAAGGTATTATTGCAACTGATGAAGAAAAAAGGCATATAACTTTATTTTTTGTAGAAAAATTATCTCAGGGCAAAAAAATTGGAAAAAATTTAATGCAATTTATTTTAAAGAATAATAAAAACTCTTATATAACTGTAAATTCTTCAAGGTATGCGATACCGATATATAAAAAACTAGGTTTTGAAAAAATTGATGAAGAAAAGGAAAAAGATGGGATTAAATTCACTCCTATGAGATTAGTTTTAAAAATTTAAGTGATATAATTTAATTAAATAACTATTTTTAAATAAAAATTTTAACTTAGAGGAATGGTTAAAGCGTAAAAATAAGAAGATTTTTCAAGGAGAAAAAAATGAAACTTTACAATACAATGACGAATAAAATTGAAGAATTTAAGACAATAGAAGAAAATAAGGTGAAAATGTATGTTTGCGGGCCTACTGTCTATAATTATATACATTTGGGGAATGCACGTCCGATTGTGGTTTTTGATACGTTGGCACGGTATTTTGAGCATAAGGGGATGGAAGTTGAGTTTGTGCAGAATTTTACGGATGTGGATGATAAGATTATAAATAAGTCTATGGAAGAAGGGACTTCTGCAAGTGAGATTTCTGAAAAGTATATAAAATATTTTTTTGAGGATATTAGCAAGTTGAATATTCTTGAAAACGTGAAAAGACCTAAGGTTACTGAGAATATGTCAGAAGTTATTGAGATTATTCAAAAATTAATTGACAATGGGTTTGCTTATGAGAAAGACGGGGATGTTTATTTTGAGGTGAAAAAATATAAGGATTATGGGAAATTGTCAAATCAGAAAATTGAGGAGCTGGAACTTGGGGCTAGGATTGATGTGTCGGAAATTAAGAAAAATCCAGTAGACTTTGCACTTTGGAAGAAAAAGAAGGATGGAGAGCCGTTTTGGGAATCGCCTTGGGGACAGGGACGTCCTGGATGGCATATAGAATGTAGTGCGATGGCAAAAAAATATCTAGGGGATACATTTGATATTCACGGTGGTGGACAAGATTTAGTTTTTCCGCATCATGAAAATGAGATTGCCCAAAGCAAGTGTGCTTATCACGGAAACTTTGCAAATTACTGGCTTCACAACGGATTTATTCAGATAAATGGCGACAAGATGTCAAAATCGCTAGGAAATTTCTTTTTGCTTCGTGAAATACTTGAAAAATTTTCTGGGAATGTAGTAAGACTTTTTATTCTTAGCACTCATTACAGAAAGCCGATTAACTTTTCATTCGAGAATATGGAGGATACAAAAAAAGCCTTGCAAAATATTGTAAAATCAATGAATAAATTTGAGAATATTGTTGAAAAATATAAAAATGAAAAAATAGAAAATGTTAAAATTTCAGAGTTTTATCAAAAAATTGATGAATTTGATAAAAAATTTGAAGAGGCGATGGATGAGGATATGAACACTCCACAGGCACTAGCGACTATTTTTGATCAGATTAGGGAAACGAATAAATTTATTTCCACAAATGAAGGTGAGTTTTCCACAATTTATTATGAAATAAAGAAATCTTATGATTCTTTGAAGGCAAAATTAGAAAATGTATTTGGAATAGCGATTGAAATAGAAAATGCTGTGAAGGAGGAAGATGGAGAAAATATGGAATTGACAAAAAAATTAATTGAATTACTGATAAAATTACGAAGTGAGGCAAGAAGTGAGAAAAATTTCAAATTATCCGATGAAATTCGGAATGAATTGAAGGCACTTGGGGTAGAAATTAAGGATAATAAGGATGGAACGACAGATTATGAGTTGATGTAAACAGATGAAGCAAAATAAGGAGTAATGAAATAATGAATTTTAGTTTTGAAAATGTGTTGATAATGATTATTTTATTTGGCTTTTTATATATTATTTTTTGGATGATGATAAAAACAAAAAATACTGTACTAAAATTTGTAGTGATTTTTTCTGTATTTTTATTTTTTATATTATTTTGTGTAAGACGTAATGAAAAAAGTTATTATGAATTAAATAGTATTGGCACTTCTTATGAAACTAATGAAAATAATAAAATTAAAAAGATTTCCCTTTACTATGGTGGGGATTTGGGTGTATCACTTGAAAAAAATTTAAGAAATTTATATTTGTTGAAAAGTGTGAAAATATTATATCAAAATAAAGAAATTGGAATAATAGAAATAAATAAAAATATAAATGAATTAGATTGCTATAATGATGAAATGGGATGTATTTATTCTATTGGAGAATCTTTAGAAAATATATTAAATAAGGAAAATTTTCAATCTAAATTAGATTATTCTGGCAATAATATTTTTAAATTTAAAGTTTATATTGAAAGCAAGGAAAAAGGACAAAAAAGCGAATTTATTTTAAACGATGTGCCAATTTGGTATAAGAAAGCTGGATTGGAATTTAATTGGATTCCAATGTAATATTTTAAAATTTATAAAGTAGAAAGTAAATAAAAAAAGTAAAGGAAAAAGATGAAAAACATTTTAGTAGGAGTTACAGGGGGAATTGCGGCATATAAATCGGCTGGAATTGTATCGCTTTTGAAAAAGAAAGGATATAATGTGAAAGTTGTGATGACTGAAAATGCTACAAAAATCATTGGACCTTTGACTCTTGAAACTTTATCAAGAAATAGGATTTATGTGGATATGTGGGACAGTAATCCGCATTATGAGGTGGAGCATATTTCACTTGCGGATTGGGCGGATGTGGTTTTGATTGCACCTGCGACTTATAATATAATTGGGAAAGTGGCAAATGGGATTGCAGATGATATGCTTACGACGATCCTTTCTGCTGTTTCGGTAAGAAAGCCAGTATTTTTTGCTTTGACAATGAATGTGAATATGTATGAAAATCCGATTTTAAAAGAAAATATTAATAAGCTGAAATCTTTTGGATATAGGTTTATTGATGCAGAGGAAGGACTGCTTGCCTGCAATTATAGTGCGAAGGGGAGAATGAGCGAGCCAGAAGATATTGTCGATGAAATAGAAAGATACAGTATTTTTTCAAAATTTGAGAATTTTGATATAGTCTTGAAAAATAAAAAAATTCTTATAACAAGTGGGCGAACAAAGGAAAATATTGATCCTGTCAGATATTTGTCAAATAATTCAAGCGGGAAAATGGGATATTCAATTGCTCAGGCGGCGGCTGATCTGGGAGCAGAAGTAACGTTAATTAGCGGGCCTACGGATTTGAAAGTTCCAAATGGGCTTAGAAATTTTATTTCTGTAGAATCAGCACTTGAAATGTATGAAAAAGTGAAAGAATATTTTGAAGATACTGATATTTTTATAGCTTGTGCCGCAGTTGCTGATTATAGAGCTAAGGAATACAAAAAGGAAAAAATAAAGAAATCAGATTCAGATTTTGTTATAGAATTGGTTAGAAATCCTGATATTTTACTAGAGATGAGCAGGAAGAAGGAAAAACAGCTATTGGTTGGATTTGCCGCAGAAACTAATGAGATAAGGGAAAATGCCTTAAAAAAGCTGGAAAAGAAAAATTTGGATATTATAGTGGCAAATAATGCGTCTGTAATGGGCAGCGATGAAAATGTGATTGAGATTATTAAAAAAGATAGGACTTCGGTGGAAATTAGTCAGAAAAGTAAAATGGAGCTGGCTTATGATATTTTGAGTGAGGTTGTTTGTGAGTTGAAAAAGAGATAAAGTTTTTTGAAATTATGAATGTGTTGATTTTTATAAGTTTATTGATTTTGTAAAAGGGAGAATAAATTATGAAATCTGAAAAACAAAAGATAAAAAAAGTATACATGCTGTATCATAGAGATGAAAAGGATGATGATAAATTAATAGGATTTTTTTCAACAAAGGAAAAGGCATTGGAAATTGTTGATAAATGGAAAGAAATGAAAGGTTTTAGGGATTTTCCTGAAGGATTTAAAATTAGAACCATGATAATTGGGAAAGATTACTGCACAAAAGGATTTAAATCTAAAAGCCTTAAATAATTAGGAGAAACTATGGAAATATGGATTTTATAGCATGAATATGATTACGGAGATGTCTATGATAAGTATAAATGGAATGATGAAGCAAGATTTTTAGGTGTCTGTTATACAAAGGAAGAAGGATTGAAGGTACTAGAAAAATATAAAAAAATCAAAGGATTTTCTTCACATATTTCTAATTTTTACATTGAGGAATATATTTTGGATGAAGAAAAAGAAAAAATAAATGAAGGAGAGTTATAAAATATGAATAATGAAAATAAGAAATCTAGTGATAGTAAAATCTCAGAAAATAAAATAGAAAAAAAAGAAGAAGATAAAAATTTAAAATCGAATAAAAAAAATAAAATAATTATAGGGATAACGTCTTTATTAGTCTTAGGACTTATAATTTTTGGAATAGTATCTAGTAATAAAAATACAAAATCTTCTCAAACTGTTGGAAAAGAAGATGAAGATGATAAAATTTTTAGAGTTAATCCTGTAAAGGATCCACAGGTTACTTATTATAGTTTTCGTGGAGAAGTCTATCCTGACTGGGCTAAATTTGGGCTAACTCGAAGTAATGGGGCAAGAGGACATCAGGGAATTGATATTTTCGCATTGCCAGGCACGGATGTTTATGCTGTACTGGATGGGAAGATTGTGGATATGTATGTAGATAAAACTGGATATGGATTGAATTTTTATATGGAAGTTGATCCAAAGGAACTTGAAAAAATAAAAAGAAAAAATTTTAAACCTAAGGAAAGTGCAAGAGAATGGGCATACAGCGAAAACTATGATCCAAATACAATGCAGATAAAATATATTAGATATTGCCATTTAAGTGAAGTAAATGTAAAAATCGGAGATACAGTAAAAGCTGGGCAAGTGGTTGCCAAAACGGGTACAACTGGAAATGCAAGTGGAACTCATGCTCCGCATCTTCATTTTGAAATAGCTTTTGAAATGCGTGGGAAAGGGCTTATAAATAGAGTTAATCCTGAGATGTATTTTAAAATTAAAAATGGTAAGGATTTGACTGAAAAAGATAAAAAAGTTCAGACAGAAGCCAGTAAGACAGAATGGTTCGAGACAAAGGGATATGAAAAAGGATTTAGTCCAAAGAGTACGTTACTGGGAAATGAAAAAAATTTAAATAAAAATAAAAATTTAAAAAATATTAAAAAAAATTAATATTGACAGGTTTTGGATATTTTCGACTTTACTAGATACTGAAAAAATTAAAAGGTAAAAAAATAAGAGGTCAATCTTCAATTTTTGAGATAGCCTCTTTAATATTTTATCTTTAAAATTATAAGTTGTATTTTTTCTTAAATTTATCAACTCTTCCAGTTTCATCAACAAATTTAGATTTTCCAGTATAGAATGGGTGAGAAGTTGAACTTGTTGCAACTTTTATTACTGGATATTCCTGACCTTCGAAAGTTGTTGTTTCTTTAGAAGTTTTAGTTGATTTTCCTAAGAATTTTTCTCCGTTACTTGTATCTTCAAATACTACGAATCCGTACGATGGATGTAAATCTTTTTTCATGATGCTTTTGCTCCTTTCTATCTATAACTATGATTATTTTCAATATTTCATATAATAATACCATATTTTTTCTTGATTTTCAAGTATTGATATATTAAAAATTTAGAGGAAATATCAAGATTCTATTTTTTTTATTTTGAAAACATTCAAGCACATCTTCAAACATTTACATTACATTTTTCAATTTTACAATTAATCAGTTCTTTTTTATTCATCCCAAAACAATTCATCTATTTTATTTTTTATCTCCATTATTTTACTAATTTCTGCCAAAACTTCTTTATCTTCTGGCAATATATCCTCGTAAGGTAAACTTATCATCATATCGTCCATTACTTTTTTGTTCCCAAATTTTTCAAAAAATATATGAATATTTCCATCATCAAATAAATACTGCCCAAAAAATTTATCTTCTTCATATTCAAAATTCAAATTTTTATTGTTTCTTTTAAGATATTTCCTTATTTTAGGAAGAACTGTCTTTATTTCATCTCCTACTTTTATATTTTCCCGATTATTCAAGTACAATTTTTCCATACAAAAAGTCAAAGATTGATACTCTGGTTTTTTAAGATTTTCAACAAAAAAATATAATGAATAGTATATTTTCAATCCTTTATATATCAAATCTATTGATATTTCTATTTTATCATCACTCAATTTCATTTCTATTTCTTCAGGTACAGAAAAAATTTTCATTATTTCCTTTAAAGATATTTTTTCTATTCCATTAATTCCATAAGTATTATTTAAAATATACTTTTGTTTTCCCATTTAATTTCCCTCCCATAAAATATTTCTTTAGCTATTTTCAAAAATCTAAAAATCCGATAAATACTGTCTCTTTTATGCTTGAGTTTTTTGTTTTGTTCCACTACTTAACAAGGGGTCTTGACCTCTTGTGATTACAAATACTGCTGTTATTTTATTCTTTTTGCTTTTACTTTTACAATCTCCTAAATATTTTTTACAAATGAGAAAATTTTAAATTTATTATTTCGACATCTCCGACAATATTATTCCCCCAGCCACAGACACATTCAGCGAGTTTATTTCCCCCTTCAAGTGTATTTTTACAATTTTATCACAATGCTCCTTCACTTTTTTTCGCATTCCGTTTCCTTCACTTCCAAGTACAAGACAAGTCTTTTCTGGATAATTTTCTTCATAATAATAATTTTGCCCATCAGCTTCTGCACCGTAAACTGTATATCCATATTTTTTTAATTTATCAATCGTATCAGAGATATTCGTAACTTTTACAATATCTACATGTTCAATTGCTCCTGTTGACGATTTTACAACCGTTTCCGTAACTTTTACACTGTTTCTATCTTGAATAATAATCCCATCCACTCCAAAGCACTCCGCACTTCTTATAATTGCTCCAAAGTTTCTCGGATCCTGAACCTGATCCAGCACAACAACTATAGATTTTTCCTTTTTCAAAAGTTTTTCTAGAAATGCGGTAAAATCCACATAATAATCAAATTCTGAAACAAGAGCCACAACCCCCTGTGAATTTTCAGTCCGTCTATCAGTATAAAAAATCTTTATATTCCTTCTGCTTGCCAAATTTAATATTTCCTTAATTGTTTCCTTCTTTATCTTCTTATAAACCTCCAACTTCTCAATATTCTTATCCGATTTCAATACTTCAATCACTGGATTTATTCCTATTATTTTTTCCATTTTTTCTCTCTTTCTAATTACTCAATACTTTATTTTTAAAATTTCTTCCAATTTAACTAATATTAAAAAGGAATGCTTTTATTAAAAACACTCCTTAATTTATTATTTTTTATTTTTTAAAATTATAGCCAGTCAGTTCTGTACATTCTATATTCAATTTCAGGGAAAATATTATCTCTGCTTTCTATTTCATTAAGCCATCCTTCGTCTATTCTTCCATTTTTGAAATCTTCATAAATCTTGAATAATCTGTGAACGTGGTCGCTTATTTTCTTATGAGCATATCCAACCATTGTTCCAGTAAACATTATAAATTCCCAGCAAGATGTTTGTGCCATTAATAGCTCTCTTGCAGCTTGATTTAATGCTCTGTATTCTAATTCGTTATATGGTTCTCTTCCATTTGCCAACTCTATCATTTTTTGTGCTGCTTTATGTAAATGTCTGTAGGCATAGTCATTTGAACCGTCAATCCAAACGTCATAATAACCATTTGCTCCCCAGCTTGACATGCTTACATCAACTATTTGGTTTGTAGGGTATTGTTCTAAATATTTGTATGGTGTTATTGTAGAAAAATTAGATTCTGCCGCTGCTCTGAATACCCACTCTAGGAATATTGGACCTTCATACCACCAGTGTCCGTATAATTCCGCATCATAAGGTGATACTACAATTGGTTTTCTATATTTCATTTTTGAAGCCAAAAATTCTATTTGTTTTGAACGGTTAAATACGAAGTTATAAGCATGTTCTTTTGCTCTTCCTGCTGCTGCTTCAGGATTGTAAACCGCTTTGTAGCTTCCTTTTTTATCTGTAATTGCGTGATATTTTACTCCTATGTTTCTTCTTACCCCATCACTGTGAAGATAAGGTTTTACAAGTTCATAATCCAGCTCATATCCAGCATCTTTATGGAATTCTCTATAAAGTCCATCTCCAGGATATCCTGACTCAGAACTCCAAACTTGCTCAGATGATTCCAAATCTCTAGCAAATGCTGCCACATAATTTTTTGTATAAACTGGAGAATAAATACCATAAACTGGTCTTGGGTCACTGTGCATAATTCCGTGTGCGTCAACTAGGAAGTATCTTATTCCGTGTTTTTCTAGGAATTTATCTTGTCCTGGATAATAAGCGCATTCAGCTAGCCAGATTCCTTTTGGTTCTCTTCCAAAATTTTTGATGTAATCTTTTTTTGCCATAAATACTTGAGCATTTACTGCTTCTGGATAATCTTTCATTACTGGCAAAAATCCGTGTGTTGCTGTAACTGGAATAATTTCCAGATTTCCCTGATCCTGAAATTTTCTGAATGCTCCTACTAAATCTCTTCCATATTTTTCTTCAAATACTCGTTTAGCTCTTGTATTAAACCATAAGTTATGTTTTGCAACATTTAGCATATCAGGATATGGGCTAAGTCTTTCCACTTCATTTTCACAAAATTCAATTAATTTATTTATGTGATGAATATATCTTTCCCGTAGCAATCCATCATTCATCATATTTACAAGTGTTCCAGACATTGTGATTGTCATATTCCAAGGTACATTATCTCTTGTTAAGTTTTCAAACATTTCTAGTAGAGGAATATAAGTTTCTGTAATTGCCTCATACAGCCAATCTTCTTCCAAAAATTCTTTATATTCCGGATGTCTTACATACGGCAGATGTGCGTGTAAAACAAGACTCAAATAACCATTCATAATTTTTCCTCCATACTTTCTATTTCTAAAATTTTTTTATATACTATATTTATACCATATTTTTTAAAAAATTTCAAAACGTTTTTATAAAAAGTTCATCAAAACTCTAATATATTTTTTTATTTTAAAATTTAATTTTAAATTATTAACAATAGATATGTTCAATAACCC
This sequence comes from uncultured Leptotrichia sp., assembly GCA_963548925.1. Classification (GTDB taxonomy): domain Bacteria; phylum Fusobacteriota; class Fusobacteriia; order Fusobacteriales; family Leptotrichiaceae; genus Leptotrichia. The sequence goes on along the minus strand of CAUUWI010000028.1, from coordinate 229 downwards.
AATACTTTTTATTTTGACAAAAGTCGGTTCTTAGTTACTGAACAAGTCTAATATTAAGAAAATTCAAATATATTTCCTTAATGAAAAACTTTTAATTTTTTCTCAATAAACTCAATTTCCACCTCCATATTTTCCCCTTCTTCACCATCAATGCTCAAATTAATATCTTCTTTCACTTTTTCTATTTTACATTTTTTCGCACGTAAAGTTCTTGTATAATCATTATCCG
>CAUUWI010000027.1:0-16693 GCA_963548925.1 uncultured Leptotrichia sp. | reverse complement strand
AAATTGTAAAAATGGCTATGCGTGGTTATGAAAATGTCGATGCCATGCTTGACAAATCTGAAAGTATGATTTTTAAAATAGCAGAATCCAAGCAAAAAAAAGATATTGTGCGTTTATCTGATTTAGTTCAGCTTAAAATTTCCCAACTAGACAGCTATTCAGAAACTAAAGGTAAAATAACTGGAATTCCTTCCGGATTCAGCAGATTTGATAATATAACAAGCGGTTTTCACGGTTCTGACTTACTAATCCTTGCAGCACGTCCAGCTATGGGAAAAACTGCTTTTGCCTTAAATCTAGCAACAAACGTGGCAAAACAGGGAAAAAGCGTACTTGTTTACAGTCTGGAAATGGGAAATGAACAGCTTTTCGACAGGCTTATAGCAAGTGAATCTAAAATACGGCTAAAATCCTTAAAAGACAGTACACTGACATCCGAAGAACTAGTAAGTATGGGAAATGGACTTAGCCGTCTTTCTGAACTGCCAATTTATATTTCAGATTCTTCAAACGTAACTATGCTGGACATAAAAGCTACGTCAAGAAGACTAAAAGCCGATGGGAAGCTGGATTTTATGCTAATTGACTATCTTCAATTAATAAGTCCTTCAGAAAATTCAAGAAAAAGCCGTGAACAGGAAATATCCGAAATTTCACGTTCCTTAAAAATATTGGCAAAAGAGCTTAATATCCCAATCGTAACACTTTCACAGTTATCCCGTGGAGTAGAACAAAGAATAGATAAAAGACCAATTTTATCAGATTTGCGGGAATCAGGAGCTATTGAACAGGATGCGGATATGGTAATGTTTTTATATCGTGAAAAATATTATAATAAGGACACAGCTACAGAAGTGGATAATGTAAATATTCCAAATAAATATATGCAAAATCCTGAAAAAATACAAAGAAAAGATAAAAATGAAACAGAAAAAGTTGAATTAATTATAGGAAAACATAGAAGTGGACCGACTGGAACGATAGAATTGGGATTTAGGCCAAGTTATCAGCAATTTGTAAATGTTGTGGATGATGAATTTGCACCACCTGCTGAATAATAAAAAAGAAATTTAAGGAGAGAAAATTAAGAAATGGAAACAAAAAAAAGAGTAGAATTATTGGCACCAGCTGGAAATATGGAAAAATTAAAGACTGCTTTTCATTTTGGAGCTGATGCCTGTTTTGTTGGAGGAAGTGCCTTTAACTTGCGAGGAATGTCTTCAAACTTTAAAAATAAGGAATTAAAGGAAGCTGTGGATTATGTTCACAGTTTAGGTAAAAAAATATATGTAACACTAAATATTTTTGCACATAATACAGAAATCGAATATATGCCAAGATTTATAAAAAAACTGGATGAATTTGGTATAGACGCTGTAATTGTGGCTGATTTAGGAGTTTTCCAAATGGTTAGACAAAATGCTCCAAATCTTAAAATTCACGTAAGCACTCAAGCAAATAATACGAACTGGATGAGTGTGAAAACTTGGAAAGATATGGGTGCAAAAAGGGTTATTCTGGCTAGAGAAATGTCACTTAAAGAAATAAAAACTATTCGTGAAAAAGTACCAGATGTGGAAATCGAAGTATTTATTCATGGAGCAATGTGTATGGCTTATTCAGGAAGATGTTTATTAAGTAATTACTTTACAAACCGTGATGCAAATCGTGGAATCTGCGCTCAGGATTGCCGTTGGAATTATAAAGTGATTGCAGAAGGGCATGAGGAAACTGGGGCTCACGATATTGTGGAAAATGAGGAAGGAACATATATGTTTAATGCTAAAGACTTATGTTCCATTGAATTTATTGACAAAGTGCTTGAAACTGGTGTGGATTCGTTAAAAATCGAAGGAAGAATGAAAAGTATTTACTACAATTCAACTGTTGTAAAACAGTATAAAAAAGCATTGGATAACTATTATTCTGGAAATTACGAATATAATCCAGACTGGCTAAAAGAGCTTAAAACTATTAGCCATAGACAATATTCAAACGGATTTTATTTAGGTCCGACTTCTGAAAAGGATCAGAATTATGAAACAGGTCTTTCTTACAGCCAAACTTACAGACTTGTTGCAAATATACTTGAAAAAGTTGACACGAATAAATACAAAATTCAAATAAGAAATAAAGTTTACGCAACAGAAACTTTGGAACTGGTACGTCCAATTGGAGATGCCGTTAAATTCAAAGTAGAAAACTTTTTAAATACAAAAAATGATGAATTTCAGGAATACGTAAATCCAAATACAATCGCTATTATCGAAACTAATGTAGAAATGGAACCAATGGATTTAATTAGAATAAAACTGCCTGAAGGACAATCTGACAGTGATATGGATACTACAGAATTTTAATAAATATAAATTTAAACTTAATTATAATTTTAACTAAAAAAAAGTATAATATTTAAAAATCTACTATTTTTAATATCAAATAAATCTTTTGTTTATTAAAAATTATAATAAAAAAAAGATAAAATACTATACAAATTTTGAAAAATAAGTTATAATTATCTATATAAAGTAACTTTTATTTTGTTATAAATTAAAAATTTTGAGAAAATAAAAAATTAATGGAATAGGAGATAATTATGAGAGAAAAAATATTAGTAATTGAAGATGATCCTAAAATTTCGAGATTATTGGAAATTGAATTAAAATTTGAAGGATTCGATGTGTTCTTTGCCTATGATGGTAAAGAAGGATTGAATATGGCTAAATATGGCTCATATGATATTATTCTTTTAGATGTAATGCTTCCTAAAATGAGTGGAATGGAAGTTTGTAAAAGAATAAGGGAAACTTCACAAGTACCTATTATTATGCTTACTGCAAAAGATGAAATTAGTGACAAGGTCGTTGGATTTGACTATGGAGCAGACGATTATATGACAAAACCGTTCTCAAATGAAGAATTACTTGCGAGAATAAAAGCTCTTTTAAGAAGAACTAAAAAATCTGTTGTTCACAAAGGAATTTTTGAATTTGAAGATTTGACAATTAATTACTCAACTTATGAAGTATTTAGGGATTATGGAAAAAAATTGATTCAATTATCAAAAAGAGAATTTGAACTTCTTGACTTCTTAGTTTTAAACAAAGGAATTGTTTTATCAAGAGATAAAATTTTGGAAGAAGTATGGGGATTTGACTATATTGGAAATGACAATATTCTTGATTTGTATATTAAATATTTGAGAGATAAAATTGACAGACCTTATGAAAGAAAATTTATTCAAACTGTAAGAGGAATTGGATTTATCTTTAAATAAGGAGTAAAGAATGAAAAATTTAAAATTAGAAGATCGTATTTCAGCAAATTACGCTCTTCTATTTTTGGTATTAATATTAGTCTCTAATATTATTTTAGTTTATTCGCTAAAACGACAGTCAAATAAAATGTTAGAAGTTTCTGCTAGTAATAAAATAGAAGAAATGAATAGTTTTTTGGATAAAGTTGAAATTTTTTCAAACAAAACAAATGTCTTGACACTTGATTTCAATCCTGAAATTGTGGAAGGAAAAAAAATTATTCATGTAAAACCGTTTAATCCTGGTGAAGATAATTATTTATATGTTTTGGAAATTAGACAAAAAAATGACTCAATAATTCCTATCAATACAGTTGGAGATACTGACACAGAAGAAGCGGCAATAACTAATGAAAAAATGGTAGAATTACTTAAAAATTTTAATTTGAAAGATAATATTTCAAATGGAAAAACGATAAATATTGAAAAAAATAAATATTTTGTCTTTAAAGTAAGTCGTCAGATTAAAAATTATAAATTTAATATCTATATTCTAAAAAATATGACACAAGAAAATAAAATTTATAAAAGATTAGAATATCTTGTTATTTTATTTACAATAATTGGTGTTGTCATAACAGTTATCGTTTCAAAACTGCTTAGCAGAAGAATTTTAAGACCAATCAATAATGTAATAAAAACTGCGAAAAGTATTTCAACTGATGATTTGAGTAAAAGAATAGAAATTCCTAAAGGAGAAGATGAATTACAAAATTTAATTCTTATTATAAATGAAATGCTGGATAGGCTTGAAACTTCATTTGAAAATCAGAAAAAATTTGTATCAGATGCTTCGCATGAACTAAGAACTCCACTTGCCATAATAAAAGGTTATGCTGAAATTATAAGAAAACGTGGAACAACTGACATTGATATTTTTGTGGAATCAATTGATTCAATTATAAGTGAAACTGACAATATGCGTAATCTAATCCAAAAACTCTTATTTCTAGCAAAAGGCGACATTACAAAAATCAACACAAAATTTATAGATATTGACATAAATGAAATGATTCGTCAAATTCATTCCGATACCACGGTTTCCACAAAAACGCACACTTTTCACTTGGAAATGGGTGAAGACTACAAAATCAAAGGTGATGAGACATTATTACAGCAGGCAATTAGAGCTTTAATAGAAAATGCTACAAAATATTCAGAGCCAAATACAAATATTTATATAAAATCTTTTATAAAAGATGGATTTGGAAGAATTTCCATTCAAGATGAAGGAGTTGGAATTTCTGAAGAAGATGTCAAAAGAATTTTTGAAAGATTTTACAGAGTTGATTTATCAAGAACAAAAGCGACCGGTGGGACTGGACTTGGACTTGCGATAGTAAAACGAATTGTAGAACTTCATAATGGAAAAATTGAAGTTAATTCTAAAATGAATAAAGGTACAGAAATTTCAATTGTATTACCAATAAGTGTATATCCTGCTATTAATAACCAGGAACAAAAGGGGAATTCCAAACATACAAAAAAGAATAAAATAGAAAAAAAGAAGCCCGTTTTAGGCTTTTTAAAAAAAGAAAATAATCAGAAAAGCGAGAATATTAGAAAGGAAAAATAATGGCTAGAAAATATTTCGGAACAGATGGAATGAGAGGAGAAGCAAACAAGGACTTAACAATTGACCTAGTTACAAACCTCGGACTTGCATTAGGATATTATTTAAAAAAACGTAGAAAAAAAGCTGGCAAGCCTAAAGTAATTTTAGGAACCGATACTAGAATCTCAGGTTATATGATTCGTTCATCTCTTACTGCTGGATTAAATTCTATGGGTGTAAATATTGACTTTGTGGGGGTGTTACCTACTCCAGGAGTCTGCTATTTAACTAGAAAATTAAAAGCTGATGCAGGAATTATGATTTCAGCTTCACACAATCCCGTAAAAGACAATGGAATAAAAATATTCAGTCAAAATGGATACAAACTGCCCGATGCAGTTGAAGAAAAACTTGAAGAATTAATGGAAAAAAAAGATGAATTACTAAAACATCAAGTTCCAGGAGATGATTTGGGAAGATTCAAATATGTAGAAGATGATATGAGAATCTATTTAGATTATCTGACTTCTACTGTGAAAACTAATTTTTCAAAATTAAGAATTGTAATTGATACTGCAAACGGAGCAGCTTACAGAGTAGCCTCAAAAGTTTTTCAAAGTTTAGGAGCTGACGTTATTGTAATCAATAATATTCCAAATGGAAAAAATATCAATGTAAATTGTGGTTCTACACATCCAGAACTGCTTCAGGAAGTCGTTAAGGTTTACAAAGCTGATTTGGGACTTGCATATGATGGTGATGCAGACAGACTAATTGCCGTTGACAACACAGGTGCAATTATAAATGGCGATTTAATTATTGCAATAATTGCAGAATATATGCAAAAAAGAGGGCTTTTAAACGATAACAAAGTTGTTACAACTGTTCTTAGCAATATGGGATTTGAAAAATATTTGGATGAAAGAGGTATCGGATTAATTCGTGCAAATGTCGGTGACAGATATGTTCTTGAAAAAATGAAGGAATATGGATTAAATATCGGTGGAGAACAATCTGGACATATTTTAATGCTTGACTACAATACAACTGGAGATGGAGTTTTATCATCAATTCAACTAGTTGCAGCCATTTTAGAAAGTGGAAAAACTTTGCATGAACTTGTAAAAGGAATTGAGCTTTGGCCTCAAGATTCTAAAAATATATTTGTTGCAAAAGAGAAAAAAGCGACTTGGGAAACAAATAAAGACTTGATTGACTTTATTAAGGTAAAAGAAAAGGAAATTGCTGGAAAAGGTAGAATTCTAGTAAGAGCCTCGGGAACAGAATCACTTATAAGAGTAATGGTTGAGGCAGAAAGTCAAGAAATTGTAAATAAATATGTAGAAGAATTAAGTAAAAAAGTAGAAGATATTCTTTGTTAAACAAAAAAAGATTAGTAAACTATCATATTTTTAATAACAGTTACTAATCTTTTTTACTATTACAGAATATTTTATTTTTCCTTTCCTACATTTTTTTATTTTCTTCTTCAAGAACAATTTCTGCAATATCTTTCGCTCTAAGCCCGTAATTTGTAAGCATAGTTTCTCCATCCGCACTTTGTCCAAAGACATCCTGTATTCCATGTTTTATCACTTTTGTTGGATGAACTTCTGACAAGTACTCTGAAACTGCACTTCCAAGTCCTCCAATTACTGAATGTTCTTCACTTGTTACAATAAATTTACATTCTTTCGCAGCTTTTAGAACTGTTTCCGTATCTAACGGTTTTATCGTAGAAACATTTACCACTCTTGCTTTTACTCCTTTTTCTTCCAATAATTTTGCAGCCTCAAGGGCTTCTGAAACCATAAGTCCTGTTGCTAAAATTGCCACATCATTTCCTTCTCTCAAAGTCGCTGCTTTTCCTATTTCAAACTTATAATTTTCATCAAATAATACTGGAATATTCAATCTTCCTAATCTTACATAAACAGGCCCTTTGTAATCTGCCACTGCAAAAATCATTTTTTCTGTCTCAACTGCATCTGCTGGCGATAAAACTACCATTCCCGGAATTGCACGCATTAAAGCCATATCTTCCACGGACTGGTGTGAACCTCCATCTTCTCCCAGCGAAATTCCCGCATGAGTTGGACAAATTTTAACATTTAACTGTGGATATGCCACCGAATTTCTAATTTGATCAAAGGCACGTCCTGCTGCAAAATGTGCAAATGTAGAAGTAAACGGTATTTTCCCAGTTGTTGCAATCCCTGCCGCTGTTGCAATCATATCAGCTTCTGCAATCCCGATGTTTATATGTCTTTCTGGAAATTCCTTTTGAAAATACGCAGTCATTGTTGATTTTGACAAATCTGCTTCTAATACTACTATGTCCTCATTCATTTTTCCCAATTTAACTAACGCTTCTCCGTAAGCCACTCTAGTTGATTTTTTTTCCATTCTCATATTCTCCTATTTTTATATTGATATTCAGTCATTTATAAAAGTTTATAAATAATACAGCATTTTTCAATTTTGATTTTTCTTGTTTTTTTACTTTCTGACGAGGAATCAAACCCCTTACTACATAAATACTGTTTCTATACTTTTTACTTTTACAACTGTTCTTTTTTATTTTGTTTAACTTATCTAAATTCTAATCTTCCTTCAATTCTTCCATTGCCTTCTTATATTCTTCCTCATTCGGAGCCATTCCATGAAATCCAGGATTATTCTCCATAAATGAAACACCTTTACCTTTTGCAGTATTTGCAACAATAACTGTTGGTTTTCCTTTTACAGTTTTTGCTGTATCAAGAGCATTTATAATCTCTTCATAGTTATGACCGTCAATTTCAATTACATTCCAGTTAAATGCCTTAAATTTTTCTCCAATCGGAGCGACATCCATTACATCCGAAACTTTCCCGTCAATCTGTAAGTTGTTATAATCAACTATTGCTACAAGATTGTCAAGTTTGTAATGTGCTGCCGTCATAACTGCTTCCCAAACTTGCCCTTCCTGCAATTCTCCATCTCCTAAAATTACATAAACTCGATAATCATTTTTATAAATTTTTGCGCTTAAAGCCATTCCATTTGCTGCCGAAAGCCCTTGTCCTAGTGATCCTGTTGACATTTCAACTCCAGCCAGTTTTTTCATATCAGGATGTCCTTGAAGCGGAGAGTGCCATTTTCTCAATGTTGGAATAAGATTTTTTCCTTCATTGCCTAAAAATCCTTTTTCAATTAATGCCGCATAAAGTGCAGGAGCCGCATGCCCTTTACTAAGCACTAATCTATCTCTGTTTTCCATTTTTGGATTTTCTGGATCAACATTCATTTCTTTCCAGTAAAGCACGGCTAAAATATCAGCAATCGAAAGTGAACCTCCTGGATGACCTGACTTTGCTCTGTAAATCATTTCAATAACATCTTTTCTCAATGTTTTTGCCTTTTTTTGCAAATCTTTTATTTCCATAAAAACCTCCGTTATTATATTTATATTAATTTTCTTATTTTGTTATTCAAACGAAAGTAACTCAATTTTATTTGATTTCAAGAAAATTATTTCTCATATTTTAATTTTGAATACTTTTCATTCTAGTCTTCCTTTTTCAAATTATAGAAAAACAATGAAATCCCAAATAGCACCAATGCCACAACAAGCGTTACTTTTACCCCAAGCTCAGTTGCACCTTTTACACCATTCTGAACATTCTGATTCCCAACAACAAGTAAAGTTGACTGAACAACTTGTTGAACTAAAAATGCCAATTTTAAAAACATTCCCTGTATTCCAAACATAAAGCCTTCCAGACTTACTTTTTTCGTTTCTGACAATTTTGCGGAAATTTCACTAAGCATTGCCTGCGGGAAAATAAATGCCGCACCACTTAGTCCTGTTCCACAAATTACAAAAAGCAAATATGCAAAAATCGAATTATTTTTATTAATAAGCAGCAGTCCAAAAGTACCAATTATTAAAAGCAGCATATCCACAATCAATATTTTCTTATACGAATACTTTTTCCCAAACTTATTTGTAATCGGAAAAAACAGCCCCGCCATTCCAAACAGGACAACTGATATTACAGTTAGATATTTAATGTCCTTTTGCATTACAGCACTCAAATAGTATGTCAAATCTCCACGAAGTATATTAAACCCACAAAAGAAAAAGAAATATCCCAAAAAGTATAAAACAATTTCCTTATCCTTCAAATGTGAAATTGATTTCATAAACCCTAATGATTCCGTCTTAGGACGATTCTGTATAAGCTGCTTTTCTTTTAGAAAAAATATACACGCATAAATTCCCAAAACTGATAATATTGTAATCAAAATTACTGTTTTACGAATTCCAATTTCGGTATTCAGTACTCCATTTACCCTTCCCAATTTTGAAATCAAAATACCCGGCAATACCATCGCAACCCCAGTAAATATCAGCCTAAAAGTCGACTGCATTGTGGAAAGGTTAAGCCTTTCCTCCTTATTTGAAGCCAAATCTGGAATTAAAGCGTTATACGGTGCCGCAACCAGAGTGTACGCTGTAAAGTACAATCCTCCAACGATTGACAAATAAATAAGTGTCGCCATCTGCGAACTTTTAATCGGATAAAAATACATAATCGTAAGAAGCCCAAGCGGTAATCCTCCAATTAACATAAATATCGATCTTTTCCCAAAACGTGATTTTGAATTATCTGACAAGAATCCTACCACAGGATCTGATATTGCGTCAATAATCCTCGCAAAGATAAATGCTAAAACTAAATACTGCGGCTTTAACAACGGAATTAGATTTTTTTCCGTTTCAGGTGGCAAATAATAATATGAGAGCCATTGATTATAAATCTGATCAATCATAAAATATGAAACCCCAAGCCCGTAAATTATATAACTTTTTTTCGTTAGTCTTGAATTCATTAAATTTTCTACCTTTCTGTTTTTTATATTGCTTAAAGTAAATCTCAAAAGTTATAACTTATCTATCCAAACTGAATATTTATTTAGTTTTTATTACTTTAATTTATTAAAAACTCTTTTACTGCCTCAGTATACTCATCTTTACACTCAGGATCCGCATAAATTCTTGTGTGTGAGCCTTTTTCAAAAACCTTTAGTTTAATATTCTCATTTTGCGCAAGCTCATTATACTCTTCCATAAGCATTCCATAAGTTGTTGCCTTATCATTTTTAGACTGAATTATCAAAGTTGGTATTCTTTTTAGCAAATATGATAATTTCAATTTATCGAGATGGCTTCCTACTCTTAAATTAAAAATTCTTACAATAACACTCACAATAAATTTAGGAACTCGGCGTTTTTTGGCATCTTCCTTAATCCGTTTTCGTACATTTGAAATTGAACTGTCTAAAATCAGCTTATCAATAATTATTCCTTTTTTTCTTAATGTTTTCACATATATTTTAGACGCAATGGCAGAACCCATTCCCCCTTGCGAAAATCCATACAACGTAAAATTATTCTTCCCAAATTTTTCATTTAACATTTCCATCGTATGAAAAATATCTTGCCCAAAGCAATATCCCATCTTAGTCCTAGCCACATCAGACTTTCCAGAATTTCTCAAATCTGGAATGAAAAAACTATACTCCTTATCAAGCCCAATATCCTTAAATATTTCCAAATATTGCAACGAAGCCAGTCTATTCACACCACGTCCATGCGAAATAATCATAGTCTTCGTAGCTTCCTTATTCTCAATAAGCCATCCATAAAGCTGAATTTTCCCAGATTTGTACTCAATTTCCTTAAAATTGTACCCATAATCATAGGGATTTGCCTTATTATCCTCAATATTGTATTTCTGTCTTAATTTTTTACTATTATACACTTCCTCAAACGTAACTCTCGGATACTTTTCAATCTGATTAATAAAATACCGTATCGACATATACGCTATCACAAAGAAAAATATCATAAACAACACATTAATCGCTATTAATAACTCTATTCCCATAATTTTCTCCTGTTCTATTTATTTTTTATTTATATTTCAGTTCAAACAAACTATCGGATTCAATTTTTCTTTTTCCCAAAAAAATAATTCTTTTACCAAAAATCCATTTTTCTCAACTTGTATTTTTTCCAAAAAATTTTCTTGAATTTCCAAATCTTCTAAATTTTCATTATTTTTATCAAAATTTCTAAATTTTTCAATATCCTTCCAATTTACAAAGATATTTTTTTTCTGAAAATCATTTTCCACATTAAAATTTTCAATTTTATTATTTTCACGAATTTTTTTCAAATATTCCTGCCCCTTTTTATTAAACCCCAAAACTCTAACATAATTTATTTCAAAATCCATCATTTTAGCCTTTATATTTAATAAAATATTCAAAATAATCCGCTCAACCCGTCTATTTGATAAATTTCTTGATTTAGTATTTTTCAAAAATTCCAAATAATTTTGTGAAATAATCATTGCTCCACATATTCTAGCATAAATTTCTTCAGTTATATCATATATTTCCATTATTTTTTCTTTTTTTTCTGTCAAAACCTTATACTTCACAATTTTAAATATTCCTTCCTTTATTTTATCTCCACTAATTCCATTATTTACTTTCCATTCCAAATTTTTAAAAATAATTTCAAATGACTTTTCTGGCACAAATTTCTGAATTTTTTCAAAACTTTTCCCTTTATCAAAACCAAATTTCTCCTCAGAAAATTCATCTAAAATCCTCTCCAATTCATTTCTCAAAAACGAAGCACTAGCAAATTTTTCCCTCTCCTCAGAAACTTTTTCTTCATTATATTCTGAAATTTCTCTTTTTATAATATACGGTTTTATTTTAAGATTGCTATTTTCCATTTCACGCATATATTCCAGAGCTAGAATATTATTCGACTTCACAATACCATCCAAATCACATTCCTTTAACGCCAGTCTTTGAGAAGTACTGTAACTGTTGCCTTTTTTCATATATTCCATAAGTTTGTCCTTATAATCCTGCTTTTTCTGCAAATCAAGCACCTTTTGTAAAATCTCAATATTTTCCTCTTCCGCTCCAAAAACCTGAATATCCATCCCCAGATAATCCAAAATTCGTGTTGCCATCCTTGAAAAAATCTCAGCATTCTGAATTGAATAATAAAGTGGCAATTCTACAACCAAATCCACTCCACATTCTAAATTAACCTGTGTTTTCTCCCACTTATCCAAAAACGAAATTTCCCCCCGCTGAACAAAATCCCCGCTTATCACTACCACAATCAAAACATCCTCACCAAATATCTCTTTAATTTTCCTAATTTGATACAAATGCCCATTGTGAAATGGATTATATTCAGCTACAATTCCTATTTTCAACAATTTTCTCTCCTAAAAACTTTTCTCACATTATACATATTATACCACATATCAATCTAATTTTTATTATTTTTTTTTAATTTATTTATTTTTGTAAAAATGTATTGACTTTTTTAAAAAATATGTTATACTATAAAAAATGAAACGTTTCATTTCTTTGAAATGAATGTTAAAATAAATTTTTAGGAGGATTTTTTATGGCAAATAAAAATTATGAAAAAGCAGCAAAAGAAATTTTAGAAGCTGTCGGTGGAAAAGAAAATGTTGTAAGCGGTGCACATTGTGCGACAAGACTTAGACTTGTATTAAAAGATGATTCAAAAATAAATAAGGATAAACTTGATAATATTGAACTGGTAAAAGGTTCTTTTAATAATGCGGGACAATTTCAGATAATACTTGGAACTGGAATTGTAAACGAAGTATTTAAAGTTTTTAGTCAAGTTGCTGAATTATCTGAAGTTGGAAAAGAAGAGCTTAAAGAAATTGCAGCTAAAAAAGCTAATGTGTTTCAACGTATGTTAAAATCTCTTGCTGATGTATTTGTTCCAATTTTACCAGCTCTAGTCGCTTCAGGGTTATTAATGGGAATCAATAACGTATTGACATCAAAAGGACTTTTCGTTGCCGGAAAAACATTGATTGAAGTATTTCCTCAATTTACAGATTTAGCAAATATGATTAATCTGTTTTCAAATGCAGCTTTCGTTTTCTTACCTGTACTAATTGGATTTCATGCTGCTAAAAACTTCGGCGGTACGCCTGTATTAGGTGCTGTAATAGGAGCTATAATGATTCACCCTGATTTGTTAAATGGTTATGGCTATGGTGAAGCTCTTGCAAAACATACAATTCCTTATTGGAATATTTTTGGATTAAATATTGCACAAGTTGGATATCAAGGAACAGTTTTACCAATAATAGCCTCTTCGTTTATTTTAGCAAAAATTGAAACTTTTACAAGAAAATATGTTCCAGCGATACTTGATATGATAATAACTCCTTTAGTGTCAGTTCTTTTAACTTCATTTATCACTTTTACTGTAATTGGACCAATTATGAGAGTAATTGGGGATGGAATGACTAATGGAGTATTATGGCTGTTTTTCGACTTAGGTCCTCTTGGAGGTGCAATTTACGGAGTAGTCTATCCATTGCTTGTAATAACAGGAATGCATCACAGTATGGCTGCTGCTGAAATGCAGATACTTGCTAATATTGCAAAACTTGGAGGTTCACCTACATTTGCAGTTGTATCAGCTTCCAATGTTGCTCAAGGTGCCGCTGCTTTAGCTTGTTTCTTCTTTATGAAAAAAGATAAAAAAATCCAAAGTGTTGCTTCAGCTGCTGGAATATCTGCACTTCTAGGTATTACAGAGCCTGCTGTATTTGGGGTAAATTTAAATCTTAAATTTCCATTTTAGCAGCATTAATCGGTTCAGCGGTAGGCTCAGGATATGCAGTATGGATGAAAGTGCTTTCAGTTTCTCAAGGTCCTGCCGGAATTCCCGGAGTAATCGTTATGCGTCCTCAGTCAATGATACAATTTTTAGTATCAATTACAATTTCATTTGTTGTAACATTTATTGTAACCTATTTATTCGTAAAAATTTTTAATAGAAAAGGAGGAAAAAACAATGGAGTGGCCTAGAGAAAAAAGATACCAGCGGTTAGAAAATTTTCCAAAAGAAAAATATGATAAATTAAAGGAAAAAGTAAAAAATTCACCATACAGACAAAAATTTCATGTTCAACCTAATACAGGATTATTAAATGATCCAAATGGATTCAGTTATTTCAATGGAAAATATCATTTATTTTATCAATGGTTTCCATTGGGTCCGGTACATGGTGTTAAATACTGGTATCATCTCTCTTCAAAAGATTTAGTAACTTTTACAGATGAAGGAATTGCAATGAAACCGGATACTGTTTATGATAGTCATGGTGTTTTTTCAGGAACCGCTCTTCCATCAGAAGACAAACTGTTTTTATTCTATACAGGAAATACAAGAGACGAGAACTGGATCAGAAATCCTTATCAATGTATTGCAGCAATGGATAAGGAAGGAAAAATCACAAAAAATGATAAACCATTTATAAATAAAGTTCCAGATGGATATACAGACAACTTCAGGGATCCAAAAGTTTTTATAAAAAATGGAAAATATTATTGCTTAGTAGGAGCTGAAACAGATGACAATAAGGGAGCTATAGTTTATTACAGTTCAAATGATTTGAAAGAATGGGAATTTCTTGGAAATTTAAAGACTGATTTCAGTAAAAATAGTGGATTCATGTGGGAATGTCCTGATTATTTCGAATTTGAGAATAAAGCGGTTTTAATGTTTTCTCCACAAGGAATGGAAGCTGAAGGAGAAAAATATAATAATATTTTTCAGTCAGGATATTTAATTGGAGAAAAAATTGATTTTGAAAAAGGCGAGTTTAAACATCAGGAATTTAAAGAATTTGACAGAGGATTTGAATTTTATGCACCTCAAACGATGGAAGATAATAAAGGTAGAAGAATATTAATTGGCTGGTTTGGACTTCCAGGAACTGACAGTGTAACTGATAAATATGACTGGGCTCATTGTCTGACAATTCCTAGAGTACTTGAACTGAAAAATAATATTTTATATCAGAAACCTTTACCGGAACTTGTTAAACTTAGAAAATCAGAAGAGGAATTCTCTTTTAAATTGAATAACAATTCTGTCAATTTAAAAAATGAGAAAAGAACTTATGAGCTGGATGTAAATTTTGAAAATATAAAAGCTGAGAAAGTTGGAATAAAATTTAGAGTTGGAAATAACGAAGAAACTATCTTTTTCTATGATTTAAAAAATAATGAACTTGTTTTTGACAGAACTCATTCTGGTGAATTAACAGAAAATTTTGAAGGCGGAGACATCAGAAAATGTAAATTTAAAGAAAAAAAACTAAAATTACATTTATTCTTAGATGAATCCTCTGCTGAAATTTTTGTAAACGACGGACTTGAAGTTTTTAGTTCAAGATTATATAATAGAATAGAAAATAATGAAATTTCATTTTTTACAGATGGAGAAATCGAAATCAAAGGTAAATTATGGGAAATTTAGTGATTTAGAGGTGAAAAAATGCCTACTATGAAAGATGTAGCAAAATTAGCAAAAGTTTCTGTTGGAAGTGTATCGAAATATTTCAATGGTATTGCTTTAAAGGAGAAAACTAAACTTGCAATTGAAAAAGCAGTAAAGGAATTAAATTATGAACCAAACATATATGCAAAAGGACTAAAAATTAACAGGACCAATACCGTTGTCCTTATAATTCCCAGCATTTGGAATCCCTTTTTTAGTGAATTGACTTTCCACATTGAAAAAGAATTACGTAAACATGAAATAAAACTGATTTTATATAATTCTGAAAATAACATTGAAAATGAAATCCAGTTCATAACAATGTCAAGGCAGAACAAAGTAGACGGAATAATAGCAGTAACATATAGCAATATAGATGAATATGTATCCGAAAGTCTTCCATTTGTAAGTATAGACAGATTTTTTTCACATAAAACTAACTTTGTAAGCAGCGATAATTATTCTGGTGGAAGATTAGCCACAGAAATGTTAATAAAACATGGAAGTAAAAATTTAGCCTATATTGGCCATGGCTCAAAATATTCAAATGACACTATTTCAAGATTAAACGGTTTCAAGGACTATTGCAGTGAGCATAATATTTTCAATCAAATATGCTATAATACTGGAACAAGAGAAGAATTTGAAATGGAAGTAGATAATTTTATAAAAAAATTTATTATAACCAAAAAAATTGACGGTATTTTTTCTTCAACAGATGCACATGCTTTATATATTTTAGAAAAACTGGAATATTTAAATATTTCTGTACCTGAAGATATCCAAATAATAGGCTTTGATGGAGCAAAATCTTCAAAAAGAGAAAAAAATTATTTATCCACAATTAGACAAAACATTGAAGAAATTGCTGTACAATCTGTTAAAATATTAGTTGACACAATAGAAAATAAGGAAAATATTGAAAATAAAATAAATGTAAAAATCCCTGTGACATTTTTATCTGGAAAAACAACTAAACCTATAAAGAATTTATAAATTTATTTGATAAAATCCAAAAAATAAAAAAGGAAAAAATCGTATGAAAAGGCTTAAGAATTATGAACAAATACTTAATAAAATAAAAGAAGAAAAATATTTTTTATTATATGTTTTAATGAATAATTGCAGCGTCTGTCACTCTGATATGCCAAAAGTTGAGAAAATTGTTAATGAACAAAATTTTACTGCTTATCATATCGAAGCATCTGAAATTCCTGAAGCTGTTGGACAATTAAGCCTATTTTCAGTCCCAGTAGTTATTCTATTTTATGAAGGCAGGGAGATACATAGACAGGCTAAAATCATTGATTTTGATGAATTAATACTAAAACCCATTTAAATAATAGAATAAATCCATTCACGAAGAGTTATGCTTTTTACTAGTTCATCTGTAAGTAAA
>CAUUWI010000026.1:0-16964 GCA_963548925.1 uncultured Leptotrichia sp. | reverse complement strand
GGAAGGCAGGAAGTGGAACGGCAAATTCGTATGCTTGACTTGTATATGAAACCAGATTTGGAAAAGTTCGAGTCTTATGATTTTTCAAAAGTAAAGGAACTTATTGCGGCTGGAGAGAAAATTGCAAGGGAAAATATAGATGAAATTAAAAAATTGTCAAATCCTGGACTTTATAAAAAGTTAGAGGAAAAACGGAAGGAGTTTAGACGGACTTGGAGTGATGAATACAATATTGCTGGAATTGTGATAGAAGGAAATAAAAAATACAAAAAGACATATTTTGATAAATTTTTACCTAAGAAACTTGGTGTTTTAAGTAGGCTGGATATGGAAAAAATTGTTAATAATATTTATCAGAATGGTGATTTTACAACGGTTTATTACGAAGTGAAGGACAATGATCTGGTAATAAATGTTCAGGAAAAACCGAGTGATTATCTAGCACTTTCAGGAAATATAAACAATGAGGACTTGGCAACAGTAAATGTTGGTTTTCAGGGAAGTAAAATTATAAATAATATGAATGTCAGATATTCAGTAACTGGAACTGTTGCAAATGAATATGGAGCAAGAGGTAAGGCAACAATGGAGCTGGGAAAAAATTCTAAAGCAATAATTTATACTGAATTTGATTACAAGCGTGACATTATAGAAAATCAGAAGTATAAAAACGGATACTTTAACTTTGAAAATAGAAAATTCAAACTTGGAACAGGAGTTGGATTTGAAATGTACAAAAATTTATTGTTTTCAGTTGGAGGCGGGTATCAGGTTTCGGATGTGACTAAACACGAAAATCACGATGAAAATGTACGGAAAGGATTTCCATATTTTGAAGCAAAAATAGATTATGACACAAGGGACAGCATAAATTTTGCAACAAGGGGAGTACATTTATTTTCAAATTATACATTGGCAAATTCAAAAGAGGCTAAATTTAATTCATTGAGTGTAGGAGGGGAAATAAACATACCAATTGGTGAAAAAATTACTATCACTCCAAAAGCAGTTTACTTGACATCGTATGGAGACGACATTCCAGAAACATACAAGCCTAAAATGGGTGGAATCCGAACGGCTGACAATTCACTGGAATTTGCTGGAATGCCTGCGGATAAAATTCGTGGAAACAGCATTTTTGTGGGAAGCCTGAAAGTCCAGTATAATTTATCAAAATTCCTGTATCTTGATACAACCTATTCCAGAGCCAATATTTCCAGCAAGAGTTACAAATTTGGGCATGATGAAAAGGAAAGCTATAAGTTTGGAATAGGCGCAAAAACATTGGCGATACCTCTTTATTTTGGATTTGCAAAAGTGCCGGGAGAAAGCTGGCAATATATTATAAACTTTGGATATTCGCCAGAATAACGATTTTTGGAATAGTAATTCAAAGTGAAAGAAAATTCTTTTTGATATTGAAAAAATATGATAGAATAAAATTGTAAAATTTAAAAAATATGAAAAATCAGGAGGAAAAAATGAAAAAAATACCAGAAGCAGTCGGGCCATATTCAGCATTCAGAAAAGCAGGCGACTTTTTGTACATCTCAGGGCAAATCGCAATAAATCCTGAAAATCAGCAAATTGAAGCTGTTACAGTGGAAAAGCAGGCAAGACAAGTTCTCGAAAACTTAAAGGCAATCTTGGAAAACAACGGATTAACAACAAAGAATGTAATAAAAACAACTGTATTACTAGATAATATCAACGACTTTGCAGCAGTAAACAACATTTATGCAGAATACTTTACTGAACCATATCCAGCAAGATCAGCCTTTGCGGTGGATAAATTGCCAAAAGGAGTTTTGGTGGAAATTGAAGCGATAGCTTACTTTGGAGAATAATTTTTGATTGAAATTGATGACTTTGGAGAAATCTGAAGTTGTCTTTTTTGATATTCGAAAATATAAAAAAATTGTTAAATAATGGATTTAAATAACGAAATAAAATATATAAAAAGAAATCAAATTGTGGTATAATAAAAGTCAGGATAAAATAAAAAATGAGGAGGGTATGATGGCTAGAAAAAAAGCTGACGAAAAGGAAAAAGATGATAAAGGGTTAACCGAAAAGGAGAAAATGCTTGATTTGGCACTTAAGAAGATTCAAAAGGATTATGGTGAAGGTGCTGTAATGAAACTTGGGGAAAATCAAAAAATGAATATTAGAGCTATTTCTACAGGAAGTCTGAATTTGGATATAGCACTTGGAATTGGTGGAGTGCCAAGAGGAAGAATTGTTGAAATTTATGGGGCAGAGTCTTCAGGGAAAACCACACTTGCACTTCATATTATTGCAGAAGCTCAAAAAACAGGAGGAGTTGTAGCATTTATTGACGCAGAGCATGCTCTAGATCCAGTTTATGCAAAGGCTCTTGGAGTAAACATTGATGAACTATTAATTTCACAACCTGACACAGGAGAACAGGCACTTGAGATTTCCGATATGCTTGTAAGAAGTGGAGCATTAGACGTAATCGTTGTAGATTCAGTTGCGGCACTTGTTCCAAAGGCTGAAATTGAAGGGGAAATGGGAGATCAGCAAATGGGACTTCAGGCAAGACTGATGTCAAAAGCACTTAGAAAATTGACTGGAAATATTGCAAAATCTGATACAGTAATGATTTTCATAAATCAAATAAGGGAAAAAATAGGAGGATTTTCTTTTACTCCTGGTCCACAAACAACAACATCTGGAGGACGTGCATTGAAATTCTTTTCAACAGTCAGAATGGAAGTAAAAAGAGTAGGTTCAGTTAAACAAGGAGACGATGTTATTGGAAATGAAGTTGTGGTAAAAGTAACTAAAAATAAAGTTGCACCGCCGTTCAAGGAAGCAAGGTTTAATGTTATGTATGGAGTCGGAATCTCTAGAATAGGAGAAATCTTAGACGCAGCAATAAATCTGGGAATTGCCTCAAAAGCTGGAGCATGGTTCAGTTACGGAGATGAGCGGCTTGGACAAGGACGTGTCAACGTTGAAAGAATGTTAAAGGAAAATACGGAACTGTATACAAGACTTGAAAAAGATGTACTTGAAGCCATTCGTCCAAAACAGGAAACTGAAGAACAAGTAAACGATACTGAAAATTCAGAAAATAATGAAGCGAAAAACAATGAAAATCAATAAAATATACCGAAACAAAATATATTTGGATAACGATGAAATTATGGACATAAGTCCATTAATCAGACAAAAGTACAATTTAAAGATAAATGATGATATTGAGAGGTTTTATGACGAGATTTCGTATGAAGCCTCCTTTGAAAAGGGAATTTTCCTAATTTCCTTAAAAGACAGGACAAAAAAGGAATTGCGGTTAAAACTGGAAAAAAAATACCTAAATAAGCCAGCAATTTTGAAAGCAATAGAAAAATTGGAAGAATTTGGATATTTAAATGACTTGAATTATGCAATATCGTATATTGAGAGCAGAACTTATGGCAAAAACCGTATTTTCTACAATCTTTTTCAAAAGGGGATTGACAGAGGTATAGTTGAAAAAGCGTATTTGGCTTTGGATGAGGAAAAGGAAGAAAATATTGACGATACAAAGCTGGAAAAATTGATTGAAAAAAATAGTAAAAAAATCAATGTGAGTAACAAACGAGATGAAAAAAAAATGAAGGAAGAACAGAAACTTATACAATATCTGGCAAGACAAGGTTTTTCTCTAGATAAAATTTTTAAAAAGTTAAAAAAGTACAAGGAAAACTACAAATAAATAGCAAGGGAGGAAAAAAGCATGAGAACCATATTTTACCATCTTGTGTTAGTGGGAACTTTTATTTATGGAAGTATTGTCCACATATGGTATCTAATATTTAATAGAGGTGAAAAAAGATACCGATATGTATGTAAAGTAGCCAAGAATTGGGGGAAAAATCTAATCTGGGGAGCTGGAAGCAAAGTAAACGTCATTTACAAAAATGGCAGTGAGGAAGAAATTAAAAAAATACGTGAAACAAATGAGGCGGTTATATTAATTTCAAATCATCAGAGTAACGTTGATATTCCTGCATTACTAGGATATTTGCCACTTGATTTTTCGTTCATTGCAAAGAAGGAAATGAAAAGATGGCCTGCAATTGGGCGTTGGATGCGTTCCTTTGACTGTATATTTTTGGATAGAAAAAATGCACGACAGGGAATGAAGGATATGAAAGATGCAATAAATAAAATAAAAAAAGGACATTCTTATGTGATTTTCCCAGAAGGTAGCAGAAGCAGTGATGGAACAATAGGCGATTTCAAAAAAGGAAGTTTTAAACTTGCGACTGACACAAATGCCAGAATTTTACCAATTACAATTGTGGGAACTTATCAGGTTCAAAGCAGAAAAAGTTTGAAAGTAACACCAAATAAAAATATAAAAATTATCGTGGATAAACCTGTGGATTTGAAAGAAATGTCGAGAGAAGAAAAAAAAGATGCTCATAATATTGTAAATAGAATTATAAAAAATAATTTTGAAGAATACAATCTTAAACAGGGGTAAATCAATACACTCTTGTTTTTTCATAATTCAATGAAAAAAGGAAGTAAAGTGATGAAAATATTTTTAGCAACAAAGAATAAAGGGAAAATAAAAGATTTTGAAAAACTGACGGAAGGAATGGATTTGGAAGTTGTAACGATTCTGGATGGGCTGAATATTCCTGATGTTGTGGAGGATGGGAAAACTTTTGAGGAAAATTCGCAGAAGAAGGCAAAGGAAATTGCAGATTATACGAATATTGTAACGATTTCAGATGATTCGGGGCTTTGTGTGGACGCTTTGGATGGAGCACCGGGAGTTTGTTCGGCAAGATTTGGAGGTGAAAATACGTCTGACAGCGAGAAGAATCAGAAAATGCTGGAAATTCTAAAAGATGTGAAAAAAGAAGATAGAAAGGCATATTTTGTATCTGTTGTAAGTATTGCCTTTCCAAACGGTGAAATTCATTCATTTCGTGGAGAAATAGAAGGTGAAATTTTATTTGAAGCACGAGGAAATAATGGATTTGGCTACAATCCGATTTTTTATTCTTATGAACTTGGAAAATCGTTTGGAGAAGCTGATGATGAGGAAAGAAAAAGTGTGAGCCATCGGGCAAGAGCATTTAGAAAACTGATTGCATCGGGACTTTTAGAAGAAAAATAAAATATGTAAGGAGCTGTATATTATGGAAATTACTAATGAAAAAATTGAACTTAATGGATTAATTCACAAGGGAGTGGATAAAATTCTGATATTAATGGTGGTATTGTCTGTTGTTTATGGAATAGTGTTTACTTTGCTGGAAAAAATGCAAGTTGCAAGGATTGTTTCAGCATTTTTGCCAGTTGCTGCCATTATTGCCTGGATTTTGTTTATTTTTTTGAGAATTGATAAGTTAAAAGTTGAAAATGGAGTAGTTTCATTGAATGGAGAAAATATAGATGGTAAAAATACGACAGGATATATGGATAAATATGTGGGGACACCAAGACTGCATTTGACAGTAAATGGAGAAAAAATTTTATTTGAGCCGTATGTAAACCGTTACAGCAGAAGCGACACTTCTAATAAAATCACAGCAATAGGATTTTTCCTGAAGGAAAAGGGAATACCTGAAATACAATATCAAAAAATTTATCGTAAAATTCTGCTTTTAAGATTAATTATTATTTTGGGAATAATGGCTCCATTAATAATAACAGTTTAGGAGGTAAATATGTTAAGAAAAATAGTGAAAGTAAGCATTGTGCTGATTATAGCAAGTTTAGGGGTAATAGCATACTCATCTGATAGTGATAAAACTATTTCTTATAGTCAAAAGGAAGTAACTCAGATTGACAATGAAGCAGCAAATATTGCAGAAAAGTTTATCAATGAATATCTTATTTCAAATGATTTTGACAAATGGTTAAAAAATGCTCCAGTTACGTCTGGATTTAAAAATGAAATTAAGGAACGTTCTCGTGTATTAAAAATATCAGAACTATTGCTTGGACAAAAAATAAAAATGGAAGATTTAAGTGTGAAAGATAAGCAACTCTTGAAAAAATATGAAGGAGTCGAATACGACGCTATATTAGGTGCAATAATTTTAGACATACGGGAAAAAAGTGAATTTAAAGTAAAAAGTTTTGACAATAAAACGGGAATTATTGTGTTAAAAGATAAATGGGAAGAAGAATTTTTAACACTGTCAGGAGATAAAGGACATCAGGGTGGACAGGAAATCACTCTAAAAATGTTAAAAGTAAAGGGGAAATGGTTAGTTGATGGCATAATGAGATAATAATTTTTCCTGTTATTACAAAGATAAGGAGAACAAAAATAAAAAATGCTGGTAAATCTGGAAATAAACAAGGAAAATTTGAGAAAAAATCTGGAAAAAATCCGTTCCATAAATAAAAATATCATTTGTGTAATTAAAGACAATGCTTACGGGCTTGGAATTGAAAATATTTTACCGATACTGCTTGAAAATAGTTGTAATTATTTTGCGGCAGCATATATTGATGAAGCGGTAAAAATTCGTGAAATTTTAAAAAATTTTGAAAAAGAGAAAAAATTGAGATTTTTAGAAAATAGAAAAATAAATATAATGGCACTTAATTATATTAAACCCCAAAAATTGGAATATGCAATAGAAAATGATATTGAACTGACAGTTTTCAATTTTTCACAATTATCTGACTACTTAAAAATTTTGGATAAATTTTTTGAAAATACAGTTTTAAAAATTCATATAAAAGTGAACAGTGGGATGAATCGGCTTGGATTCAATGGAAGCGAAATTTTAGAATTAATTGAAAAAATAAAAAAATATGAAATAAATTCTAAAAATAACAAATTGGAAATAATCTCGATTTTTTCTCATATTTCAGATGCGGAAAATCAAATTGAAACAGAAAAGCAAGCTGAAAAATATGAAAATATTTTAAAAATATTTGACGACAACAACATAAAATACCAATACAAACATTTACAGGCAAGTCCGTTACTCTTTAAATATGGGGAAAAATACAATTATGATTTCGCACGTGTGGGAATGGCACTTTATGGAATGGAGCCTTTGTCTTACGATGTGGGGCTTTTTGATGTTATAACAGTAAAATCGCAAATTATAAACATAAGAAGAGTGAAAAAAAATGATAAAATTTCCTATGGAAGTAGAGGCGTTGTGAAAAGGGACTCTAAAATAGGCATTGTGTCAATAGGTTATGCACACGGACTTCAAAAGCAAATTGAAAATTCGCAAGAAGCGTATGTTTTGGTGAATGGGAAAAAGGCAAAAATTATTGGGGAAATTTGTATGGATATGATTTTTGTTGATTTGACGGAAATAAATGATGCGGAAATAAATGATGAAGTGGTAATTGTTGGGAGTCAAAAGAATGTTGAAAATGGTGTTAATGAGAGAATAACATTGAGGCAAGTGGCAAGATGGGCTGGAACGATACAGGATGATGTGTTGACGAAATTTTCAGGAATAAAAAAACAGTAGATCGATTTAGTTTTAAATCTTTTTACTGTTTTTTGTTTGATTTTTAAAATTTTTATTTTATTATTTTTCCACGCTCATATTTATGATTTTTATCCTGCGCCTTTTCAGAAGCCTCTATTATTTCAAAAGTTTCAATATCAGCATTTTCTACTTTTTCCCCTTCATAATAGACATTATTTTTGTCTTTGGAGTAAGAACTTTTACCTAATAGTCCAAAAGTTTTGACATCTGCTCCTATTATTTTTTTGTTTGAATAATAAATATTGTTTCTATCTTTTGCATATTTAAAGCCTAGCGCTCTAAAAGTTTTGGCATTAGCTTCTGTTATTTTTTTGCCTAAATAATAGACGTTATTTTTATCTTTGGAAAAATTTCTTCCTAATACTTTGAAGGTTTTAGGATTAGAATTGTTAATTCTTGTTCCTTCAAAATATGCACTGTATTTATCTTTATAGTAATGATTATCTATTATTTTTAGAGTAGCAGGATTTCCTTCATATTTTTCACCTTTGTAATAGATATTATTTTTATCTTTGGCATAATAGCCTTCACCCAATATTTTAAAAGTCTTAGAATCCGCTCCTTCTATTAATTCTTCATCCCAATAGACTTCATTATTTTTAATTGTATATTTGTAATCATAACTATAATCACCGAATATTTGTATTCCCGTTAAAATCATAATTATCAGAATTATATTTTTCATAACGATTTCCTTTTTTAATAGTAGATGGGAACTAATAATTTTAACTTTTATAATTATTGTTTATTTTGTTGAATTTTTTGATTTAAAAATTATTGGTTCTAAAAAGATATGAAAAAAAATAACCGTCACTACAATAAATATTAAAGGATTTATTTTGTAAGCACGAAAAAAATTCCCCTTTATTAATTGAATAAATGCTGTTGTTAAGCCTTCACTCCAATAATGAATATGTAATGGTTTCAAAATAAATCCAATTGGCGTAGGTACTTTAAAATAATATCTTATAGAAATTATTGATACAAGTAATATGTACAAGATAAAATTATTTTTATGATAATTAAATAATAAGTTAAAATATTTTTTCATATTAATTCCCAGCTATATAGAATTAGTCTATTATGAAAATATCCTAAATCTTAAAAAATCTACATGTTATTAAATTGACCAACAGATATAGAGTCTAAAACTAATTTTTGATTAAATTCTCTAGTTTTGTTTATAATTAAAAACCAGTCGACAATAGTCCAGATACCACATCCTCCACCAGTTAATAATTTTACTACACCTAATCCAGTTTCTTTCAGAAGAAATCTGTCAACTCCCCAAGAACCAAGAAAAAGTGATAAAAGTAGCATCATTGTAGGATCTTTTAATTGGATTCCTTGAATTGCGTTAAACTGATTTTGTGAAAGATTAGATAATCTTGATCGAATGTCATTTATTGAAGCTTCTGGAAAAGATTTTGCATTTGTCATAATGTATTGCTGCACAGCATCAAGACTCACTTTGTTTGTTTGTGGATTAGTAACATCATTCATAATAAATTCCTCCTTTAATAAATTTCACATTATTATACAATAAAATTCTAGAGAATGCAATAAAAATTTTAATTTTCAAAATAAAAGGGTTTGGATATAGGTATTAATTACCATTATTTATTTATCTAGGTTTTCCAAAAAGTTGTATCCAATGAGTTCCATAAATATTATTTTGTGTATAACTGATTCCGATTCCGATTTCTGTATAATTTGGATTTAAGATATTAGCTCTATGTCCGGCACTATTCATCCAGGTATTCATCACATCTTGAGGTCTTTTTTGACCAGCAGCAATATTTTCTCCTACATAGGAATATGCATATCCTGCACTTTCTACTGCAGAAATATAACTTCTTCCATTAGGTCTTGTATGGCTGAATTTTTGCGTAAGTTCATTAGCTCTGATAGTTGCTGCTGATGAGAGCTTATTAGATATAGAAAGTGGGGTAATTCCTCTTTTTCTTCTTTCTATATTAACAAGTCTTACAACCTCTTCTTGAAAATCATTACTTATTCGAGTATTATATCCAGGATTGTTATTAGAATTTATATGAATTTTAACAATTTTTAAAGATTTTTCTTTATTTTTTGCCCATCCTATATTTGAGTTGATTGAAATTAAAGTCAAAATTCCAATTATTAGAAATTTGTTTTGTATCTTTTTCATTGTTTTATTCCTTTCTTTGAGAATTATCCATTTATATTATCAATTTAATATTATAACACAAAATTATAGGTAATAAAACTTTTATTTTTTTTAATTTTGTCTTATAGCCTAACTTTTTCTCTAAAATTTCAATACAAAAATTCCATAAAACTTTAAAGAGTTTTTGAAATTATAATTTATTTCGTTTATAAAATAAAAAAATTAAATAAGCTAATTATAAAGAAATCATCTTTCAATAAATTGTATGATTGTAGGTGATTTTTTGTTAAAAAAATTGAAAAAATGATATATTTATGATATAATTTATTCAGTAAAAAAATATAAAAGTCTGTAATAACAATGTTGTATAACAGTAATTATAATTCAGTATTTGATATAAATTATAATATTGTTTTTTGTATAAAATATTGAAGGGAAGTCATTAATGATGAAATTTCTAATAGATTGAAAGAGATTTTTGAAAATAGATAAGTGGTTTCCATCATCAAAAACTTGTAGTAAATGTGGGAATATTAAAGGAGAACTGAAATCATCAGAAAGAAGTTATAAATGTGAATGTTGTAGAATTGAGATTGATAGAGATTACAATGCAGCACTGAATATAAGAGAAGTTGGAAATACGATGTTAGAATATTAGAAAAATAAAAAAACAGGGTAGGAACTGCCCGAAGAGCTCGGTAAAAAATTTAGCTAGTCATACGCAGATACTTCCTAAGAAGTTCCCGCTTCTAAAAGTGGGAGTAGTTCACTTTATAAAGAATTTAGCTATTAATGTTGAAAAAAATAGAAAAAAATTGTAAAATATTATAAAATGATAATTTTAAGAAAGCGGGAGAAATAAATGGATTTGAATAAATATGAAACACTTAAAGAAAGATTTTTGAAATATGTTAAAATTGAAACTAGATCGGATGAGAAAAGTGAGAGCATTCCATCGACACCAACACAGCTTGAATTTGCCAAAATACTTGTAAAAGAGCTGGAAGAAATTGGGATGGAAAATGTGTATGTGAATGAAAATTGCTTTGTTAATGCGACTTTGAGAAGCAATATTGATAAAAATGTAAAAACTATTGGTTTTATTGCACATATGGATACTGCTGATTTCAATGCGGTTAATGTCAATCCACAGATTGTGGAAAACTATAATGGGAAAGATATTGTCTTGAATAGGGAGCAAAATATTGTGCTTTCTGCCCATGAATTTCCTAATTTAAAGGATTATGTGGGGAAAACTGTAATTACTACTGATGGAACAACTCTTTTGGGAGCTGATGATAAAGCTGGAGTTGTGGAAATTATTGAGGCTATGAAATATTTGATAAATCATCCTGAAATTAAACATGGAACAGTAAAAATTGCATTTGGGCCTGATGAGGAAATTGGACGTGGAGCGGATAACTTTAACGTTGAAGAATTTGGAGCGGATTTTGCTTATACAGTGGATGGCGGGCCTGTTGGAGAGCTTGAATATGAGAGCTTTAATGCGGCTGGAGCTGTGTTTAAAATAAAAGGTAAAAGTGTTCATCCAGGAACTGCAAAAGGAAAAATGATAAATGCAAGTTTAATAGCGACAGAAATTATAAACAGCTTTCCAGCAGATGAAGTTCCTGAAAAGACAGAAGGCTACGAAGGATTTTATTTTCTTGAAAAAATAAATACAAATTGTGAAGACGCTGAATTATCATATATTTTAAGAGATCACGATAGACAGAAGTTTGAAGAGAAAAAGAAATTTTCTAAAAATGTGGCAAGAAAAATCAATGAAAAATACAAAAAAGAGTTAGTAACAGTTGAAATAAAAGATCAATATTACAATATGGGTGAAATAATAAAAAATCATATGGAAATCGTCGAAATAGCTAAAAAAGCCATGGAAAACCTTGAAATAAAACCAATAATCAAGCCAATCCGTGGTGGAACAGACGGCTCAAAAATTTCATTTATGGGACTTCCAACACCAAATATTTTCGCAGGTGGGGAAAATTTTCATGGGAAATATGAATTTGTGGCATTGGAAAGTATGATTTTGGCAACGGATGTAATTGTGGAGATTGTGAGATTGAATGCAGAAAGAAAGTAGAAAATATAATAAGAAAGGATGTTGATTGAAATGTTTGATTTAGCTGGGGAAGTTGCTCTTGTTACGGGTGGAGCAAAAGGTATTGGAAAAGGAATTGCAAAAGCGTTGAAGCAGGCAAGAGCAAAAGTTTTGATAGGAGATATTGATAAAGAAAATGGAAAAAGAACGGCAAATGAACTTGAAGGAGAATTTTATCATCTTGATGTTACGGATAGAGATCAGGTGCAGTATATTATCCAGAGTATTTATGAAAAATATAGGAAATTAAGTATTTTATGTTCAAATGCGGGAATTTTCCCACAAGTGAGTATTGAAAATATGACAGAGGAAGATTGGGACAAGGTTCAGAATATAAATCTAAAAGGGACATTTTTTATGGCACAAGCAGCACTTAAATATATGAAAAAGCAAAGTTATGGACGGGTAATACTGACTTCTTCAATTACAGGACCAATTACAGGTTTTTCAGGTTGGGCACATTATGGTGCTAGCAAGGCTGGACAACTGGGATTTATGCGAAGTGCAGCACTGGAATATGCAAAATATGGAATTACAGTTAATGCCATTCAGCCAGGAAATATACTGACAGATGGATTGATACAAGCTGGAGAGGAATATATGAGAAAAATGAAGGAGATAATTCCTGTTTATACTTTAGGAAAACCTGAAGATATTGGATATACAGCTGTTTTTCTAGCAAGTCGTGAAGCTGGTTTCATTACCGGGCAGACAATAGTTGTGGATGGAGGACAGGTATTGCCGGAAACACCGGATATGTAGAAAATTAAAAAAATGCATATGATTAAACTTAGTTTAAGTTTGGAAAAATTGTAAAAAAATCTTTTAAAAAAGGTATTGAAATTATGTCTTGTTTTGTGATAAAATAATATAATTTAAAATAAGATAAAGCAAAAAGTAATACAGAAGAGTTTAGTTTTATAGAATTTTCTCTTGATTTACTGAATTTGCAGAACTGTGAACTTAAAAATAAAACAAGGAGGATATTTAAAATGAGTCAAAAAGACAAAATTGTAATTTCTGAAGGATTAACTTTTGATGACGTACTATTAATTCCACAAGCATCGAGTGTGGTGCCACACGAAGTATCGTTAAAAACTAATTTAACTAAAAAATTGATGCTAAATATACCAATACTTAGTGCCGCAATGGACACAGTTACAGAATCAAAATTAGCAATTGCACTTGCCAGAGAAGGTGGAATTGGATTTATTCACAAGAATATGACGATTGAAAGACAGGCTGAAGAAGTGGCAAAAGTAAAACGATATGAAAGCGGAATGATTACAAATCCAATTACGTTGGGAGAAGATGCCATCTTAAAAGAGGCAAATGACTTAATGAGAACTTATAAAGTTTCGGGGCTTCCTGTAGTTGATGATGAAGGTAACTTGAAAGGGATTATTACTAACCGTGATTTAAAATACAGGGAAGATTTATCATCGAAAGTTGTAGATATTATGACAAAAGACAACTTGGTGACAGCGCCAGTTGGAACAACTCTTGAAGGTGCAAAATCTATTCTTTTGGAAAATAGAATTGAAAAATTGCCAATTGTTGAAGGTACTAAATTAAAAGGTTTAATTACAATTAAAGATATTGACAATGTTATAAATTATCCGAATGCTGCAAAAGATGAGCAAGGTAGACTTAGAGTTGGAGCAGGAGTTGGAGTCGGAACTGATACAGTGAGAAGAGTTGCAGCTTTAGTAGAGGCTGGGGTTGATATTATTGCTGTTGATTCGGCTCACGGACATTCAATTGGAGTTATTAATAAAATAAAGGAAATTAGGGCAGCTTTCCCCGATTTAGATATTATCGGAGGAAACATTGTAACTCCAGAAGCAGCAACAGACTTGATAGAAGCGGGAGTAAATGCTGTAAAAGTAGGAGTAGGGCCAGGTTCAATCTGTACGACTAGGGTTGTATCAGGAGTTGGAGTTCCACAAATTTCAGCTGTAATGAATATTGCCGAAGTTTGTAAAGATAAAGGAATTGGACTTATTGCCGATGGTGGAATAAAATTGTCTGGAGATGTTGTAAAAGCTATTGCAGCTGGAGCGGACTGTGTTATGCTTGGAGGAATGCTTGCAGGAACTGATGAAGCGCCAGGAGAAGAAATTTTGTACAACGGAAGAAAATTCAAGACTTATGCGGGAATGGGTTCACTTGCGGCAATGAAGAGAGGAAGCAGCGACAGATATTTTCAGCTTGAAGCAGCAACTGAAAAATTAGTTCCAGAAGGAATTGAATCGATGGTTCCACATAAAGGTGCATTAAAAGACACAGTTTATCAAATTTGTGGAGGGCTTCGTTCTGGAATGGGATACTGCGGAACAGCTACAATTAAAGAATTAAAAGAAAATGGTAAATTTGTAAAAATAACAGGAGCTGGGCTGAAAGAAAGTCATCCGCACGATGTTATAATTACAAAGGAAGCACCTAATTATAATAATTCAAATAATTAAGAGAATTATCGAGAGGAAGAGAATGAATAAAATAAGAAAAATAGTAATTTTATTGGTGTTGGCATTTGGAATAACTGTTTTATCGTATTCCTATGAAGATTATTATCAAAAAATTTATACTGTAAAAATTTCTAAAAGTGATATATTTAAAGTTGTAAATGCTACTGAAAAACAGCAAAAAAAATTGTCAAAAATATTTGATGAATATCAGAAAAAAGCTGAAGGTATAGAGAAAGAAACAATACAATTTGATGTAAAAAAAGTTAAAATTGGTAAAATTGAAGAAGAAAGATACAGAGCGATTGCAAAAGTTTTATCAAATGAGCAGCTGGAAGCATATAATTCCTATATAAATTCACAAAAGACATTATTTAATGAAAAAAATGATAAAATTAAAGACTTTATTGATAATATGGATTTATCAAATGAGCAAAAATCACGTATCTTAAAATATCAGCGTGATTTTAAACGTGAAGTTGGAAAATTGAAGGATCAAAGACTGACAGAAGAAAATTTTATTGCGAAATATCGTGAATTACAACAGGAACGAAATGAGAAAATGCGTACAGTCCTGCTAGATAACCAAATAAAACTGATAGAGAATTTTTAGAGTATTGACAAAAGTTATAAAAAAATGGTAAAATACAACGATTAATCACACTTTGTATTATTTAAAGATAGGGTGTTGCAATTTTATAATTTATTTTTTTAAAGTTTATTTATTTAATTGAAATTAAAAAAATAAGCGAAATAAAAAGTGAAAATTACAATCTGTCTTTTAAAGAAAAGTGGGAGAAAAACCAAAAAAATTAGGAGGAAAAACGTAATGGCAGTTATTACAATGAAACAATTATTAGAAGTAGGAGCACATTTTGGACATCAGGCAAAAAGATGGAATCCTAAAATGAAACCTTATATTTTTACAGAAAGAAACGGAATCCACATTTTGGATTTACACCAAACTTTAGGAGCAACTGAAACAGCTTACGAATTTGTAAGACAAATTTCTGAAGAAGGTGGAAAAGTATTATTCGTAGGAACTAAAAAACAAGCTCAAGAAGCTATTAAAGAAGAAGCAGAAAGAGCTGGAGGATTTTATGTAAACAACAGATGGCTAGGTGGACTTTTGACTAACTTGAACACAATTAAAACAAGAGTAAAAAGATTAAAAGAATTAGAAGAAATGGATGCTGACGGAACTTTAGACGAAGCATACACTAAAAAAGAAGCTGGATTATTAAGAAAAGAAATGGCAAAACTTTCTAAAAACCTTGGTGGAATTAAAGAAATGAATACCTTACCAACTGCATTATTTGTAGTTGACATCAAAAAAGAATTCTTGGCATTGGAAGAAGCTAAAAAATTAGGAATCCCTGTAATCGCATTAATCGACACAAACGTAGATCCTGATTTAGTAACTTACAAAATCCCAGCAAATGACGATGCTATAAGATCAATAAAATTGTTTGCACAAGTTATCGCAAATGCTGCAATTGAAGGAAACGGTGGAATTGAAAACGTTGTTGAAGGAGCAGAAGTAGAAGTTCCTGCAAACGAAGAAATCGTTGAAGAAGTAGTAGAAGAAGTTACTGAAGAAAATACAGAAGTGTAATCGCAGTTAAAGCAAAATTAAATAATTAAATAAAAATAATAGGGGAATAAAGCCATTCCCCTGTTCTTATAAAAATAGTAATTTTAAATTATTTTAAAAAGAGGAATAGTGAAAAATTATGAAAAAAGTTTTAATTGGACTATTTTTGGTAGCAAATTTGAGTATTTTGGGTGCTGAAAGTATTGGAAATGAACAAAATTAGAGCACATCTATTAATAGTAATTATTATGCAATAGATGGTAGTCTTATGGGTATGAATTTAAAAGAAAAGGCTTATTTTAAAGAAAAAACTGCTAAATTAGGTGAAGAAGCTGAAAAAACTGGAAAATTTGATTCAAAAAAGTATATTGAACTGTTAAAAGAATATATTAAAAAATATCCAGATGATGATTTCGCCTATGAAATGATTGGTACAGAATATTTAAAAGATAATCCAAAAGAAGCAGAGAAATATTTTTTAAAAGCTGTAGAATTAGGAGATACTGATACAGGATTATATTCTTTAGCTATAGTATACAATGATGATGATATAAAATTATTGAATTTGAAACCCGATGAAAAAAAAGCTAAAATAAAATTAAGAGATAAATATTTAAAACAACTTACAGATGAAGGATTTACACATGAGAGTCTCAAAGAATTAAGAAATCATAAATTAGCGGCGGCGATATCTGGTAATGCATATTCAATATATAGATTAGCAGTTTACTATTATGGTACTAAAAATTATAAGTTGGCTGAAAAATATGCAAAGGAATTTTTAAAATTTGATAAAAAAAATCCAGAAATTTTAAATATATTAAGTGGTGCTTCAAAGTAGTGTTTTTTAAAATAATAAATCATTTATTAAGTGAAATAAAAAACAAAAAATAAATAATTAGGAGGGAAATAAAGTGGCAATTATAACAGCACTTATTAAAGAATTAAGAGAAAGAACTGGAGCAGGAATGCTTGACTGTAAAAAGGCTTTACAAGAAAATGATGGAGATATTGAAAAAGCAATTGACTGGTTAAGAGAAAAAGGGATTGCTAAAGCAGCTAAAAAATCTGGAAGGATTGCAGCAGAAGGATTGGTATTTGCAGCAATTTCTGAAGATAGAAAAAAAGGTGC
>CAUUWI010000025.1:0-17349 GCA_963548925.1 uncultured Leptotrichia sp. | reverse complement strand
CATATCGGTTATTTACAAAAGTAAACATAAAGTCCTTTGAACTTCGCAAAATTTCTACGTTACCTAAATATCCATATTCAAATTTTTTCAAATTTCTCAAAACTGACTTTCCAAACAATTCAAGGATTGTGTTATCAATCCCCTTCCCGCTAGTCTTTATCGTACTTTTCCCATCCAGTTTCAGCGAAAATGCCACATTACTGTTTGAAAGTGCTTCCCTTAGTACAATATCCCTGATTTTACCATATTCTGTTGACATTTTTCGTAAAAATTTCCGTCTGGCAGGCGTATTGTAAAACAAATCCCTGACTTCCATTTCTGTCCCGATATTTCTCGAAATTTCCTCAAATTTTCTCACAGATCCGCCATAACAGCCAATTTTATATCCCACAGGACTATTTTCAGAACGTGTAATAATCGTAAGTTTAGACACCGCTGCAATAGATGACAGAGCCTCTCCACGAAAGCCATAAGTGTTTAAATTAAAAATATCTTCCTTTTCCTTAATTTTAGAAGTAGCATGCCGCTCCACTGACAAAAGCGTATCGTCCTTATCCATCCCAATTCCATTATCACTCACCTTAACATCAGTTCCAGCTTTAAAAACCTCAATTTTTATCATCGTAGCCTTCGCATCCAGTGAGTTCTCAATCATTTCCTTAATCATCGAAGCTGGATTTTCCACAACTTCCCCAGCGGCAATAATATTTGACACTTTTTCATCTAGTATTTTTATATATCCCACAATTTATCCTCCTTTTCTAAAATTTTTTACAATTTCACAGTCCTGCTCACAATAATTTTATATTTCTTGCCAAAAATTTCTGCCAACTTTTTCAAATCATCTTCCAAACAAAGTATCTTCACATTAGGCCCTGCATCCATTGTAAAATAGCATTTTTCCCCATTATTTCTCAATTTTTTTACAAAATCCATTGCTTCATAAGTTTTTTCATTAAAATACGAAAATGGTGGATTTGCAGTTTCAGTTGTTTTGTGCATTCTAAGAGCATTCTCTTCTGCCAAAGTTCCTACTTTTTCAAAATCATTTTCAGCAAGATATTTTTTCATATTTATAAAGTCAATTTCAGACTGTTTTACCCACTCGTCAAAATATGTTGAAGTTTTCGCACAAAGCTCCATCCCATTTCGACTTGAAATTTCCTTTTTATTTTCATTCAGCACAAGCACAATCATCGCCAGTTTCAAATCTGTCTTTACCTCATAAATCTCTCCAGTATTTTTGTCCCAAGCAGCAATAGGTCCAAAAAAGCTTCTCGAAGAAGATCCCGAACCAAATTTTGAAATCTGTGCAAGTTCAGATTGCGTATAGTTTTTTTCAAAAAGTTCATTACAAGCCTTTATTACAGCCGATAAACCGCTTGAACTGGAAGAAAGTCCCGCAGCTGTTGGCATATTATTTATTGTAGAAATTTTTACCTTCTGACTTCTATTTTCCCTAAACAAATCTACAACTTTGCTAATCTTTTCTGTATGTACACTATCCTGCAATTCTTCATTCAAATAAAACAAATCTGTCATGTCGGAATATTTATCTTTACAATTTTCGCTTTTTATTTCTTTTTCAACTGCAATTTTAATATCGCTATCATTTATAAATTCCATCTCTGTTTCTGTAAACATATCGTTAAGAGTAAGGGAAATACTGCTTGTGGAAGGTATCATTTTTGCTGCATCTTTTTTTCCCCAGTATTTTACAATTGCAATATTAGCATAAGATTTGACTTTTATCATTTTTTCTCCTTTATTTTTTTATTAAATTTTCTCCACCCAAATATTTTCTGCACCGCATTTTATAAGTCCATTTTTTATTTTTTCTACAATATCCAAATTTTTTGCAAGTGCAATTACACAGCCTCCTAAACCGCCACCAGAAATTTTTGCACCACTTGCTCCATTTTCGATTGCTGTTTTTACAAATAAGTCTGTTTTTTCAATGGTTATATTCAAGTTTCCGAGTTCTGTATTTGCCTTTGTCATAATTTTCCCTATTTTATGGACTTTGTCTTCTTTGGATTCAATATTTTCAGTTAAGATTTTAGCCATTTCATCTGTCAATTCTCCTAATTTCTTTAAAGAACTGTCAGCGTTACTTCCTAAATTTTTAACATTTTGAATTGCTTCACCAGTATTTCCATAAATTCCTGTGTCTGCAATTACAAGGTATGCATCAAGATTTAAGTCAATGTATGAAAATCCCTTGTTCTTTATAAATTTTATGGCTTTGTCGCTAAGGCACGTTTTGGCGTCCAGTCCACTTGGAGTGTTATGAGCCACAATTTCTGCCGTGTGAACCAGTTTTTCCAGCAATTCATCATCCAAATTTTCCTCAAAGTAGTCAAAGACTGCTCGAATTGCCGCAATACTGACTGCGGCTGAAGAGCCCATTCCACGTTTTGACGGGATTTGAGAGCTAACTTTATATTTTATTTTTGAATTTTCTTTTTTTAAATGTTTCAATGCAGTAAAAATTGCAACTGAAAGAGTATCTGTCTTGTTATAAAAAAAACTAGTTTTTGATTCTTCCACTATGCATTCAATTTCAATCTTTTTTAGTGGAATGGCAATGGCAGGATAGCCATAAACGACAGAATGCTCTCCGATTAATATTATTTTACTGTGTGATTTTCCAATACCTTTTTTCATTGTATTTTCCTTTTTTATACTAAAATTATATAAATTTATTATACTAGAAAAGTTAAAATAATCCAATAATTTTTTGTAACAAATATTTAATACCTATGCATAATTATACAATGTACATTAAAATAAAAAATGATTATAGTTTATAGGGTTCACTTAACAAAAAAAGAGCATTCATAAAAAAAATCCTGCTCTTCTTAAGTCATCAATCATCAAATACCCTATTTTAATGCCTTCTTTGCCTTTTGGAATAAATCCTGTATAAATTCACCTTTTCTAATATTAGTTGTTGAGATTGTTACAGTTCCTGGTATTCCGTTTGCAGAAGAATAAATGTTGTATGTCCAGCCATTTTTTGTAGTGATTTGATGAATATTCTCGTTTTCTGATGTGGCTACTTCCGTAACTTCTATTTTCCCTTTGTACTTATTTTTTTCAAATAATTTTAAAACACTCACAAGTGCTGATTCATCATGTTTTTCTATAATAAATTCTAGTTTATCTGCATCTGAAAGGTTTTGATACATCTGTTTAGCAAAATCTCCGTCTTTTTTCATTCCAAAAAGAAGATTTGCAACCCCTCCTCTATTTACTGTTCCTGATATTATTGGATTTTCATAATTATCATTAATAACTCCGATTACAACTTTATCAAAAGCTGAAAACGAAAGTGTACCAAAAATAATAAATAATGCTAAAATTAATTTTTTCATTTTTATTTTCTCCTTTTCTATTTATTTTATTTTTATAGTCATTTACAAAGGCTTTCAATCTTCTATTTTTTTGATAAGAAGCTATCTCATAAAACAGTCTTACTTATTAAAAGTTTTCCCTATACAGTCAAAAGTTCGTTAAATCAGATTTACTCACTTTTTAATAATAACATTATAACATAAAAGTTAAAAAAGTCAATAATTAATATTTTAAAAAATCTATCTTCTTCTCCCTTTCATAAATCCACCACTAAGTCCCGGAATACTGCCACTGTTAAACATTTTCATCATCTGTTTCATTTGCTCAAACTGTTTTATCAATTTATTTACGTCATTTACCTGAACACCGCTTCCTTTGGCAATTCTCATTTTACGGCTTCCATTTTTTAGAAGTTTCGGATCTCGTCTTTCCTGAACTGTCATTGAAAAAATAATTGCCTCAACCTTTTTCATTTCCTTTTCAGCCATTCCCATGTCAATCATGCTTGTGTCAACTCCCGGTATCATTTTCATAATTCCCGCAATTGATCCCATTTTTCTTATCATTTTAAACTGCTTTAAAAAATCTTCAAAATCAAACTGATTTTTTCTAAATTTTTCCTCCATTTTCTTTGCTTCTTTTTCGTCAATGGCTTCCTGTGCCTTTTCCACAAGCGAAACAACATCTCCCATTCCAAGAATACGTGAAGCAAGCCTGTCAGGATGAAATGGTGCAATATCGTCCAGTTTTTCCCCTTCACTTATGAATTTAATTGGCTTTCCAGCAACTTCCTTTACTGAAAGAGCAGCCCCTCCACGAGTATCTCCGTCCAGCTTTGTAAGCACAACTCCAGTAATATCAAGCTGCTCATTAAACTCCTTTGCCACATTAACCGCATCTTGCCCAGTCATTCCATCAACTACAAGCAAAATTTCATTTGGATTAAAGCAGTCCTTTATATCCTGCAATTCATGCATAAGCTGTTCGTCAATATGCAGTCTTCCCGCCGTATCAATAATCACGTAAGTCGCATGCTCCGTCTTTGAAGCTTCAATCCCTTGTTTTACAATTTCCAACGGATCTATACTCTCATCAATCGTAAATACAGGAACTTTCACTTGCTCTCCCAGCACCTTCAATTGCTTTTTCGCAGCAGGCCTGTAAACATCCGCTCCAATCAGAAATGGCTTTTCCCCTTTCGATTTCAAATGCTTTGCCAATTTTCCAGAAAATGTAGTTTTCCCAGCTCCTTGAAGTCCTGAAAGCATCACAATAGTAGGATTTTTATCAGCTTTAGCAATTGAAACATTAGTACCGCCAAGCACTTCCACAAGCTCATCATTTACAATTTTAATAAATTGCTGAGTAGGATTAACCCCGCTAATAACTTGCTCTCCCAGTGCCTTTTCTCGAATCTTCGCTACAAAGTTCTTAGCCACGCTGTAATTTACATCAGCTTCAAGCAAAGCCAGCCTTACTTCCCTCAAAGCATCCTTCATATTATTTTCCGTCAATTTCCCTTGTCCACTGACTTTTTTGAATATATCTTTAAATCTATCTCCTAAATTATTAAACATTATTGATTTTTCTCCTTATTTTATATTATATATTTTTTAATTTTTGTGATTATAGGATAACATATTATGGAGTAAAAAACAAGAGATTGAAGAATAAGCGATTTCATGAAATAACAATAAAAAATCTCTTAATATTTGTGGCAATTTAACAATTCAACCATCATTTATTCAGAGATTTACTTAATCTTTTCAAATTATACATTTTTACATCATATTTACAGGATCCACATCAATCGTTACTCTAACTTTCTTTTCTCTTTCCCGAAATTTACCCACACATTTTTTTATGATTTTTTTTATTTTTAAGATATTTTCTCTTTCAAATTTAAAAAATATCTGGTATCGGTATCTACCATTTATTTTGTAAATTGGAGATTTGAAAGCATCTGAGATAAAGTCATTTGGTGTCAAGTTCATAGATGCATTCACATTTTTTATGATTTCATCACGCAAGATTTTGGATTTTTCTGTTACCAAGTTTTCTTCCGTTGCCGAAATTACCAAAATTACAATTCGTCCAAAAGGCGGATAATTCAGCATTTTACGCATAATCATCTCATTTTTGTAATATCCTTCATAATCACTTTCAATTGTTTTTTTTATTACATCATTTTCACCATTAAAAGTCTGAATAATCACTTCTCCATCCTTTTCTCCACGTCCTGCACGCCCTGAAGCCTGTGTCAGTAGCTGAAAAGTCTTTTCTGAGGCTCGAAAGTCTGGAAAATTTAGGATTATGTCAGCATTAATTACTCCGACTAATGTTACGTTTGAAAAATGCAGTCCCTTTGCGATAATCTGTGTTCCAAGCATTATATCGTATTTATGATTTTTAAAGTCATTGTAGATTTTTTCGTAATTTTGCTTAGTTTTTATGCTTTCCGAATCCACTCTCACAATTCTCGCTGATGGAAACACCGTCGCTAGCTCCTCCTCAATTTTTTCCGTTCCAGCCCCAATTTGCCTCATTTTATGCCCTCCACACTCATCACACGTGTTGTCAAAGCGTTTTTCATAGCCACAGTAATGGCATTTCAGGCGATTATCATATTTGTAGTAGTTTAAGGAAATGCTGCAATTAGGACAAGTTGGAATATTTCCACAATCCTTGCATTTCAGCAAGTTCGAAAATGCCTTTCTATTCAAAATTAAGATAACTTGCTCATTTTTTTGTAAAGTCTGCGAAATTTTATCCAGTAGTTCTTCCGAAAAATTTTCTGTCGTTTCGTTCAAATCCACAATTTCAAATTTTGGCAGCTTCGCATTTTTATACCGTTTTGTCAGCTCAATTAATTCAATATCTCCTTGCTGTGCCTGATAATAAGTTTCAAACGATGGGGTAGCCGAGCCTAAAATCACTTTTATCTTTTCATTTTTTACAATTTCAGCTTCTTCCAAATTAGCATTTTTTTCTAATTCACTATTTTTTTCCAGTTTTTCGTCTTTTTTCAAATTTTCATTTTGTAAAAATGCCCTTTTTATCGCCACATTTTTTACGTGATAACGTGGATTATTCTCCTGTTTATAAGTATTTTCATGCTCTTCATCTACAATAATGTATTTCAAGTTCTGAACTGGTGCAAAAATCGCCGATCTTGCCCCAATCACAATTTTCTTTTCGCCATTTCGTATGAAAGTCCATTCTTCCCGCTTTTCCTTGTCTGTAAGTTTGCTGTGAAGAATAGCCACTTCATTGTGAAATTCCTCCTCAAGCCTTTGTATCATCTGAACTGTAAGCGAAATTTCAGGCACTAGAAAGATACTCCCAAACCCTTGTTTCAAGGCTTCCTTTATCAAATTAATATAAATTTCCGTCTTCCCTGAGCCAGTTATCCCCTTTAACAGAAAAATCTGATTTTCACTATTTTTTATTGTATCCACAGCCTTCTGCTGCTCGTCATTCAAAATAATTTCCTTTTCTACAATTTCACTTTTTTCTTTTTCTCTTTTTGAAATTTTAGAATTTAAAATAACTTTCTTTTCAATGGAAATAACCTTTTTATTTACCGCCTGTTCCACAATTTCACTGGAAAAATTCTTTTTCAAAGTTGCGATGGTAACTTCCTGACGTCTTTTCATATATTCATTAAATTTTTTTATTTCCTCAATTTTTTCCACTTCCAAAGCCTCATCATTTTCAGAAAATTCCTTTTGGTAAATGGCTTTTTGGGAATAATTTAACTTCAATGCTCCCGGATAAACAGCCTTTATTACACTATAATAATCACTTATGTAATAATTTTTTATCCATTTTATAAGCTGCATAATATCGGATGGAATAGATAAAATTGGGGCAACATCCTTAATTTTTTTTACTTTTGAAATATCAAACAGAATTTGACTTTTATTAACTGTTGCTACAATAAGCCCCATTTTATCCTTATTTATAAAATTGACAATGCACCACTGCCCAATTTTATACTTTTCTTCCGATTTATAAGTGTATATTCCCTGAATATTTTCTACATAAATTTCATAATAATACATTTTTACCCCCAAAAAATTCCCCTTATGTTTATTAAATTTTTATTTACTTTAACACTATTTGAATTTTAGACTGTTTATCCAATTTTGTCCCTTTTTCTGGAAATTGTCCTATTACTTCCCCGCTTCCATTCACTTCGTATTGAGAAAATTTACCTTGCGGATAAATAGACAAAAATTCTCTCAGACTTATTCCAGTTAAATCAGGCATAATATCCTTATCAAAATCTTGTTTTATTTTTATTAAATCTTTCTTCTTTTCTTCCTGTACAAAATCTGATTTTTTATTAAATTCGTTTGTTTTAACTTTTCCATTCGGACCAATTCTCTTATAGTCAATTAATTTTTCCAGCACATTCCTTACTGATGGTAATGCAACTGCAGCTCCGTAATATGTTCCTTTTGGTTCATTGATTGTTATCAATAAAGCATATTTTGGCTTATCTGCAGGAAAAAACGCAAAAAATGAGCTGAAATATTTACCTTTCGTATATCCGCCAACTCCTGATTTCTGTGCCGTTCCTGTTTTTCCACCAATGCGGTATCCTGGAATATAGGCATTTCTACCAGTTCCACGAGTTACAACGGCTTCCATGTATCTTCTATTTAATTTTGAAACTTCATCAGAAAATACTTTTTTTATTACAATAGGTTTATTCTGTTCCACTATATTCCCATTACTGTCCTCTATTCTATCAACTAGATAAGGTTTCATCAATTTACCATTATTAACAACCGTATTAAGAGCCATCAACATTTGAAGCTGTGTCATTGAAATACCTTGTCCGAAAGAAATGTTAGATTTTTTTACTTCCGTCAAATCTCTTAATTTTAATAATCCCTTCGTTGTTTCAGAATAAGTATCAACTCCAGTTTTTGCTCCTAATCCAATATCTGCAAGATATTTATGGAAAACATCCTGTCCTATCATTTGTGAAATTTTTACCATTGCTACATTTCCGGAACGTGCAATCGTATCTGCTAAACTCAAATTTCCAATTGTTGAGCTATCATGATCCCTTATTATCCTATCTTTTACACGAATAGATCCCGTTGAAACAATTCTTGTATTTTCATTAATCACTTTAGTTTCTAATCCCATTGAAACTGTTACAGGCTTGAATATTGACCCTGGTTCAAAAAAATCTGTAATTGTCCTATTTTTTATATTTACCTTGTCTACCGCTTTTGGATAAGATGACATTGCAAGTATTTTTCCAGTTTCAACTTCTAATAAAATCCCCATTGCTGAATCGGCATTATATTGATCAAAAGCTTTTTGTAGCTCGTCATCAAGTGAATATTGCATAATGCTATCAATTGTAAGTACAAGATTATTTCCATCTTTTACAGGTTTAGAATCTTCCTTATTTTTTATATT
Source organism: uncultured Leptotrichia sp. (assembly GCA_963548925.1). Taxonomy (GTDB): domain Bacteria; phylum Fusobacteriota; class Fusobacteriia; order Fusobacteriales; family Leptotrichiaceae; genus Leptotrichia. Next base: position 8,550 of record CAUUWI010000025.1, on the reverse strand, counting down.
TACAATATTTAAGAAAGCTTTCGGTATTCTAAGACCTTTTATAATTCCCATTTCACCTGCAAGTTGTTTATTATAATATTTTTCAATTCCATAAACACCTGCATTTTCATTATTGACAAATCCAATCGTTTCTTGAAATGCTTCATTTTGAACATAATTTCTTGTAAATGTAGTCTCAAATATCACGCCAGAAAATTTTCTTCTGTATTTTTCTTTTCGTCTTTTTTTTGCCTCTTTTTTATCATTATCAATCTGTTCTTCAATGGCTATTTTACTGCTGTAAGAAATTTTATGCTCTATTTTCAGATATTGTCTTTTATCTTTTTTTCTTTTTAAATATTCATTTTTATATTTTTCAATTTCCAATGGCTCAATATATCTTTTTAACATATTCAGTACTGTGTCAATATTATCCTCATCAATCAAGCTGGGATCCAGTATGACAAGAAAGTCTTCATTGTCATATGCCAAAACCTGTCCATCGTTTGTTGAAATTTTTCCTCTTTTAGCTTTTATATAATTTTTAGAAGAATATTTTTCCTCTCCTTCAGCTCTCCACGATTTTCCTTCAATTATCTGAATTTTATAAAGATTCCCTATTATTACTGCAAATCCTATTATTGTAAAAAAAGCCAGCATACTAAATCTTCCTTCAAACGTATTCAAAAAATCATATATTTTTTTCAGTCGATTGATATTTTTCTTTCTGTTTTTTACTATATTTAATTTTGCTCTATCAACAATATTACTATTTCTCTTACCCTTTTTCATTTCTCTCCTAATTTAACCAATATTAACCTTTAAGTTTTGCTAAAATCATTTCATTAATCATTTGCGGATTAGCCTTACCTTTAGACAATCTCATTGACTGTCCCATAAGATATTTCAGTGCATTACTTTTTCCAGCCTTATAATCCTCCACAGATTGAGGATTTTCAGCCAGTACCTGCTCTACAATCTTTTCAATTTCGCTGTTATCTGTAATTTGCACAAGCCCTTTTTCCTTTACGATAATTTCAGGATCTTTATTTTCTGATAATAAAATTTCAAACACATCTTTTGCAATTTTTGAACTAATCGTATTAGATTTTATCAATTTAATTAATTTTCCAATATTTTCAGGCTCAACAGAAAACTTCTCAATGGAAATATTCTTTTCCTTCAACACACGTAAAATTTCTGTCAATACCCAGTTTGCCGCAAGTCTTGCATCATCCGAAACCTTTACAACTTCCTCATAATATTCAGCCAGTTCCTGCTCTGATGAAAGAGTAGCCGCTTCCATTTCATTCAATTTATACTCATTAATAAATCTTTTTGCCTTCTCATCTGCAAATTCAGGCATTTCATCCTTTACATTTGAAAGTCTTGATTCAGTAATGATAATCGCTGGCAAGTCAGGCTCTGGAAAATATCTGTAGTCCATCGCTTCCTCTTTGCTTCTCATCGGCTTTGTAACCGCATTTTCCTCATCCCAAAGTCTTGTTTCCTGAACTACACGCCCACCATTTTCCAGCACTTCAATTTGTCTGTTTGTTTCATACTCAATCGCCTTCACAACCGCCTTAAACGAGTTTAAGTTCTTAGTTTCCGTTCTAGTCCCAAGTTTTGTTTCACCTTTTTTTCTAACAGACACATTTGCATCGCATCTAAGTGATCCAAGTTCCATACTTACATCACTGACTTTCGTATATTTCAGCCTATCCTTCAATGTATTCAAATAAGCATACGCTTCCTCAGCATTTTTTATCTCAGGCTTTGAAATAATCTCGATTAACGGCACAGAAGCCCTGTTATAATTTAGCAAAGTTTCAGAAGCTGTATGAATACTTTTTGCCGTATCCTCCTCAATCTGTATTCTCTCAATCCCGACACTTGCTTCTTTCCCACTATTCGTCGTAATTTTCAAAACTCCATTTTCAGCATAAGGCTTAAAAAACTGTGTAATTTGATAATTTTTTGGCGAATCAGGATAAAAATAATTTTTTCTGTCAAAATAGCTCTCCCTGTTTATCTCGCACCCAAGTGCAAGTGCCGCCTTTATCGCATAATCCAGCACTTTTTCGTTCAACTTTGGTAAAGCCCCAGGCTGCCCTGTACAAATAGGACATACCGCAGTATTAGGCTCTTTATTATCATAATCTGCATCACAAGAACACCATACTTTCGTATTCGTTTTCAATTGACAATGCACTTCCAGTCCGATGACTGTTTCATATTCCATACTCATTTTTTATTTATTCCCTTTCTTAAAATTCTGTATTTTTCTTACATCTACTTTTATTTAAAATTTTTAACATTTATAAAAAAATTTTACTTTTTTCTAAGTCGTTAACTTTCTCTGAATATTCGTTTATCATTTCACTTACTTCGTCATTTTTTCCAGTTTCAATTTTTGTAATTATTATTTTTGTATTTTTAGAAATCTTTTCTATCTTGTGCAGGAAATTTTTAAAATCTTCATTACTTATATTTTCTTGTGATAACTTTGAATCATCCAATTTTTTCATATCAGAAATAGTATTATCCAATGTTTTTTGAATACTTTTTAATTCATTTACATATTTTTCCTTATCATTTTCTTCTATAACAAAAGGCTTAGAAGTATCAATATACCATTTTGAACCATAGAACTTATCTTTTAACATATCACAAAGTAAACTTATTTTTAATCTATTGTATAATACACTTTTATCAGTTTGGTCTTCTAAGACATTAATTGTATTTTTCATAATAATATGTACTATCTTTTTATATTCATGAAAAAATTTATCATATTTTTCAAGAGAATTTTTATAACTTTTTACATATTTTTCAGATAGAGTTTTCCCTTTTTCAAAATTATCCTTTTGATATTCCTTATTTTTATAATAGTTTCTTATTTCATCCATAATAATAAGCTTTTCTTCAATGGAATTAATAAATTCTTCTGTCTTTTTATCTAATTCCTTGTTTTTATACTCTGATTTTTTTGATAATTCACTTTTCATTTCTTTCATATCTTTTTCAAGATGTAGTTTATATTGATTTTCATCATAATCTGAAAGAAACAAATTAATTTTTTTTTCATTTGGTGTAACAAAGTTATTATTCTCATCTAAAAAATTTTCCGAATAATTATTGTAAAAGGAATCTGGAAAATTTTCCAGTTGATAAGAGGACAATAAATCTTCATATTTTTTTAACATTTTTGGATTTTCAGCAAATGGATAGATTATATTTTTCAACTCTTCCACGTTTTTATTACTCATATCAACTTCTGAAATTTCACTATAATCTTTCGAATTAATTATTTTTTTTTGTTTGCCGCATCCCAATATTAATATTGATAATGTTAATGATAAAATAATACACTTTTTTCTAAACTTCATATTCAAACCGCCTTTTTATATTTCTAATTACAACGTTTCTATTGCTCTCTCTATAAGATAATTTCTTATCGTAAATTCTGTAATTATTTGCATAATTTCTTTATAATCCGTTTTCTCAAATCTAATAATTATTTCTTTCAAATAAATGGACAGATTTTTCATTTCCGCTATTATTTCCTTATATTTTGTTGGGTTAAAGTTTTCTTTTTCAATTGTCTTTTCATCAAGTTTTTCCATATCTTGAATAGTTTTATCCAATGCCTGTTGAATATTTTTTAAATTATCAATATAATCTCTATTATTTATATTAATAGCTGTTCCTGCTTTAATAAATTCAAACTGAAAACTTGAAGCATAAAGCTCTTTTGTAAACATTTTCAATAACAGTCTTGCCTTTATTAACTCCATTTTAGCTAATAAATTCTTATTTTTTGAAGATTTAATATCATTCTTGAAAAGTACTATATCGGCATCTGAAAATAAATTATAAGCTTCCCTGTATTTTTCTTTTATTTCTTTGTAATTAGCTAAATATTTATCATTTAACTCTTTGCCTTTTGAAAAATTGTCGCTTTTATATTCGTTTGATCTATAATACTGCTTTATTTCATCTATAATTTTTGTTTTTTCTTCTGCTAATTCTATAAATTCTTTATATTTTTCATCAATCCCATTTCCATTTTTATCAATTCCCTTATTAAGTTCTTCTTTAATTAACGGAATGAGATTTTTAAACTGTTCATAAACATTGCCAAATCTTTCATCAAATGTTACAAGAGAACTTTTAAATGAACTAACTTTTTCTTCATCAGCCTGAAATTCATTTTCTCCATTTATAAATGCAATCAAATATACTTCATACAAATAATCATATCCAAACATTAATGTATATTCTTCCAAAGCAGAAGAATAATACATGTATTTATCTTTATTACTCGTATAAAAAGCTAAAAATTTCTTTAATTTCTCATTATCCTTATTTGAAAAATCTATTTCTTTTATCCCGTTGTAATCTGATTTTTCACTTTTTTTATTTTCTTCAGTTGTATTTTTATCATTCCCGCAGCTTACTAAAATACAGATACTCAACATCAAAAATAGTATTACTCTTATTTTCTTCATGTTTCCTCCACTTTTTTAAAGTTCTGGATATTCTATCTCTCCACGTTCCTTCTCAAATTTATTCGCCACATTGAACAGCAAGTCTTCCCTAAAATAATTTCCAATCAGCTGTATTCCTACAGGAAGTCCATTTACAAATCCTGCTGGCACTGAAATTGCAGGCAATCCAGCCATATTTATTGATACAGTAAAAATATCTCCCAAATACATCTGAACTGGATCAGTAACTTTTTCACCTTTTTTAAACGCTGTTGTTGGAGAAACTGGTGTCAAAATTAAATCAACTTCTGAAAGAACTCGCAAAAAATCATCTCTTATTAATCTTCTAACTTGTGAAGCCTTTTTATAATAAGCATCATAAAATCCAGAACTTAACACGTAATTTCCAATCATAATTCTACGTTTTACTTCATCTCCAAAACCTTCTGTTCGTGATTTTACATACATTTCTTCAATATTTTCATCACTTTTTCTAACTCCATATCTCACTCCGTCATATCTTGACAAGTTTGAAGCCGCCTCAGCCGATGAAATTATATAATAAGTGGAAATTGCGTATTTTGTGTAAGGCAACGATACTTCCTTCACTTCTGCTCCAAGTTTTTTCAATGTTTCCACAGTTTTATCCACAACTTCCTTTATTGAATTATCCAGTTCATCTGAAAAATACTCTTTTGGAAGCCCAATTTTTAATCCTTTAATATCTTTTTCAAGCAAAGATAAATAATCAGGCACTTCCACATCCGCAGTTGTCGGATCATTTTCATCATATCCAGAAATTATCTGCATAACTCTTGCCAAATCTTCTGAACTTTTTGCCAAAGCCCCAATCTGATCCAGCGAAGAACCAAATGCCATAAGCCCGTATCTTGAAACTCTTCCATAAGTTGGCTTTATTCCCACAGTTCCAGTCAAGCTCGCAGGCTGTCTAATACTTCCCCCTGTATCTGTTCCCAAAGCCACAGGTACTTCACCAGCCGCAACCGCAGCAGCCGAACCTCCACTGCTTCCTCCTGGCACTCTTCCCAAATCCCAAGGATTAGATGCTGACTTTATAGACGAATTTTCATTTGAAGATCCCATCGCAAATTCATCCATATTAGCCTTTCCAACTAGTACTACTCCAGCTTCCTTCAACTTTTTCACAACAGTTGCATCATAAACTCCCACATAATTTTTCAAAATTTGCGAAGCCGCCGTTGTCAAATCTCCTTTTGAAACAATATTATCCTTCAACGCCACAGGCACTCCAAAAAGTTCTGTATTTTTATAATTTTTTCTTCCTTCTACGTTATTTTCTTCATCAATTTTTCGAGCCTGTTCCAATGCCTTCTCCTCAAAAATATTAGAAAAAGCCCCAACCTTATCTTCAACTGATTTTATTCTGTCTAAAAAATTTCTTGTAACTTCTTCTGAGGTAATCTCTTTATTTTTTATCATTTCAGCCAGTTCACTAGCCGTTTTTTTGTATAAATTCATTTTTTTCACCTTTCTTCTTTTCTAATCCCACCAAAAATACCAATTTTTAGCTTTGTATAACTCTTTTGAAAGTTCCTCCAGTTCATCATAAATTTGAAAAACTAAATCCCCGCTAACTAAAAACTGCTCTATTGCCAATTCTTCAGCCTCTTTTTGTGTTTCTGGAAATTTTTCCAAATAAAATTCCATTTCAGAATCAGTTATGGCAACAACTCTTGCATCATATTTTTCATACCAATATTTACTGATAGCTATGATTTCTTCTGGCAAAGGACATTCATTAAAACCACCAAATAAAAACCATCCTGAAATTTCATAAACTTTATCTGCCGGAACTTTAAATAATCCTACATTTTCCCTTATTTTTCCAGTTTCTATGTCAAATATTGAATTTAAATATAAAGTTTTATCTTCATTGAAATTTTTAAAATAATCTAAGTAATCGTTGTCATCAGAAAATTCATATTCCTCATCCAGATACTCATTTTCTATATACTCCTGTTTTCTTTCTTTAAACCACTGAGCACAGTCTACTTTTTTATAATTTTCTAAAATTTCATCTCTTGTTCTTTTATATTCCTCAAATTCAGGGAATTCTTCATTGAAATAATCTTTTACCTCAACAAAAACAGGGATAAAACCTTCTTTTTTACCTTCTTCCAATAGCTCAAAATATCTTTCTACAACTTCTGTTATTCCACTATCTTCATTAATTTTTTCATAATCGCATTTTATTTTATCTGCAAGTAAATCTACATTTCCCGACATTTTTCTCTCCTTAAAAAAACTAATTATCCGCATTTTCTCCAACAACTTTTGGCACAATTATAAATTCCTCATCCTTATTAGGCGAATTTTCTAAAATTTCCTTCTTAATTCCAGCATCCCTAGCCTTGTCTTCCCTCAATTTATCTTTTAAGTCCAGCACATTAAAAAGTGGCTCTACATCAGTCGTATCAACACCATTCAACTCTTCCATATGCTCAAATATTTTATTCAAATCCACCCTAAATTTCTCAATTTCACTTTCCGAAAATTCCAATTTAGAAAGTGTTGCTATTTTTAGTACATCTTCTTTGCTTAACATTCGTTTTTTTCCTCCTATTAAAAATATTTTTTCAATAATCTTTTTACTTATCTAAAATTTCTCCACATTTTATTTTTTAAAAACAAATAGATATTCATGTGCAATTAACAAAAAGTTATATTTTACACTGTTTGTTTTCCAAAAACCTGTAGCTTTGCAGTTATGTTGTTCTTTTATAATGATTTCCTTAGTTTTAAATCCTACTTTTTCAAATATTTTCATAACTTCAAAACTCATGGGTTATATGTCCTTTTTGTCTTGTATCTCCCATCAAAATGGCACAAAATTTGTCTTTTTTTAAAACTCGATAACTTTCTGATGCAACTTTTTCCATTTCAATTAAGAAATCTTTTACTTTTAAATGTGATAAATCATTTTCTATATCCTCACTATATTTAATAATATTAGCATAAGGAGGATGAGTACATATAAAATCAATACTTTCATCTGGAATAAAATTTAAATTTCTTGCATCAGCTTCGTAAAAATAAACTTTTCCTGAATTTTCATATTCAAAATCACATTTTTCTTTACAACGTTTAAGTGCATTGCTGTTAATATCAACTCCTATAATATTTCTATTTAATAATTTTGCTTCAACTAATGTTGTACCTCCACCTGCAAATTGGTCTAAAATTAAATCGCCCTCATTTGAATATCTTAATAAAAGATTTCTTGGAATATATGGTGACCAGTTTCCCCGATATTTTGCATCATGAGTTGCCCATTTTCCTCTATCTGGAAAACTCCACACTGTATTCATTTCAAGCTCAAATTCTTCAGGTTCCCATTTTTTTATTTTTTTTACCATTTCCCCCACCTTAAAATTATTTTATTATTTTTCTTATAATATTATTTTCCAAATCATCAATACTATAAATATGTTCTAATACTTCAAATGTCTCTTCAAGATTATGTCTGGCACTTTTCCACCCAATACCGTCTGTAAACCAGACAAACGTAATCCCTTCTATTGTATTTACTTCCCTTGTAATAGTTTTATAACTTCTTGCTGTTTCATTTAACTTTGAACCACCCGAAGCATAAAAATTTGTTTCTATAACATATATCTGATTATCTGTTTTTATTACAAAATCAAATCTTTTTTCTGTTTTACCTGTATTTGAAATTGCAGATAAATCAATATTCCATTTACTTTCAATATTACTGATACGCATTTGTTTAAAATAATTTTTATTTTTTTCAAATCCAGCTTTTTGTATGAAACTTTCTACTAAATCTTCCATAGCATCTCCAGTACGATTTTTTCTACTATTAGAATCTAATCCTGTTTCAACACCTGTAACATAATCAAATAAATTATTAATAATATGATTTTTTAATAATTTAAATAATCCTGTTTTTTCCATGAATTCAGAATATTGCTCCGTAGGATAGTTTCTTTTTTTAAAAGAATAAATATATTCACCATCAATATCAATAACATAAATTTCTTTTTTTCGTACTGCTAATAAAATTGGAATACATTTC
>CAUUWI010000024.1:0-17661 GCA_963548925.1 uncultured Leptotrichia sp. | reverse complement strand
AAGATGAAGATTTACCGTACACTAATTCTAACAGAATGCTTATAAAAATGCATGGTGATTTTGAAAATAAAAATATAGTTTTGAAGAAAAGTGATTATGATAATTACGAGAAAAATTTTCCACTAATTTCAACTCTTATAAAAGGATTATTTACAACAAATACAATATTGTTTATAGGTTATTCATACAATGATACAAATGTACAGCAAATTATGAATTGGATAAAAGATATTTTGAAAGAAGAGACTAGGAAAGCATTTCTTGTTGAATTTACAGAAGAGGATGATAAAGAAGAAGAAAATAATGGACATATAAATAGAATTTTTTTAAAACTGTTGAATAATAGCGATGACGAGATATTATATGATAGTAAAAAAGAAAAGTTTAATAACAAACATGAAAAAACTTTAACAAAATTTCTATCAAATATATATAATAAAAAAATAAATGTAATAGAGGAAGAAAGTTTTAAAATATATAAAAATTTAAATTATTTAACAGAGTATAATTGGAAAAAACTTGATAAATTTTCTGAGATTTATATAGATAAAGATTGGAAAAGAATTTTGAATACAAAATTAGAATTTAAAGATATAGAAAAATATGAAGAGATACTTTTTAAATCGAGGATAAAAAAAGTTGTCCAAAATATAAATAGAAATGAGAAGGAAATACTTATTCCTTTTTCGGAAAAAGAAATTACTCCTGAGAGAAAAAAGCAAAAAGAAAATCTGGAAGAATTAATAGGAATAGAAGAAAAATTTTTAAAAACAATTCATGATTATAATTACCAAAATTTTCAAAATTTAGTAGAAGAATACATGGAAAGTAATAATACTAACAAATATGTAATTGTATATGGATATTTATTTTTTAAAAAGATATATGAAGCAAAAAAAATAATAGAAAATATGATAGAAAAAAAAGAAAATTTAAATGATGAAAATGAAAAAATAATTTGGGATAATTTTATATTAACCATTATAAATACAAAAATTGATTATAACATCAGAAAAAATAAAAAAACATTAGAAGATAAGTATTTTGGATATTTTAAATCTGAAAATGAACTTTTTAATGAAATATTTAAATATTCAACTTTAGAAGCTATAAATGAGGAAATGAATAGATTGTTTGATAAGGCAAGAGAAGAAAAAAGGGTTTCGTATGTAGGAACACCTCCATTATACCAAGCTATAATTTTGTCAAGAGATTTATTCTATTTTTGTTCTTTAAATGGAATATTTGGAAAATCATTTTTTCCTTATTCAGAATTTATGAAAAAATATATTGAAATTTTACTTATGTCGTATACAAATAAGAATATTGAAGTTAAAAATCAAATGTTTAAAAATAGAAATCTTTTAGAAGAATTTGAATATTTTGATTTTTTTATGATGTTAGAATTAAGTTACAGTGATTTAAAAAAGTTATTTAATGAATACGTGATAAAGGATTTAAAATGTAAGAAAGAAATTTCTGATAAGTTAATTGTATTACTCCAAAATATACTTGATTGGATAGAAGAAAATGATGAAAAAATTATGAAAAAAAAGGATACTTTGGAAAATATTATATTAATAATTTCAAAATTGGATTTAACAGAAAATCAATTTGAAAAACTAATTGATGTAATATTAACTTATAAAAATAATAGTATCTTTTTTGAAGATAATCCTATTTTGGGGATAGTGAATAACTTTAGAATAATGATTTATAAAAATTATAAAAATTTGAACAAAGAGTTTTTTGATAAAATATTGGAGAAAATTTTTACGATTGGTAGGAATAGAATAGATGAAAATTTATTAGATTACATTACATACTATTTTAATAAAAAAGAAATGCCAAAAATTTTAAAAAATGATAAAATAGAAAACTTTATTAATCAGAATAATTTGAAAATAAAATGTTGTTTTTTAAGAATAATAGATGAAACATATTTTGAAGAATTAAAAAATGAAATACTAAAAGAAATAAAAAACACACTAAATATAGAAATTTATAGTTTTTTATTGAATCAAAAATTTATAGATTTTATTCCAGAAACTGAAGATACAATACTGGAAGAATTAGATAAGATATTTCAGAAAAAATATGATAATAAAGACTTAAATGTAGATAATTTAGTAAATTTGATATCTAAGCAGGAAAACATTTTAGATTTTTTATTAGCATCAGGTTTAAATAACAGATTACCAATTTCTTTTATAGAAAAATTGAAAAAGTATGAAAATAAGGAATTTTTTAAATCGTTGAAACAATATAAGATAGAGATGTTGTGGAAATATATATTGAATCAAGAAAATTTTGACTACTCTGAATTTTCAGGAAATGAATTAGAAAAATTTTCAAAAATAGGAATTAAAAATCTTTTGGAAAAGAATGACAAAAATTTAATAAAATTAGTTAGAGAATATGTTTTTTCTAAAATAAAGAATGATAATAATGTTTCTGGTAATAATATTATAGAAGCATATTTAGAGTGGGAGAGTGAAAAAAATGAAACTGCAGAATAAAGATTCTGTAATGAATTTAGGAGATACAAGTTTTAGAAGAAAAAATTTGTTAGATGATTATAAAGTAATGTTGCAAGGAATTACCGAACAATTGGAAGAATGGAATACAAATAATAGTTCACAAATGACTTTTTATCAATATGTTGCTAAAAGTGGATTAATAGATGATACATTTTATGGAGATTACTATTCTTTTATATCTGATAAGTTTAAAGAAAGTATTTTTGAAAAATATAAAAATAAAAAAGGAGTTACAGATTATAAGAGTTTAGTAAAATATTTTGTTTTAGAACAGAAAAAAAGAGGAAGAACTTATACAAATGCACTTGTAAAAATTGGACTTGTAGATGAAAAAAGAAAAATAACAGAAGTTGGAGAAGCGTTGTTAGACGGAGATACAAAACAGGATGATATTGAAAAATTATTTAATTTATCAGCAGACAACATTATTTTTTTAAGACAATTATTGAAATTAAGAGTTTATGAATTTGAAGGAAAAAATTATATTTATCCATTTAGAATAGGAATTTATTTACTTAGTAAATTTGATGATATTCCACAAAAGGAATTTTGTACAATTTTATCTTTAATCAGAGCTGGTAAAGCAGACGAAGAATATAGAGAAATATTAGATAAATATAAATTAGTGAAAAGTAAAAATATGAGTTTTGGTGAATACGTTTCAAGATATATAAAGGAAGAAACTTCAGAAATAGAATTTGAAGAAAAGTATAGAATTTCAAAAGAAAAATTTGAAAAATATTTTTTAAATAGAAAAAGTAAAGACAAAATAGAAGATTATTTTGAATTTTATGAGGTATCTTTAAGTTTTTTTGAAAATAGAAATTTGGAGACATATAAAAAATTAGAAAAAATAAGTAAAAAAGGGAGTATAAAAAAGGCTTTCGGATATAATAAAATTCCATTTAAATTTTGTAAGACGTTAAAGGAATTTTTTAAAGAGAATAAAGAAACGATATTTGAAGCTAAAAATATTGAAGAGTTCAATAAATTATTTTATGAATTATTTCGAGATTCTAAAAACTATGATTTGATTTTTGAATACAATGATATGACAATTAGAACTTTTAATCTTTCAGGGCTAATAAGTTTTGAAAATGGATTAGTAAATTTATCGTATAAATGGTTGAGTAAAAATATTTTTTCAGAAATTATAGGTATGAAAAAGTTAAGTAATGAAGTAGTCAAAGATAATTTTCATAAAAATATTTCATTTTCAGAGATTTTTGATTTATCAGAAGAGAGAATTGAAAGTTTTATAGAAAAACTAAGAAAAGAAAATAATATTCTAAAAGAAATATCAATTTTTGAATATTTTTCAGACAAAATAGATAAAGATTTTGAAAAAAAATTGGAAAAAAGATTTTCAAATGATAAAGTCTGCAGTATACTGAATTTATTTAAAAATAGGGAAAATGATGAAAAAATCTCAAAAGAAGTTACAGATAATGCAAAAATTCCCACTATTTTTGAGTATATGCTGGGAATTGCCTGGCATAGGATTTCTAATAAAGAGTTTAACTTAAAGAAAAGTTTGAAATTGTCACTTGATGGAGATGGATTTCCGCTTTCACATGCTCCAGGTGGTGATGGCGATATAATTGCAGAATATGAGAAATTTGATGTTATGCTGGAAGCAACATTGATGGATAAAAATTCTCAAAAAAGAGGAGAACTTGAGCCTGTAATACGCCATACAACAAATTTGACAATAAAAAATATGGAAGAAAATAAAAAAACATATACTTTTTTTGTTGCGAACGAATTGGATATGAATGTAATTAATATTTTTAGAGCAACTTCACAAATTCGACTTCAATCAACACAAAATAGAGAAAAATATACAAATGGAATAAAGATTTATTCTTTGACAATAGATAAGATAGTTTATTTGCTTGAAAATAATATAAATTATAAATATTTTCTAAATAGAGTTTTTGAGAATTACAACAAAATAGAATTTATCGGCAAAAACTGGTGTGAAGATACGTGGAATAACTCTGTAAAAGGAGAAAATATTGGAAAGATTTAAAATATATAATAGAAGATATTTAGGAAGTAAATATAAGTTGTTGGAATTTATTGAAAAAATAGTGCAGGAAAATACAAAAAATTGTAAGATATTTTTAGATTTATTTGCAGGAACAGGAGTTGTAGCAGATTATTTTAATAAAAAGTATGATGTTGTCTTGAATGATCTGCTAAAGTGCAATTATTTTTCTTATGAATGTTTTTTTTCAAATTTGGAATATGATGAAAAAAAATTAATTGAGATTATGAAAAAATATAATGAAAAAATTATTGAAGATAACAATTATTATTCTGAAAATTTTAAAGATACATATTTAAGTGAAAAAAATTTAAAAAAAGTTGGATTTATAAGAGATGACATTGATAATTTATTTGAGAAAAAAGAAATAAATGAACGAGAGAAAGCAATATTAATAACATCTTTGATATATGCTGTTGATAGAATTGCTAATACAGTGGGACATTATGATGCTTACAGAAAAAATGGAGATTTAGAAAAAGAATTAATTTTGAAATTTCCTCAAATTGAAAATGAAAATAATAAAAACAATAAAATTTTTTGTATGGATGCAAATGAACTGGTAAAAAAATTTAAAGCAGATATTGTGTATATTGATCCACCTTATAATTCAAGACAGTATAGCGATGCTTATCATTTTTTAGAAAATATTGCTACAAATGAAAAACCAGATGTATTTGGAGTTGCTAGAAAAATGGACAGAACTCATATAAAAAGTAAGTATTGCTTGTCGAGTGCTAAGAATACTTTGGAAGATTTGATTGAAAATATTGAGGCAAAATATATCCTTTTTTCATACAATAATACTCAGCAAAAGGCCAATTCCAGATCAAATGCTAGAATTAGTGATGATGAAATTTTAAAAATTTTAAAATATAAAGGTGAAGTTACAGTTTTTGAAAAAGATTTTAGTCCGTTTACAGTGGGAAAAACGAATATTGAAAATCATACTGAGAGAGTATTTTTTTGTGAAGTGAAAAATATTGAGAAGGAAAAAAAGAATAGAAAAAACAGAGAAAATATTATAAATAAAGAAATTGAAAAAAATAAATTTTTTGTAAATGAGAATGAAAAAAAAAAGATTTTGAGTCAATCGCCACTTAATTATACAGGTGGAAAATTTAAATTGCTGAAACAGATTTTTGAAAAAATACCTGAAAATATTGATGTTTTTTATGATATTTTTTGTGGTGGTTTTAATGTGGGAGCTAATTTTAATGCAAAAAAAATAATTGGAATTGATAAAAATAAGGAATTAATAGAATTGCTCAAATTTTTGAAAAAACAAAATTACGAAAAATTGGAAAAAGTAATTGAAAAAAGAATAAAATATTACGGATTAAGTGATTCGTTTAAAAATGGATATGAATTTTATGGTTGTAATTCTTATGATGGTTTAGGAAAATATAATAAAGAGAAATTTTTAAAATTGAGAGAAGATTATAACGATGAAAAAAATGAAATTTTGTTTTTATTATTGATATTTTATTCGTTTAATAATCAAATTAGATTTAATAGAAAAGATGAATTTAATTTGCCTGTTGGAAAAAGGGATTTTAATTCAAATTTACGAAAAAAATTAAAAAATTTTATTTTTAATTTACAATCGACTGAAACTGAATTTCAAAATATGGATTTTCGTGATATAAATTTAGAAAAAATTGATAGTAAAAATACTTTTTTTTATCTTGATCCGCCTTATTTATTAGGACAGGCAAGTTACAATGAAAATAATTTGTGGACTGCGAATGATGAAAAGGATTTATTGAAATTTTTGGAAAAATGTAACAAAAAAGAAATTAAATTTGCACTTTCAAATGTAATTGAACATAAAGGAAATGAAAATAAAATTTTAAAGGACTGGTGTTCAAAAAATAAATTTTATATAAACTATCTTGATTTCAATTATTATAATTCTAATTATCAGGTAAAAAAGAAAAATACTGTAACACAAGAAGTTTTGGTTACAAATTTTAATAGATAAATGACACAAATAATCTTATGAAAGTGAGAAAAGTAAATGACAAACAATAAATACAGCTGGGAAAACAAAAGTGACAAAATTTTAAAAAGGCTAGTTTCTCAAGACGAAGAAGAATTTTTGAGCAAAAGACGGGCAAAAGAATTATTTGATAATGAGGTATTAAAAAATATTCAAGTGGGAACTTTTGAAGGCTTGAAGGAAATACATTGGTATTTGTTTCAGGAATGTTATGGAACTGCAGGAAAAATACGGAAACATGATATTCGGAAAGGCGATACTGTGTTTTGTCGTGCGATGTATCTTGAAGATAATTTAAAGACAGTTTCTAAAATGCCTGAAAATACTTTTGAGGAAATAGTTGAGAAATATGTTGAGATGAATATAATGCATCCGTTTTATGAGGGAAATGGAAGAACAACTAGGATTTGGCTAGATCGGATGTTGATAAAAAGGCTTAGAATGTGTGTGAATTGGGAAAATATCAGTAGAAATAATTATTTATCGGCAATGAAAAGAAGTGTGGTTAATGATTTGGAACTAAAGATGCTTTTGAAAGAGAATTTGACGGAAGATACGGAAAGTAGAGATGTATTTATGAATGGGATTAATCAGTCTTATGAATATGAAAATATGAGGAAATATGATGTGAAAGAATTGGAAGTTTCAAATGAATTAGAAAAAATTAGCGAATAAAAAAGGAGATTAAAATGGAAAAATTAGTAAGAAGAGGTGGCGGTGGACATTCTCACGGTGGAGGACATAGCCATTCTCATGGAAGTAGCGGAAGCCATCATTATGGTGGAGGACATCATAGTGGGGAACATAGTAGCGGAGAGCATTCAAGCGGTCATTCGGATGGAGAAGGAACTGGGAAATCTAAAAAATCAAGTGATGATGAACAAGAAAACTCAACATCTTTCTGGGGAAGTAACGGATCTCATTCGAGAAGTTCAAGACAGAGAAATTGTGAAAGTATTGTTGACACTAAGGAAAGGCAGGCTTGTATTGATAGCAATAATAATGCTAATAATCTTGAGGTATTTTTTATTTTTTGTGCTGTCATAGTTTTTATTTTTTTGAAAATAAAAGATTTTGGAAGAAAATAATAAAAAATAATGAACATTATATTGGACATATTTATATTGAATGATAAAAATAGATTTTGACTTGATAGTGTTTAAGATAATGGATAAAAATTGTAAATATAACAGCGAGTGCAGGAGAAAAGAGAAATAATAAGTTGAGATGGCAGGAGTAGAAAATAAAATATGGAAATAGTAATATCAATAATAATCGGAATAGCTATAGTTTTTATAATGATAAATTTTATAAATCGGAAAAAAATGGATGAATTTGATGATTTTTCCAGAAAAAAAGAAAATAAGGAAAATAAAGGGGAAACGGATAATGTAGATAGATTTGGACATAAAATCACTTCGATAGATGATATTGTTGAAGTTGATTATTCGGATAATTATCAGGGCAATGATGAAGTAAGAAATGAAGAGTATAATAAAACTATTTTTTCTGCATACGAAGATATGTTTTTGGGAGATTTTAAAAGAGCAAAGGAAAAATTAGAAAGAGCATCAGAATTAAGCATAAAAGGGAATTATGAACTGGGGAAATTTTATTACTATTGTAAAAAAGATAAACAGAATGCTGTTAATATGTTTAATTTTGCATACAATGATGGAGTGAAAGAAGCGGCTTATTATCTTGGGATGTTCGAGGAGAAAGAGGGGAATATTCAACTTGCACTGGATTGGTATAACGAGGGAATGAAAAAAGGGGATACTAATTCAACAATCAGACTAGGTAAAATTGCTGAAGGAAACAAAGATTATGAAAAAGCAGAGGAACTTTACTTAAAGACAACTAATACAAAAGATGCCAGGATAATATACAATCTTGTTAATTTGTACTTTAAACAGGATAGGAGACAAAAAGTTGTTGAATGGCAGAAAAAATTGATGAATGAAAAACAAATTACAGGATTAACTTTTGAAATAATTAAAAATATTGAATTTATGCTTGGAAGTGAAAAGGATAAAAAATATGTGGAACTGATTAATCAGGGAAACGAATTTTTGGAAAAAAGAGATTATGAAAATGCTCGAAAATTGTTTACTGAAGCGATAAATTACAATGAAAGAGGTTATTTGGAACTTGCGAAATCGTATTATGCTGAAGGAAAAGGAGAAAAAACTAAGGAAGTGTTTGAAAAGGCTTATGAAATAGGAGTGAAAGAGGCGGCTTATAAATTAGGGCAATATATGGATATAGTGGAAGGAAATGAAAAAGAATCTGAAAAATGGTATAAAATTGGGCAGGAAATGGGAGATGCCAGAGCGATTTACCAACTTGCGATACTTTATGAAACTAGCAGAGAATTTGGGAAAAGTGAGGAAGAAGCATATGGAATATTTGAAATTTCAGCCAATATGAAATATGCTCCTGCAATAATGGATATGGCATTTTACAGCGATAGAGCGGAAAATAAAAATAAAGTTAAGGAATGGACATCTAAATTATTGAATGAAACAGGATTAATCGAACTTGGAAAAAATATGATAGGAGATGCACAGAATCTTTTGGAAGAAATGGGAGAAAAGATTGAAGATAAAATTTCAGGAAAAGATTATGAAATCGAATATGATGAAGATTTAATATATTTCATAAAAAAATTTAAAAGCTGGAATTAAGAAAAAATAGATAAAAAGGGGAAATGATTGGAATTACAGTTATAAAATACTTGGATTATCAATTATGAAAATACATAAAAAAGCCAGAAAATTCTGACTTTTTACTCAGTTATTTTTTCCATTTAGAATTTTCTCTCCCCAAAATCCTGAAAACAGCCCAATTAAAAGCCCAGCCAAAACATCACTTGGAAAATGTACAGTCAAGTATAATCTTGAAAAAGCAATAATAATACTTGTTATCAGTACGACTGGAAAATATTTTTTTAAATGTTTGTAAAAAACATAAACCATTGTAAAAAATGCCAAAGTATGTCCTGAAGGAAATGAAAAATCCTTGGAGGCCTTTATTAAAAGGATAATATCAGATATTTCTGCAAAGGGTCTTGCTCTGTGCGTAAGATTTTTCAAAATTACATTTACAATAATTGCATTTATAATCAATGAAATTACTGCTAAATATTATATTTTTTGTTAGAAAGCAGGAACAATGTTATTGCAATCCAGAGTAATCTTTGATTTCCTAAGCTAGTAAAAAATATTATATTACTGAGAAGTTGAGGTTCTTTGTCATAAATAGAAGTTAACAACTTTCATTAATATAAAAATAATTAGAAATATAAAATAAATAAATTTTTTTGTGATATAATTATTATGAAAATTAAAATTAAAGCTTAAAAAGGAGAAAAGAAAATGAAAAATTTAAAAGTAGCTGCAAGTGTATTTATGATTGCTGTCTCTATTATTGGAATGGCTGCATCAAAAAAATCAGTAAGAAAGAATAGCACAAAAAAAGATACTACTAAATCTCCAGTTGTTGGAATGGCGAATCCAGCTTCAACATATTGTGTTCAAAAAGGTGGAGAATCAATAATTGTAAAAGGTAAGGATGGAGAATATGGAGTTTGTAAATTAAAAGATGGAACAGCAGTAGAAGAATGGGAATACTACAGACAAAATAATTCTGATTCGACTTCAAAAAATGAGCCTGTGATTGGAATGCCAAATCCAGCTTCAGTTTTTTGTGAAAAACACGGTGGAAAATCAATTAACGTAAAAGATAAAGATGGAAATGAAGTAGGAAAATGTCAATTTAAAGATGGAACAAAAGTCGATGAATGGCATTATTACAGAGAAAATAATTAGTATGATAAAAAATTATACTTGAAGAAATTATAATTTTGAAATTAGAAGATTTGATTATACGAGTAGACTTATATTTTTTATTGTGGTACATTTTATACAGTAGTAAATAATATTTACGGAGGTATTAAATGTATCATTCAAGATGGAAAAATAGTCATGAAGTTGCAGGATTTTCATATGGGGAAAGATTATACAAAAATGGAATTAAAATTAATTTTGAAAAATATCTTACAAAAGAAAAATTATCTTATTCTCAAAAAGTAATTCGTATTTATGAAAAATATTATCCTGAAATAATTGAAGAAATAAAAGGATTTGCGGCAGGCCAAAAGTCAGATTTTGAAAAGGTGTTCGCTTTTTTAGCAGGTATGTATGTTTTTGCCTATGATACTCAATGTTCAATGGTTGCAGTATCTAATAAAAATGGTATTTTTTTGCAAGAAATAGCGATTTCTTAACAAAAATTGAAAAGCTTGCTGACAGTGCGCTGTATAAGCTGGATAAAGGCTTTTCATTTGTTGGGAATACGACAGCTATGATAGAAATGGAAGATGGGATTAATGAAAAGGGGCTTGCTTGTGGGCTGACATTTGTATATCCTGTTGTAAAAGGAGAAGGATTTAATGCAGGATTTCTGGTTAGATATATTTTGGAAAAATGCGAAAATATTGAGCAGGTGAAGGAGTTTTTGGAAAAAGTTCCTATTGGTTCATCACAAAATATAATTGCTGCTGATAGGTTTGGAAAAATTTTATCTGCTGAATTAAATGTTAAAGTTAAAAATATTGTAATAACAGATAATATTAATTATAAAACGAATCATTTTGTAGAAAAAGATATGCTTTGTTATAATTACGAGGCAGAAGATGATATTTTTTCACATAAAAGATATGAAACATTGAAAAAGCAAAATTATTTAGGTTATAATTTAGATGATATATTTGGATTATTGAAAGGGGAGAAAGGTTTTTTGTGTCAGTATAATAGAACCAAAGGTTTTGATACAATTTGGTCTTCAGTTTACGATATAAAAAATAAAATTGTGTATAGATGCGAAGGTAATCCAAGAAGAAAAAAATTTAACATTGATAAAAGATTGAAATTTTCTTATTAAAAAATAAATAAAAACAGTCAAGCAAAGATTTCTGGGTAAAAACTTGTTTGACTGTATTTTATTACATAATTTTTTCAAAAAAGCCTATTTGGCAACTTTTAAGTTTCCAGTTGGATGACTATGTAAATGATGTTTATAGTTAAATAGTAATGCTGTACAGATAATCGTAACTACACTTGCGATTAATATTCCATAAAATTCGATAGTGTGAACAGGCACATTCTTGAAAAATCTTACAAAACCTTCTGGAGCAATTATAATGTAAGTTGTAACAACCATTGTCATAAATATTGATGGAATTAATGCAAATACGAATGGTTTTCCTTTTTTAACAAGCCACACTGTTGCAGTCCACAATGAAACGGCCGCCAAAGTTTGATTTGCCCATGCAAAATATCTCCAGATAATGTTAAAGTCAATAGTTGTCAAATAGATACCGATAACAAACAACGGAATTGCAATTAAAAATCTATTTTTTATTGGACTTTGCTTAATTTTGAAAATGTCGGCAATAATTAATCTTGAACCTCTAAATGCAGTATCTCCCGAAGTAATAGGGCAGGCAACAACACCAAGCACAGCCAGGAATGCCCCAAATACACCAAGCAATTGAACAGATGCCTTATTTACAACAACTGCGGGTGAACCAACGGCAGCAAGTTCTTTAATTCCGCCAAACACAGTCATTGCAGCCGCAGCCCATACCAATGCAACGACACCTTCTGCAATCATTGCACCATAAAATACTTTTCTTCCTTCAGTTTCATTTTTTAGGCAACGTGCAACCATTGGAGATTGAGTAGCGTGGAAACCACTTACTGCACCGCAGGCAATAGAGATGAATAAGTAAGGGAACATTGAAACTCCTTTAGGATGCGGATTTCCTTTAAAGATTTCAGTAACTTCAGGAATTGAAAAAGCTCCTGTAAATTGTCCATAAATTAACATTACTCCAATTCCAATTGCCATAAATAATAATGCAAAACCAAAAATTGGATAAATTTTAGCAATGATTTTATCAAGTGGAAGAATTGTAGCCAAAATATAATAAGCAATGATAAGAATTGTAAAGGTCATTGCACTTACACCTGGAATCAAGTTGTGGAGAATGTCAGCAGGCGATTTTATAAATACAACACCGACTAACAACAGCAAAACAATTGAGAAAACTCTCATAATTTGCTGCATTACAACACCTAAATTTTTACCGACAATCTCTCCAATACTGCTCCCCTTATCCCTAAGCGAAAGCATACCAATCAAGAAATCATGAACAGCCCCTCCAAAAATACATCCAAAAACAATCCATAAAAATGCGGCAGGTCCCCATAAAGCCCCTGCAATAGCTCCAAATATTGGTCCTGTTCCCGCAATATTCAAAAATTGAATCAAAAATGCTTTTGGAGTGCTAACTTGCACATAATCTACACCATCGTAATATTCAATTGAAGGTGGAGTTCTGTTAGGTTCTATTCCAAAAATTTTTTCCACAAACTTACTGTAAAATATATAACCTAAAATAAGGGCGATAATCGCTAACACAAAAGAAATCATAATAAAAAACCTCCTATAACTAATATCTATTATTTAATATAAAATATTTTTAAAATAGTCCTGTTAATAATATAATATCTTGATTTTGTAAAAAAACAAGTGTAATTTTCAAAATATTTAACAAAATCAAAAAAAGTTGTTGTTAATTTTTTAATTATATGATAAACTAAAATGATGTCAGTATGTTGAAATTAAAGTTAAAAAGGAGATTTTAAAGGAAAATTTTTAGATATGTTGACATTAAATAAAAAATTTTAGGAGGAAAAATGAAAAAAGGAATAAAAAAAATGTTATATTTGGCAATAGCAGGATTGATGATGGCAGCTCCATTAAATGCAGCTGAAAAAAGTAATGAATTAATCTGTATTGATCCGGGACACCAGCTTAAAGGAAATCCTGGACTTGAAGAAGTTGCACCAGGTTCATCAAAGAAAAAGCCAAAAGTTTCATCTGGAACACGAGGAGTAGCAACAAAAAAATATGAATATCAACTTACACTTGAAGTTGGATTGAAATTAAGAAAAGCATTGCAAGATAAAGGTTACAAGGTATTTATGGTACGTGAAACGCATGATGTAAATATCAGTAACAAAGAGCGTGCAATCAAGACAAATAATGCAGGCTGCACCCTTTATATAAGACTTCACGCTGATGGAATCAATAATTCCTCAACACAAGGAGCCTCAGTTTTAACTTCTTCACCAAAAAATCCATACACAAAAAGTGTCCAAAAATCCAGTGACAAATTTTCCCATGACATATTATCAGAATACGTAAAAGCAACAGGAGCCAAAAACCGTGGAGTATCCTACCGTGACGATTTGACAGGAACAAATTGGTCCAAAGTTACAAATACGCTGATTGAATTTGGATTTATGTCAAATCCAGAAGAGGACAGAAAAATGTCAACACCAGAATACCAAACTAAAATGGTAAATGGAATGGTAAATGGTATTGAAAAGTATTTAAGAGAAAAATAGTTTAGAAATTTAAAATAAAGTGCTTTGAAGAAATTTGGGTGCTTTGTTTTTATAAAAAATCTTTTTACAGCCCTTGACAAAAGGGCTTTTATAGTATAGAATGATTAGGTTAGAACTCATAACTAAATTTTGAAAAATATGTTATTTATAAAATAATGTGTTTTGAAGTGAATTTTAGAGTAAATCGACATACTTAAAATGGGTATGCACTTATGTTTGATAAAGTAGCTTGCAGGAAAAGCAAGAAAAAGGAATGGAGACTTTGTCAAATTGGGCTTTATCAAATGTAGATTGAAGAAATGAGCTTTATAAAAAGTTTTAGTTTTGAAAAATAACGCGAGAATAAATATATAAATCAAAGAAATTTGAGAGGAGGAAAACAGATGCCTACTATTAATCAATTAGTAAGATTTGGTAGAAGTACAACTGAGAAAAAGAAAAAATCACCTGCATTGAAAGGTAATCCACAAAAAAGAGGGGTTTGTGTAAGAGTATATACAACTACACCTAAAAAACCGAACTCAGCCTTAAGAAAGGTAGCAAGGGTTAAATTAGTAAATGGAATTGAAGTTACTGCTTATATTCCAGGAATCGGACACAACTTACAAGAACATAGTATCGTTCTTTTAAGAGGAGGAAGAACAAAAGATTTGCCGGGGGTTAGATATAAAATAATCAGAGGAGCATTGGATACAGCAGGAGTTGTAAACAGAAAACAAGGTAGATCAAGATACGGAGCGAAAAAAGGGTAATTAATTTTTAAAAAAGTAAGGAGGACAATTAAGTGTCAAGAAGAAGAAGAGCGGAAAGAAGAGATGTATTACCAGATTCTCAATTTAACGATAAAGTAGTAACTAAATTCATTAATGGATTAATGAAAGATGGGAAAAAATCATTAGCTGAACATATTTTTTATACAGCATTGCAACAAATAACTGAGGAAACTCAAGAAGAAGGAATCGAAGTATTCAGAAGAGCAATGGAAAACGTAAGACCTCAATTAGAAGTAAGATCTAGAAGAATCGGAGGGGCTACTTACCAAGTACCAGTTGAAGTTAGAAAAGAAAGACAACAAACTTTAGCAATCAGATGGTTAGTTAGATACACAAGAGAAAGAAAAGAATACGGAATGGTAAACAAATTGAAAAAAGAATTAATTGCAGCCGCTAACAATGAAGGTGGATCAATTAAGAAAAAAGAAGATACATATAAAATGGCTGAAGCAAATAGAGCATTCGCACATTACAAATGGTAATCTTATTTGTTTGAAGAAAATTATTGAGTATTTAAAAATGTTTATATTTTTACAGAATTCATTTTTTCAGAACTGGATTTATAAAAATATTGTTTCAAATTTCAAATAATACTTAATTAATAAAGAAGTAGCTTACAAAAATAAGGAGGAAAAATTAAATGGCAAGAAAAGTTGCTTTGAAAGATACTAGAAACATTGGTATCATGGCACATATAGACGCCGGAAAAACAACTACTACTGAAAGAATTTTGTTTTATACAGGAGTAAACCATAAAATCGGAGAAGTTCACGAAGGAGCTGCTACGATGGATTATATGGAACAAGAACAAGAAAGAGGAATCACAATTACATCAGCTGCAACAACAGCATTCTGGAATGGACATAGAATTAATATAATAGATACACCAGGCCACGTTGACTTTACAGTTGAAGTAGAAAGATCATTAAGAGTATTAGACGGATCTGTTGCAGTATTCTCAGCAGTTGATGGAGTTCAGCCGCAATCAGAAACTGTTTGGAGACAAGCAGATAAATATAACGTACCAAGAATGGCATTTTTAAATAAAATGGATAGAGTCGGAGCAGACTTTAACATGTGTGTAAACGATATTAAAGAAAAATTAGGCGGAAACGGTGTACCAATCCAATTGCCAATTGGTGCAGAAGATAGTTTTGAAGGAATTATCGACTTGGTAACAATGAAAGAATATTTATTTAAAGATGAAACTATGGGAGCAGATTATGAAGTGACTGATATTAGAGCTGAATTATTAGATGATGCTCAAGTAGCAAGAGAACATATGATTGAATCTGTAGTTGAAACTGATGACGACTTGATGGAAAAATACTTTGGTGGAGAAGAAATTACTGAAGAAGAAATCAAAAAAGCATTAAGAGTTGCTACAATTGAAGGAACAGTTGTACCTGTGTTGTGTGGAACAGCGTTTAAAAATAAAGGAATCCAACCATTACTTGATGCAGTAGTTGCTTATATGCCGTCACCGGTAGATATTAACGAAGGAAAAGTAAATGGAACTGATCCTAAGACAGAAGAACCTATCCAAAGAACAATTGGAGATGAAGAATCGTTCTCAGCATTGGCGTTCAAAATTATTACGGATCCATTTGTTGGAAGATTATCGTTCTTCAGAGTTTATTCAGGAGTATTAGAAAAAGGATCTTACGTATTAAATTCTACTAAAGGAAAAAAAGAAAGAATGGGAAGATTACTTCAAATGCACGCTAACAAAAGAGAAGAACTTGACATAGTTTACTCTGGAGATATAGCTGCAGCAGTTGGATTAAAAGATACTACAACAGGAGATACATTATGTGCTGAAAATGCTCCAATTATCCTGGAAAAAATGGAATTCCCAGATACCGTTATCCAAATCGCAGTTGAACCAAAAACTAAAGCCGATCAGGAAAAAATGGGAACAGCCCTTGCAAAACTTGCAGAAGAAGATCCAACATTCAAAGTGTCAACTAACCAAGAAACTGGACAAACATTGATCTCAGGAATGGGAGAATTACACTTGGAAATCATCGTAGACAGAATGAAACGTGAATTTAAAGTGGAAGCAAACGTTGGTAAACCACAAGTTGCTTATAGAGAAACAATCAATGGTGCAACAGATGTTGAAGAAAAATATGCTAAACAATCTGGAGGACGTGGACAATATGGACATGTTAAGATGAAAGTTGAAGCTAATCATGGAAAAGGATATGAATTTGTTAACCAAATTACTGGAGGAGCTATTCCAAGAGAATATATTCCAGCGGTAGATAAAGGAATTCAAGAAGCATTAGAAGCAGGAGTTGTTGCAGGATACCCTGTTCAAGATATAAAAGTTACATTGTATGACGGATCTTACCATGAAGTCGATTCATCAGAAATGGCATTTAAAATAGCGGGTTCAATGGCAGTTAAAAAAGGACTTAGAGCAGCTAATCCAGTGTTACTAGAACCAATCTTCAAAGTAGAAGTAACTACTCCAGAAGAATATATGGGAGATGTAATTGGAGATTTAAATGCAAGACGTGGACAAGTTTCAGGAATGACTGACAGAAACAATGCAAAAATTGTTAATGCAGAAGTACCTTTATCACAAATGTTCGGTTATGCAACTGACTTGAGATCAAAAACACAAGGAAGAGCATCTTATTCAATGGAATTTGAAAAATATGTAGAAGTTCCAAAAAATATTGCTCAACAAGTAATTGATGAAAGACAAGGAAAATAATAAAAATCTAAAATAATAAAATTTAAAGCAATAATCTTAAAAAATTCAAAAATTAAAGAAATAACGGAGGAGAAATTAAAATGGCAAAAGCTA